>DASXEN010000132.1:0-14776 GCA_036490095.1 Caulobacteraceae bacterium
AACGACGACGAGACCCTGCTGCAGAACTTCCGCCGCCTGAACCCCGCCGCCGACGACAACGCCGCCCACGCCGCGCTGGCCCGCTTCGTGTTCCGCAACGTCACGGCGCTGAAGCCGGTGGGGGCCTTGAGCGGCGGCGAGCGGCTGCGCGCGGCGCTCGCCTGCGCGCTGATGGCCGCCCGCCCGCCGCAGCTGATCGTGCTCGACGAGCCCACCAACCACCTCGACCTGGAGAGCATCGCCGCCGTCGAAGCCGCGCTGCTGGCCTACGACGGGGCCCTGCTGGTGGTCAGCCACGACCGCGACTTCCTGGCGGCGGCCGGGGTCACGCGGGAGGTCAGGCTGCAGGCCGGCGGCGCTCAGTATAGCTTGGGTTGAATTCTGCAATCCTGGGTCGGGAACCTCTCAACATTGAGAGGGGTGACGGTGCGGGCGGAATGTGCCGATATGCCCTGCGGCCCCGGGGCGGCCTAGCGCGGCCTGGGACGAACGGTCAACAATCTAAGAGAGAAAAATGCGCCAGTCGGCGATCTGCCTCTTCGTCAAGAACGAAGCCGACGACATCGCCGAGTGGGTGGCCCACTATTCGCACATCGGCGCGGACGCGCTGCTGGTCTACGACGACGCCTCCACCGACGCGACGACCGAGGTGCTGGGGCGCCTCAGCGCCCACTTTCCGGTCGAGGTGTTCAACTGGACCACCACCGAGAAGGCGCGCCAGCACGCGGCCTACCGTGACTGCCTGCACCGGTTCGGCGAGGCGTTCGAGTGGATCGGCTTCCTGGACGTCGACGAGTTCCTGATCCCGCCGCCCGGCGCGCGGCTGCCCGACCTGCTGCGCCGGCACGAGGCGCACGACGCCTTCGCCCTCAACTGGCTGATCTTCGGCAACGGCGGCGTGAAAGACGCAAGCGGGCGGCTGGTGATGGAGACGTTCACGCGGCGCGCCGTCACCCAGTTCGACACCAACCGCCACGTCAAGTCGTTCGTGCGGCCGAAGCTGGTGAAGCGGATTCGCAACGCCCACTATTTCGAGGGCCCGGCCAAGTACACCGATGTGCTCGGCCGGCCTATCACCTGGGCCGACCCGCTGGGCGTGGTGCGGCCCGGCCGGGTGGTGCTCGGCGACTGGCAGCTGAACCACTATGTGCTGCGCTCGCAGGCGCACTGGCGCCGGCGGCTGGCGCGCGGCACCGGCAACGGCACCGACAACCCGACGCAGGACTTCTTCGTCCAGCACGACCGCAACGAGGTGCTGGACGACGCGGCGCTGCCCTACGCCGCCCAGGCCAGGCTGACGCTGGCGCAGAAGGGGTTCGCTGCGCCGCCCGTGGCCGGCGACGGCGAGGATTGCGAGGCGCAGCAGCCGCCGCGGCGCCGGCAGCGCTCGCGCGCCAACATGGGCGACTACCACGTCTGGGCGTCGCGCTATGCGGACGCGCTGCGCCAGCGCATGGCGACCGAACGGGAGAGCGCCCGCGCCGGAAGCGCCGCCGCGCTTGGGGACCGGCCGCAGGTCAGCGTCATCCTGGCGGCGCGGGGGCCGGCGCTGCGGCGCCTGGTGGCGACGGTCGAATCCATCCTCGGCCAGACGCTGGCGGACTGGGAGCTGCTGCTCGTCGTCGACGAGCCGACGCCGGCCGCGACGGCGCTGCAGTGCGAGGCCTATGCGAGCTGCGACGCGCGGATCCGCTGGCGGCAGAGCGCGGAAGGCGAGGGGCCGGCGGCGCGGGTCAACCTGGCGCTGGCCGAGGCGCAAGGCGGCTGGGTGCTGTTCTGCGAGCCCGGGGACGTGTTCGCCGACGTCGCCTTCGAGGTGATGGCCCGCCAGGCGGCCGCGTCCAACGCGCTCTTGGCCTATGCGGACGGCGACCGGGTCGACGGCGCGGGGCGCCACAGCGAGCCGCAGTTCCGGCCGAAGTGGAACTACCGGATGATGCTGGCGGCCAACTACATCGGCCACGTCTTCTGGGCCGACGCGGAGATGCTGCGGCGCGTCGGCGGCGTGCGCGGCGACTACCCCGGCGCCGAGGACCACGACCTGCTGCTGCGGCTGAGCGAGCTGATCTCCCACGACCGCATCTGCCACGTGCCGGACCTGCTGTGCCATCGGCGCACAGACCCGCTCGCCGAGGACGGCGCGCCGGAGGCCGCGCCGCCGACCATCGACGCCGGCCGCCGCGCCATCGCCGACCACCTGGCGCGGCAGGGGCTGGCGGCGCAGGTGCGCAGCGTCGCCGGCCGCACCTGGTACCAGGTCGACTGGGGCTTCGCCGACGAGCCCAGCGCCTGCGTCATCATCCCCTACCGCGAGCGGATCGACCTGACGCGCGAGTGCCTGCAGCGGGTGCTGGCCACCGACTACGGCGCCCTGGAGGTGATGCTGGTCGACAACGGGTCGACGTCAGAGGCCGCGGCCGACTTCGCCCGCGAGGCGGTGGCCGACCCGCGGGTGCGGGTGCTGCGCGTGGAGGAGCCGTTCAACTATTCGCGGCTGAACAACCTCGCCGCCCGCCAGACCGGCGCCGCCTACCTGGTGCTGATGAACAACGACCTGCACGTGCGCGACGGCGCCTGGCTGCGGGTGCTGGTGAACGAGGCGCTGGCGGACCGGGACGTGGGCGTCGTCGGCGGCAAGTTCCTCTACCCGGACGGCCTCGTGCAGCACGCCGGCGTGGTGACCGGCATCGGCGGCGTCGCATGCCACATGAACGGCGGCATCGGCGAGCACGAGCCGGGCTACATGGGCCGCGCCCTGATCGCCCAGGAGCTGTCGGTGGTGACGGCGGCCTGCCTGCTGGTCGAGCGCAAGCTCTACTGGGACGTCGGCGGGCTGGACGAGGAACGGCTCAAGGTCGCCTTCAACGACGTCGACCTGTGCCTGAAGGCGCGCGAGCAGGGCCGCAAGGTGGTGTGGGCGCCCAACTTCGTCGCCACCCACTACGAGTCGGCCAGCCGCGGCGCCGACGACGCGCCGGAGAAGGCCGAGCGCTTCCACAGCGAGGTCGTCTATATGCAGCAACGCTGGGGCTCGGTGCTGCGCGACGACCCGTTCTACAGCCGCTTCTTCGACCTGGAGTCCGACACCGCCTTCCACGACCTGACCGACCCCTACCAGCTCTCGGACCGCCAGATGCCGCTGCCGCTGCGCTATCCGAGGCGCTGGATCCACGGCTGATTTTCCTCGTCCCGCAAGCAAGGGGAGAAGGGGAGAGCTGCGGCGGGTCAGGGGCGGACGGTCGTGTCGCCGCTGTACATCCTGGCCCGCCGCTCGTCCTCCGAGGTCAGGTTGTCCATGGGGCGGAACAGCTTCGGGTTGGGGATCACCACGCAGCCGCCGAACCTTTGTCGCGCGCGGGCGATGAGGGCCGTTCGCTGCGCCAGCGGCACCGGGCTTTGCAGGCGCTCGAGGTTCTTCAGGAAGCCGGCCGACCAGCTGTACAGCGAGACGTTCAGGCGCTCGAGCGTGGCGGCGGCCTCAGTCAGGCGCCGGGCGTCCTCGTCGTCGAGCGGCCCCTCGCTGGACGGCAGCGCCCTCAGGGCGCTCACCGCGCTGAACTCCTGCTCGGTGAGGTGGTTGAGGATCGCCACGCCCGAATAGACCCCGCTCCACTCGGCGGTGCGGCGCGCGCCCATGTGCGGGCCGATCCCCGCGGCCACCGAGGACTGCCAGGCCTGGTCGTCCCAGGTGTAGGTGGGCGGGCTGTAGGCGTGAGCCAGGCGGGCGACCTCGGCCCGGTCCTTCCGCGCCGCCACCGCCTGGCCGATGGCCTGCAGCTGGCGGTCCAGGCAGGGCGCGATCGCCGCGCGCATGAAGGCCTGGCCGCCGTCGTCGGCGACCAGCTCCGCGCGCATCGCCTGCTCGCTCTCGTGGATCTTGTGACGCCAGCCGAGGCCTTCGACCAGCTGCTCCGCTGCGATCGCGATCAGGACGCCGATGACGATGACGCCGATCTCGACGGCCAGCTCACGCAGGCCGTGCAGCGGTTTCGGTCGGTGGATGTGCATCGGCTCCTCGTCGGCGTCGGCGTCGGCGTCGGCCTCGGCCTCGGCCTCGGTCTTTGGCTGCTCATCAGGGTCCGGCTGGTGCTCGTCTGGCATGTGGCGTCCGCGCAGAAATCGCTAGTCGAGCTCGACGTCCGGATACCGGCCGCCGTTGGCGAGCAACGCCGCCGCCCCGACGGCCGCGACTCCGGCGAGGCGAAGCCCCTCCTTCACACTGTCGAGGCGCGCGCCGCAAGACCCGACGCCGCCAATCCCCGCTAACCGCGCACGTAGAGCAGCACGCCCAGCGCCGCGCACCAGCCGTGCCAGCTGGCGAACAGGGCGCGCTGGGCCAGGCCGTAGACCGGCGCCAGCCTCGCCGCGAGGCTTCGCGAGAAGGCGGGGGCGAGGTTGAGCGCCATCGCCGCGACCAGCAGCGCCAGGCCGATCCAGGAGAGGGCGGGCGCGGCGCCCAGGGCGCGCCATCCCTGCGCCACCGCCAGCGGCGCGCCGATGAAGGGGACGGTTTGCAGCAGGCCGAAGACGTTGTGGAGCCGATGTCCGCTTGGGAAGGCGGCGAGGCCGGCGGTGAGGCCCGCCCAGGCGCCGACGAACCAGGCCGGCGCGACGGTCACGGCCGACAGCCGCGCCGTCGAGGCCAGGCCCAGCGCGAACGCCAGCGCGCCCAGCGCGACGACCAGGTTGAGCCAGGCGAGCGAGCGGCGGCCCTTGCCGCCCAGCGGTCCCAGCTCGCTGATCGTCTGGCGCACGGCGCTGTAGCCCGGCCTGAGCCACCCCAGCCAGGTGACGCCGGCGGCGAACGCCAGCGCCGTGGCCGGTCCCGCCAGCAACATCCAGTGGGGCAGGCCGCCGGCCAGCGCGTCGCCGTGCATCCTCACCGCCCTTGAGCTAAGGCGTGGTTGTATTGATCAAGTTGTAGTACCACCACCGGGCGGCCAGGTTCGCGTGTGTTGGCCACCGATAAAGCACAAATAGGACCCTTTAAATCCGAGCGCGGTGAAGATCATGCGCGCCACGAGTTCGCGGACGATCAAGATGTGGTCCCAGAGACTGGGTTGCTCAGGACTGCCCGCGGCGTCTTCGTAGTACCGCCCCCGGTGAACGATCAGGTCGCGCGCTTTGATCGCTGCTTTGAGATCGGCAGGCACAAAGCTTTCAAGCGAAACACCCCATCGCTCCACCAGCAGCATGGCCTTTTCGAACAGCGTGCGTCGGTTAAGGTCGCGCATTTTCGAGGCTAGCCCTCGGCGGAAAACCCCCTCTGCCTCTCCTTCAATCAAGGAATCGAGAGCACGGCGCATCGCCTTTGAGAGAGTCTCGAAACGACCTTCACGCAGGAAGAAACTGTCTTCTTCACCGAGGTTCTCCTCGACTAGGTTCTCCAGCGCCGTAAGAGCGTGAAGGAGACGCATCTCAGTGTAGCGCGCGGGCATGGCGAACCATTCCATGGCGAACGACAGGCCCTTGGCCGGGATGGCGGGATCGAAAAACGAACTCACAGCGGTCTCAAACATGGCGGTCTGATCCAAGTAGTGGATCAGCGGCTGGCCCACTCTCCCGCCGTCGGTCTCCGACCAGATCGTTTGCTCGAAGTATCCGTCGGCGCCCATCTGGATGAGGGGAACCTTAATCACCTGCGCCATCGCGAAAGACATAATTTGACGCACGTGGAGAAGCAGTAACTCCGCCTCTCGCCGCCAAGCTACCTGGTTATCAATGTCCTCCGGGCCGACGATCTCCAAAATGCCGGTGAGGGCTCTTGGGCTTTCGATGTCGTGGCTGCCGCGAAATACAACGCTACCGAGAGGAGATTCGACACGCAAGAGTCGAAAGCCTTCGCAATTCCGCAAGAGCTGACGCACAAAGGGCTTGGCATAAGGTGTAACCGCCGGCTTAGTCAGGATCACCTTTGCAAAGCGACCGGAAATGGTCAGAAAATCACCCTCCTCATCGGAACGGATGCCCATTTTACTGAAGCGGAGCCACTGGCTTGTGATTCGCTCGCCGTTCGCACTGATACCCTCAAATGCGAAGTCGCGAACCGTACCGCGATCATTGTTCCAAAGCCGTTGGATTTCCACTGTTTCGTTGTTGTAAGGCAGCGATGGGAAGTCGAGATCGAGTTCGCCGTCCTTGGACAAGATCGCCGAGAGAGTAAGAGGCCATTTTAACCCCTCCGCGGAGAGCGTGCCGACGAACTCTTGTTCGTTCGATTGGTCTACCACAGTCGCCCCTACGCCCGCAGCGGCACCAGCACGTAGAGCACGCCGGCGTCGGTGGGGTCGAGCATCAGGGTGGGGTCCATGGCCGTGCCCGGGCCGGCGGGGTCGGCGAAGCGGAACTCGGCGAGCTCGCCGCCGAGCTGGGCGGCGACGTCGAGGATGTAGCGGGCGTTGAAGCCGATCTCGAACGGCGCGCCGTCGTAGTCGACCTCCAGCTCCTCCACGCCCTGGCCGGCGTCCATGTTGCGCACGGTGAGGGTCATGCGGCCGGCCTCGATGGCCAGCTGCACCGCCCGCAGCGGCTCGTTGGAGATGGTGGTGACGCGGCGCACGGCGCCGGCGAGCAGGGCGGCGTCGACGGTCATCACCCGGCGGTTGTCGCGGGGGATCACCTGGTCGTAGCGCGGGAACGAGCCGTCGATCACCTTCGATGTCATCGACGCGCGGCCGAAGCCGAAGCGGACCTTTTGCGGCGAGAGGGCGAGGGTGACGGTCTCGCCGGCGTCGTCCATCAGCCGCCGCGCCTCGTTCACCGTCTTGCGCGGGATGATCACGCCGGGTGCGCCGGCGAAGCCCTCCGGGGCCGGCATTTCGGCCATCGCCAGCCGCTTGCCGTCGGTGGCCACCGCCCGCAGCTTCGGCGTGCCGTCCTCGACCACCGCATGCAGGTAGAGGCCGTTCAGGTAGTAGCGGGTCTCCTCGGTGGAGACCGCGAAGCGGCTCTTGTCGATCAGCCGAATGAGGTCGCCGGGAAGTCGCCGGCCGGCAGCACCGGCAGGTTGAAGCGCGCGCGGCCGGCCTGCACCGCCAGGCGCGGGTCCTCGCCGGTGTAGCTGAGCGCCACGTCGGCGCCCTCGGGCAGCTCGCGGACGAGCTCGAACAGGGTGTGGGCCGGGGCGGTGACCTGGCCGGCGTCCTCGACCTCGGCCGGGCTGGCGTCGGCGATCTCCATGTCGAGGTCGGTGGCGCAGAAGGCCAGCTGCCCGGGGCTGGCCGACAGCAGCAGGTTGGAGAGGATCGGGATGGTGTTGCGCCGCTCGACGACGCTGTGCACGTGCCCCATCGCCTTCAGGAGCGCGGCCCGCTCGATGGTGAGCTTCATGGATCGTCCGACCAGTGGCGGCCGCGCCGTCGCGCGCGGTCCAGGTTGATGGGACGGCGCAACCTACACAAAACCGCGGTTTCTGGAAGCGGCGCGATGCGGAGGCGGTTCGGAGGGCGGCGGCGCAGCGCGGCCCGGGCTCGCGGCCCCGGGCTCGCCTTGACGGCGCCGCCGCGCGGGTACAGCATCGAACCAGGTGGATACGACCTGCCGCTTGCGCCCTCCAAGGAGGGTACGGTGAACGTATCGCGGCCTTCGCAAGCCTCCTTTGCTCCCGAACGAACGGGTCAGCAACGCAAGCGCCTGACGCACAGCCATTCGTTCAAGCAAAGGACAACCACATGCGCGACTTTCGCGACGCGAAAGCCATGGCCCGCAGCCTCCGCGCGGGGCTGGCGGCCAAGGGCCTGAAGATCACCATCGCCGAGAGCCTGGAGCTGATCGCCAAGGCGCTCGGCGCGGGCGACTGGAACACCTTGGCCGCCGCGGTCAGGGCGGCTGGGGCGGCGGAGGCGGGCGCGAAGCCGCCGCCGCCGGCCGCCGCGGCTGCTCCGCCGCCGCCAGAGCCCGCGGCCCCGGGGCTGCGCCACGCCTCGTTCAGCCCCGCCCTGGAGGCGACGCTGCACAAGGCGGTCGCGGCGGCCGCCGAGCGGCGCCACGGCTACACGACGCTGGAGCACCTGCTGCTGGTGCTGGCCGACGACCCGGACGCCACCGCCGTGATGCAGGCCTGCCAGGTCGACCTGGCGCGGCTGCGGGCCGAGCTGACGCGCTACCTCGACGAGGAGCTGGCGATGCTGGTCGAGCTGGGCGACGCGGCCCACGTGGCGCCCACCGCCGGCTTCCACCGCGTGGTCCAGCGCTCGGTGGTCCACGTGATGTCGTCCGGCCGCGGCGTCGTCACCGGGGCCAACCTGCTGGTGGCGATCTTCTCCGAGCGCGAGAGCCACGCCGCCTTCATGCTGGGACAGCAGCGCATGGAGCGCGCCGACGCGGTCAACTTCATCGCCCACGGCATCCGCAAGGACGGCAAAGCGGCGTGATCCGGCGCGGGTCCTTCTCCCGCAAGGGGGGAAGGAAAGTGGGCGATTTAGACCTCAAACGACCTCTGCCGTTGTGCGGCGCGCAAGATGGTTCCGGGGAAACCCCAGGTTAGGTAGAATAATGCTCGTTATGCTACCCAGGCCCGGCGCCACGACTATTGCGCGAGCTTGCTGAAAGGCCTGTCCTTCCGCCCGTCACAGCGGAGGAGACCGCGCCATGACCTGCCTGTTCAACCTCGCATCGGGCCGCCCGTCGGCGGCGCGCGTCAGCTGGGCGCTGGAGCGCAGCCGGCCCGTCGGCCCGGCCGCCGTGCGCCCGCGTTTCCGGCTGTTCCCGCCGCGCCGGCAGCGCTCGGCGAGCGAGCACCTCTACTTCGACGTCCGCCCGCTGGCGCCCGGCCGCGTGCAGTACGGCTTCGCCGACGACCGCGGCAACATCGTGCTCAGCGTGGTCGGCGAGGCGCCGACGCCAGGCCTGGCCGAGGACGCCGCACCGCCGGAGGACCTGGCCGCCGCGCCGATGGACGGCGCCTGGCTGGCCAGCCTGGTGGGGGCGGTCTGCCGCGGCGCCTCGCTGGTGGCCTTCCACAGGGTGCTGAAGAGCGGCCTGCTGCCGCCCGGCGCGCTGGCGGGCGCGGCCGGCCTCGACTGCGCCTGGCGCCGCTACGTGCGCCTCGCCCGCCGGCTCGGCCGCTTCGACCGCGCCGAGCCGCTCACCCTCGACGACGCCCTCGACGCCACCGGCCTCGGCGCCATCGGCGCCCCGGACGCGGCGCTGCGGGCGCTGGCGGTGCGCGAGCTGTGGACATGGATGGACCGCACGGAGGCGGGGCTTTGAGGGGGTGCGTGGTTCGAGACGCGCTCTCTGTCGAGCGCTCCTCACCATGACGAGCTTTGTTGCGGCCCACCCCACTTCGTCATCCTGAGGAGGCCGCAACGCGGCCGTCTCGAAGGACGCACCCCTAGTGCCCCCGCGCCGGCATCAACCCGTCCCAGAACAGCGGCTTCAGTTCGGCGAAGAACTCGTCCAGGCCGTAGCGGTCGGCGAGGTAGTAGAGGCCGCCTTCGCCGCGCTCCAGGTAGCGGTGGGCGACCAGCAGCTGCAGCTTGCGGCGGGCGGTCTCGCGGGGGATGCGGGTGATGTCGGCGAGGCTGAGCGCGTTCATGCCGCGCCGCACCCAGAGCGGCGGCCGCTCGCCGCGCGCGGCGGCGTCGGCGCGCAGCACCGTCTGCGACAGCTCCGCCAGCAGGAAGATCAGGTAGAGCAGGTACTGGTCGAGGTCGCCGTCGAAGCGGGCGCGGATGCGGATCAGGATCGACGACAGCTCGCCGCCCCACCGGTAGAAGAAGCGGAAGGCCTCCTGGTCGGCAAAGGCGGAGGCGGCCGGCGGGTCTGGCCGGTGCGGACCGCGCCTCAATCCCGTCGCGGTGGCCGGGTCACGTCCGAACATCGGGTTCCCTCATCGACAGGAGGGCCGCGCTCACGGCGCGAAAACAGTAATGTCAACCGATAGTCGTAGAAACGCAACTGCAAATCAGCCGATTACTACACTAAGTCTTTTATGGGGCAGGGTGAACCGGCGGTTAACCATGGCCAACAAGCGACTATGTCTGTGTTTCCTCAATAGAACCACCACGGACGAAGTCTCCAAACCTGGCCGCAAGCCCGGTTTCGCCTGCGATCACAATTGCTTGCTGTCCCGCGGCGCCAATCGCCACGGCGCCCATCGCTTGACGCCGCCGGCGCAGTCGGCCAAGCCTTGCGAGAACCCCAACCCGAGCCTGGAAAGGACGTCCCATGACCGCACTATCTCGCACGACGCCCACCGCGGCCGAGGGCCCCGCCCGCTAGGCTTCGCCGCCCGCGTCGTTCCCACGCCACGCCGGCCACCTTGCCGGCGCCCACGCTTCACGCCGGCGCGCCGATCCCCGCCGCCGGTCCGAACCCGCGAGACAGCATGTCCGACATCCCGGCCAATCCGGCCGCCCCGACCAACGACCCGTCCATCAAGAACCGCTACGGCGAGCTTTGCGCCGAGGTCTACGTCCTCGACAAGCCGCCCGGCGCGCTCGACGACATCGGCTACTACACCGCCGAGCTCGGCGCGCTTTCAGGCCCGGTGCTGGAGGCCGGGTGCGGCGCCGGCCGCCTGCTGATCCCGCTGCTGGAGGCGGGAGTCCCGATCGAGGGCTTCGACCGCTCCGCCGCCATGCTCGCCCAGGCCCGCCAGGCCTGCGACGCGCGCGGCCTCAACGCGACGCTGCGGCGGATGTCGTTCCACGACTTCGCCTATCCGGCCCCGTTCGCGGCCATCGTCTCGCCGGTGGGGACCTTCACCCTGATCGACGACTACGCCGAGGCGCTGGCGGCGCTGCGGCGCTTCCGCGAGCACCTGGCGCCGGGCGGGCGGCTCTACGTCGACCTGATGCCGCTCGGCTATCTGACCAGCGCTGCGCACGACTCCGTCCGCACCTGGATGACGCCCGCCGGCGACCTGCTGCGGCTGGAGACGCGCCGCGTCGAGGTGGACCTGCTGGGCCAGCGCCTCGTCTGCCACACCCGCTACGAGCGCTGGCGCGGCGGGCGGCTGGTCGAGTCGGAGCTGGAGGAACTGGCCACCCGCGCATGGGGCCTGCACGAGTTCGAGCTGACGCTGAAGGAGGCCGGCTTCACTGACGTCAGCGTCTGCGGCGGCTACCGCCCCGGCCGCCCGCCGCGGGCGACGGACCGGTGGTGGTGCTTCCGGGCGGTGCGGGGGTAGCGTGGTTCGAGACGCGCTCCGGCGAGAAGGGGCCGCTACCGCCTGCCCGGCCGCAGCGTCATCTCCACGGCGACCAGGTCGCCGGCAGTGATGCCGGTCTTGCGCCGCACCGCGGCCTTGATCGGCAGCAGGTAGGTCTCGTCCTTGGGGAACAGCGAGGTGGAGAAGGCCGCCTCGCCGATCCTCGCCTCGACCGGGATGACGCCCCAGCCGTAGCTGACGAAGCGGGCCACGCGGCGGATCTCGGCGGCCACGTCCGGCGGCGCGGGCGCGAAGAAGAAGGGCGACGGGCCGCGCCAGTAGATCACCGTCGCCTCGAAGCTGAACTCGGCCAAGGTCCCTCCGCCGTGCAACGCCGCCGCGCCTGCCGCGCCCGCCCGTGCTAACCCAAGGGCCAAGTTCGCGCGACTCATGCAGGAGCCGGTCCGCCCCCGTGTCCACCACCGATCCCGTGTCCGCCCCCGCGTCCGCCGTCGCCCCCGGGCCGCGCCGCCGCATCCTCTGGCCGATCCTGCTGTTCCTGGTGGTGTCGGCGATCGCCTCGCCGCTGCTGGCGATGGCGCAGGACGCCAGCCGCATCGATCCGGACTTCCTGCGGCTGACGGTGCTGAGCACCGCGGTCGGGGCCGCGGCGGTGGCGCTGGCCTGGCGCCTGCGGCTGCCGTTTCCGCCGGTGACCCGGCGCGGCTGGGCGACGCCGCTCGCCGGCTCGCTGGTCGCCGTGGGCCTCTTCGCCCTGGTGATGCTGGCGCTGGCGGCGGCGCAGCACGCGAAGTGGCCGGGCGCGGACCTCGCCAAGCTTGGCGGCGCCGGCCTGCCGCTGTTCCTCGCCGCCCAGGTGGTCGGCGCGGGCGCGGAGGAGGTGGGCTGGCGCGGGCTGGTGCAGCCGCTGCTGGAGCTGCGGCTGCCGCGGCTGGCCGCGGCGCTGGTCACCGGCGCGCTGTTCGCGGTCGGGCACGTGTTCCTGCTGCCGGCGGTGGGGCCGGGGCCGTTCGCGCTGTTCTGCGTCTCGGCGGTCGCCGTCTCGGTGACGCTGGCGGCCTTCACCATCGGCTATTCGCCCGTCGCCCGGGTGGCGATCGCCACCTGGCTGCACTTCCTGACCAACATGGCGACCTTCGTGCTGTTCGCCGACGGCGACGGCTCGGCCCGCTACTTCGCCGACAGCGCCGTCGCCGGCGCGCTGGTGGCCCTCGCCGCCTGGCTGGCGCTGCGCCGCGCCTTCGTCGCCGCCCCGGCGCCGGAGAAGATGCTGCGCTGAGGTTCCGCGGCAGGCGCGGATCGCTGCTTCCCGGCGCCCGCTCGCGGACGTGGAAAGGTAGCCTGACGTGAGACGGCTCACGCGCTCCTGTCGGGACTGAGCTAGTCGGCCGACCCCGTCCCCGGCGCGCCGTCGCCCAGCACAGCCAGCGCCCGGCTTGCGAGGGCGTCGGCATCCTCGCTGTCGCGGACGGCCAGGGTTGGCAGGTCGAGGCGATGCGCGGCGGCGGCGGTCAGGCGCTGGTAGCGGCGGGTGCGCTCCAGGAAGGCGTCGATCAGCTGGCGGGCGGGCGCGGCCGCCGCGGCGTAGCGGCTCTCAGCGTGCATCCGCCGCTGCAGCAGCGCCTCGTCGGCGAGGAGCCAGAGGGCGCCGACGTCCGGGCGGGTGAGCTCGGCGACGCGGGCGGGCAGCAGCGCCGAGCCCTCCAGCACCAGGCGCGGCGCGGCTGGATCGTCCGCCTGCTGCTCGATCAACTCGCGAACGCCGGGCCACATCCGCTCGTAGTGGGCCATCACCGATTGGATCAGCGCTTCGGGGGCCAGCGTGCCGTAGTGTTCCACCACGTGCGGCGGGACCGCCGTTCCGTCGTTGCGCCAGGGGCGGCCGGGATGGCGCGCCAGGCTGTCGGTCGAGAGCGCCGTGCCGCCCAGCCGCGCGGCCAGCGCCTGCGCCAGTGTCGACTTGCCGGCGTGCGACGTGCCGCCCACCAGCACCACCTTCAGGCCGGCCGCCGCTGCCGCCATCCGCGCGCCCCTTCGCCAAATCATCAATCTTTCCAGGGTGATAGTCGCGAAACTTGGGCCGGCCGCAATCCTTGAACGGCGCGCGTTCGGGGCCATCTAAGGCGGGTCGGCCCCGCCGCACACGAAGGCTTCACCGCGATGCGCTTGAATGCCGGGCGGCCGGGCCCGACCTTGCCCGGGATGTTTCGAGGTCATCGCGTGACGGATATCAGCGCCGCCGAAGCCCACCGCATCTGGCTCACCGCCGAGCGGATCAAGCGCCTGGCCGACCGGCTGATCGGGCTGGGACCTTTCAGCGTCGGCATCGACGGCCTGCTGGCCCCGGTGCCGGTGGCCGGCACCCTGTTCAGCCTCGGCGCCGGGCTGTGGCTGCTGTGGGAGGGCCTGCGCGCCCGCGCCTCCAGCTTCACCATGGCGCGGATGGGCTTCTACATCGCCTTCCGGACGGTGGTGTCGATCGTGCCGATCGAGGGCTGGCTGGTCGACTTCCTGTTCCGCGGCCACATGCTGGCCGCCAACGCCCTGCAGCGCGACATCGCCCGCCGCTTCGGCGCGCCGGCCGCCGCGGCGATCGCCGAGGTCCGCCGCCGCCCGTTCGACTTCGGCGCCGAGGCGCCGCTGCCGGCCTGAGGCCTTCTCCCGCCGGGAGAAGGCGCTAAGCGCGCGAGGTGAGCTGACCGGCGGGGCCGAGGGCGTCGGCCGCTCCACGCTCCAGCGCCGTCTTCGCCGCCGCGATCCCTTCGCCCATCATCGCGTCGAGCGTCTGCGCCGCCTCCGCCGGCAGCACGTCGGCGATCCAGACCAGGCGGCAGCCGCCCGCCTGCGGGATCACCTGGAACGAGGCGTTGTGGTGCGTCAGCCGCTCCGAGCGCACCGAATAGGCCAGCCGCCGGCGCGCCTCGTCGACGTCGACGATCACCTCGCGGGCGACGAAGCCGTTGGCGAAGGTGACGACCCGCTCGTCCGGCGCCGCCATCACTGTGTCGGTGACGAACCCCGGCGCGAAGCGGGTGTGCACGGCGCCCACGTCGCGCACCACGTCCCACACCGCAGCGGGGTCGGCGGTGAGCAAAACTTCCTTGTGAATCGAGGGCATGTGGCGATCTCCTGATGCCGTGAGGCAACCATCGCACGCCGCCGCGCCCGACGCTGGCGGGTTTCGGACTCGAGGTGTCAGCCTGCCCCGGTGACGTCGTCCACCAACTCGATCCAGTGGCGGACCGGCGTCGGCAAGGCCGCGGCGAGGTGCATCCAGCAGCCGATGTTGGCGGTGCAGATCGCGGCCGGCGCGGATTCGGTCAGGGCGGCCAGTTTGTCGGCCCTGAGCGCCGCCGCGAAGCGCGGCTGCGTCAGCGCATAGGGCCCCGCCGAGCCGCAGCACATGTGGGCGTCACGCACAGGCTGGGGGTCGTAGCCGAGGCGGCGCAGCAGCGCCTCGACGCGGCCGCCGAGCCTCGGGCCGTTGCGCAGCGTGCAGGGGTCGTGGACGGCGATGCGCGGCGCGGCCGGCGCGCGGGCCACTGGCGGCGGGGCGGCCTCCAGCACCTCGACCGGGTCGCGCACCGCCGCCGCGATGCGCCGCGCCTTGGCGGCGTAGGCCGGATCGTCAGCCAGCAGGTCGGGATAGTCCTTGATGAA
>DASXEN010000140.1:0-50329 GCA_036490095.1 Caulobacteraceae bacterium
ATGGGCGCCGTTCGCGTCGGCGACGGGGTTCAGGCGGCGGAAGTTCTCCAGCAGCGTCTCGTCGTCGCGAAGCTGGGCCGCGCGCTGGTCGAGCAGCGCGGCGGGGACGCCGCGGCGCACGTGCCCCGCGGTGGGCGCCAACTCGCCGAGCGCCAGGCGGATCAGGGTGGTCTTGCCGGCGCCGTTGGGGCCGGTGACGGCGATCCGCTCCGGCCCGACCAGGCGGAAGCTGACGCCGCCGAGCACCGGCGCGCCGCCACCCTCCGTGCCTGGGGGCCAGGCGAATCCCACCTCGTCGAAGCTCAGCACCTGCCGCCCCGCCGGCAGCCCGGACGGCGGCAGCTCGAAGGCCAGGCGCCGGACCCGCTCGATCCGCGCCTCGGCGTCGGCCAGGTCGCGCTCGGCCTCGGCGCGCTGGCGCTCGGCGAGCCGGCTGAGCGCCCCGCCGGTGGTCTCGGCCTGCTCGGCGCGGGCGTTCAGCATCATCTTCGGCATGTCGTTCTTCGCCCGCGAGCGGCGGCCGGCCGCGTCGCGGCTCGCCTGCCGCTCGCGCGAGGCCTGGATTCCCCGCTCGGTGCGCGCCAGCGCCTCGCGGGCCTGCTCCAGGCCGCGCGCCGCGGCGGCCTCCGCCTCGGCCTTGCGGGCCGCATAGAGGTCGTAGTTGCCGCCGTAGACGCTCGCGCCCAGGCTGGTCAGCTCGACGATGCGGTCCATGCGGCGCAGCAGCGAGCGGTCGTGGCTTACCACCAGCGCCCCGCCGCGCCAGCGCTCCAGCATCGCCGCCACCACCGCGCGGCCATCGGCGTCGAGGTTGTTGGTCGGCTCGTCCATGACGATGAAGTCCGGTTCGGCGACGATCAGCGCCGCCAGCGCCGCGCGGGTCGCCTGGCCGCCGCTGAGTGTGGCCGCGGGGCGATCGAGCGCCGCGTCGGCGAGGCCCATCTCGGCCAGCGCCGCCAGGGTGCGCTGGGACAGCGTCCAGTCGGCGGCGGCGAAGTCCGCCTCGCCTCCCTGCCCCGCCTCCAGCCGCGCCAGCGCCGCCAGTGGCGCGGCGACGCCCAGCAGGTCCGCCAGCGTCGCGCCCGGCGGCGGGCTGAGTTGCTGGCGCAGCGCCGCGACGCGCCCGGCGACGGCCACCGCCCCGGCGGCCGGCTCGGCCTCGCCGAGGATCAGCCGCACCAGCGTGGTCTTGCCGACCCCGTTGCGCCCCACGAGCCCGGTGCGCTCGCGCCCCAGGCTGAGCGTCAGCCGCTCGAAAAGGACCCGCCCGTCAGGGCTGAGCTGGGTGAGATTGTCGAGGGTGAGGAGGGCGGTCATGGGAGCCACGGAAATTGCGGACGAACGGGGCAGCGGCGCGGTTCGTCAGGCAATCCATGGCTGGTCGGGACCTCCGGTTGGCGGAGGCGACCATAGGGGCGGGCGCGCGGGGGCGCAAACTGGAGCGAGCGGCTCTTTCCGGTTGGGCCGCGGCGGCGGCGAGGTGGTTTAAGGTTGTCCACGAACCTCACGAACGACACGAACGGCCGCCAGCCCCTCCATCCACCCCTCAATGTCATCCCGGAGACCCGCGAAGCGGAGTCATCCGGAATCTCCTCAGCACGGCGGTGCGAAGTAGGTCCCGGATGAGTCCGCCTGACCGCGGGCTCTCCGGGATGACACTCTGAGGTAGGATAGAGACAGGGTCCCTGCGCCCGTCGCGGGATAGCGGATCAGGGGGTCAAGTCGCCGCCATCGACCAGGCCGAGCATAACGGACGGAACGTTGAGGCCCAGGCCGATGGCGGCCTGGGCCCTCACGAAAACACCCACCTCTTTCCGCCGCAAGCCCGGGCTTGGCGGCCCCGGGCCCGCGCGCGGGTCAGGCCATCACGATCACCACCACGCGGCGGTTCTGCGCCCGGCCGTCGCGGTTGTTGTTCGGGGCCACCGGCGACGTGTCGCCGTAGGAGATGGTGGCCATCCGGTTCAGCGGCACGCCCTGCTGGTTCATGAACAGCCGCACGGCCTCAGCGCGCTCTTCGCCGAGCTTCATGTTGAGGGCGTCGCCGCCGGTGGAGTCGGTGTGGCCCTGGATCTCCACGTAGACGTTCTTGTTGTCGCTCTTCAGCTTGGTCACGAAGTCGTTGAGGCGGGTCACGGCCTCGGGCGACAGCTTGGATGAGTCGGTGGGGAACTTCACCGAGTCGTCCGACAGCACCATCGAGTAGAGGAACTTGCCCTCGGCCAGCTTGCCGGCCGCCTCGGCGCGCTGCATCGCGTCACGGGTATTCTGGTCCAGCTGGTCGAGGCGCGTACCCTGCGCCTGCTGCTGGGTCTGCACGGTGGTGACCTGGTCCTGAACGACGGACACATGCTTCTTCACATAGCTCTCGGTTGCGCAGCCGCCGAGGCAGATGACGCCGATGAGGGCGGCGCCGGCCATGATCCTGGTTTGCATTTCGTCCCATGCTTCTCCGGCTGAGGTCCCGACCCCAACAGCCACCTGTTAAGCCAGCTAACGGGGCCACAGGGCCAAATCGGGGCCGGGATGGTGCGACAACTTGACCGATTTGGCGCCAGAAAATGGCGAAGCTCGCAGGGGTTGCGCGGGAATACGCGCCATCCGGGCGCCGGTGCGGCGCGAGCCCGGCGCCGCACCCCCGCCAGGCCAACGAATCCGGGTTAACGGCTTAGGATTGAGGCGAGGTAGGGCCGCGGGCCGCACATTGACTTGCGGCCCCGCCTACCTATGTTCCGCTCGCCCGAACCGGGTCGTGGCGCGCATGATCCGTGCCTGATTCGCCGGTTCGAATTAATCGAGACATGACCGACTTTTCCAATCTGGGCCTCAGCCCCGCGACTCTCGAAGCGGTCGCCGCAACGGGCTATACCGAGGCCACTCCCATCCAAGCCCAGGCGATCCCCGTCGCCCTCTCCGGCCGCGACGTGCTGGGCATCGCCCAGACCGGCACCGGCAAGACCGCCGCCTTCACCCTGCCGATGATCGACCGCCTGGTCGCCGGCCGCTCAAAGGCGCGGATGCCGCGCTCGCTGGTGGTCTGCCCGACGCGCGAGCTCGCCGACCAGGTCTCCGCCTCGTTCGAGCGCTACTCCAAGGGCCAGAAGCTGAGCTGGGCGCTGCTGATCGGCGGCGTCTCCTTCGGCGACCAGGAAGCCAAGCTCGACCGCGGCGTCGACGTGCTGATCGCCACTCCCGGGCGGCTGCTGGACCACTTCGAGCGCGGCAAGCTCTTGCTCACCGGGGTGCAGATCCTGGTGGTCGACGAGGCCGACCGCATGCTCGACATGGGCTTCATCCCCGACATCGAGCGCATCTTCAAGATGACGCCGGCGGTCAAGCAGACGCTGTTCTTCTCGGCCACCATGCCGCCGGAGATCACCCGGCTGACCAAGCAGTTCCTCAAGGATCCGCTCAGGGTCGAGGTGACGCGCCCGGCGAGCACCGCCGACAACATCGCCCAGCACCTGTTCCGCGTCCCCTCGGCCGACCCGGGCGTCAAGCGGCTGGCGCTGCGCAGTCTGATCGGCGCGGCGACGATCAAGAACGGCATCGTCTTCTGCAACCGCAAGAGCGAGGTCGACATCGTCGCCAAGTCGCTGAAGAAGCACGGCTTCGACGCCCAGGCGATCCACGGCGACCTCGACCAGAGCCAGCGCATGAAGACGCTGGACTCCTTCCGCAAGGGCGAGCTGCAGCTGCTGGTGGCCTCCGACGTCGCCGCCCGCGGCCTCGACATCCCCGACACCAGCCACGTCTTCAACTACGACGTCCCGCACCACGCCGACGACTATGTGCACCGCATCGGCCGCACCGGCCGCGCCGGCCGCAGCGGCGATGCGATCACCCTGGTGACCCCCGCCGACGGGCGCAACCTCGACAAGGTGATCCGCCTGATCGGCAAGGCCCCGGCCGAGATGACGCTGGACGTCGACTGGAGCCAGGCCAAGGCCTCCGAGGGCCGCCGCAGCGAGCGCCCGCGCCGCCCCGAGCGCCGCGACCGCAGCTACGGCCGGCCGGCCAGCGAGACCTCGGTGGCGGCGATGGAGCCCACCCGGCCGACGCCGCGCGCCGAGGCGCCCGAAGCCGCCGACTCCGCGCCGCAGGCCGTCCCCGCGCCGGCAGCTCCGCCGCAGCCCGATCAGCAGGCCGCCGACGCGCCGCGCGCCCGACGCCCGCGCCGCGAGCGTGGCGGCCGCGAGCGCTCGTCCCAGGACCGGCAGGCGCAAGACCGTCCGTCCCAGGATCGCCAGCCGCAAGACCGCCAGACGCAGGACCGGCAGACCCGGGACCGCCAGCCGCAAGACCGCCAGACGCGGGACCGGCAGACCCAGGACCGGCAGCCCGAGGCGCGTGCGCCGCAGGAGCGCCAGCCGCGCGAGGCGCCGCCGCAGGAGGCTGCGCGGGAGCGCCAGCCGCCGCGGTCCGACACCCGCCGCAACCCGCCGCCGGCCCGCGGCCGCGACGACGACGACCGCCGCGTGGTCGGCTTCGGCTCGGACGTTCCGGCCTTCCTGGCGCGCAAGTAGCGGGCCTCGCGAGCCACGCGTCACCCTTAACGGGCTGTTTGAACTCTCGCGCCTAGACTGCCCCCAAGTTTGAGGGGGAAAGAATGCCCGGCGAAGTCGACCTCACCCTGCGTGGGCCGAAGGCCTATGAAGTGGCGAGGGCGGCCCTCGAGATGATGGAATGCGCCAAGGTCTGGCCGACGGCGCTGAATTTCGAGCTCTGGCTGCACATCGTCGCCGACCCCTCCGGTCCGCTGGCGATCGAGATCGAGCGCATGCTGGCGAGCGGCGAGCCGATCACCGACGTGGTCGCCGAGTCGCTGGCCCACACCTACCTGCCGAAGGTGCGGCTGCAGGACCAGATCAAGGACGCCGGCGAGCAGTTGACCCAGGAGTTGACCACCGTCTCGCAGGCAATCCAGGTGGCCCAGCGCACCAACGCCGACTACAGCCAGCAACTGGCCGGGGTCAGCCTGGAGCTGCACGAGGGCGTCGACCCCAAGGACCTCAAGCACATCGTCTTCGGCCTGTCCCAGGCCACCACCCGGGTGCAGACCGAGAACCGCGACCTGGAGCAGCGGCTCGCCGAGTCGAAAGCCGAGGTCGGGCGCCTGCGCAATCACCTGGTGCAGGTGCGCCGCGACGCCACCACCGACGGCCTCACCAACCTCGCCAACCGCAAGGCCTTCGACGAGGAGCTGGAGCGCGCCACCGCCGAGGCCGACGCCGACGGCACGACGCTGCACCTGGCGGTGCTCGACATCGACCATTTCAAGAGCTTCAACGACACCTGGGGCCACCAGACCGGCGACCAGGTGCTGCGCTACGTGGCCAGCGTGATCGGCCGCGTCGGCGCGCCGCCGCGCTTCACGGCCCGCTACGGCGGCGAGGAGTTCGCCATGATCTTCGCCCGCGAGAGCGCCGCGCAGGTCGAGCATACGCTGCACGAGATCCGCCAGGAGGTCTGCTCGCGCCGCCTCAAGCGCCGCTCCACCAACGAGCAGCTGGGCGCCGTCACCCTCTCCGCCGGCTTCGCCGAGCGCCGCTCCTGCGAGCTCCCCACCTCGCTGATGGACCGCGCCGACACCGCCCTCTACGAATCCAAACGCTCCGGCCGCAACCGCGTCAGCCGCGCCGAGTGGAAGGCCACCGCGGCCTGATCTCGCGCCGTTGACGGCGACTCACCGGCGCGGTTGATGGCGCGCCGGTCTTTGACATCGTGAACTGCTTTGCACTCTGCGTTTTCCGCGGGGCGACAGCTTCTTGCGCGCTTGTTGGCAAGAGATTGCTCGGCGCGGCCGTAGAATACGGAGAATCTACGGCGCCGGCCCAAATCTATTGGAAGTTTTTCCCCAAGCTCCTCAACGCCGGTCATGACCGTGTCGGGGAAGGTGCTTCGGGACTGGAGCGGTTGATCAGGGGGCACGATCTTGCCGAACTGGCGGGGCGGCGCCGTAAAATACGGAGAATCTACGGTCCGCGTTCACCGATGGCGGCAGAGTCATCCTTCCAAGAGCAAGTGAGCGGGGGGCAAGTAGGGACACACACGCTTTTTCGTCCGTGCAGTTCGCCTGGAGCGGGCTGGATGCGGGAAAAGCGTGTGTGTCCCTACTTTCCCTGCCTTCCCGATTTCCCTAGGGCACGAGCACCGCCGCGCCCTTGACGCGGCCGCCGCGCAGGTCGTCCAGCGCCCGGTTGGCGTCGGCCAGCGGGTAGAGGGTGACCTCGGTCTTCACGCCGGCCCTGGGCGCAACGTCGAGGAAATCGCGGGCGTCCTGGCGGGTCAGGTTGGCGACCGAGACCAGCTCGCGCTCGCCCCAGAGGATCGCGTAGGGGAACGACGGGATGTCGCTCATGTGGATGCCGCCGCAGACCACCCGGCCGCCCTTGGCCACCGCCTTCAGCGCCGCCGGGACCAGCGGGCCGATCGGCGCGTAGATGATCGCCGCGTCGAGCGGCTCCGGCGGCGCCTCGTCGGAGCCGCCGGCCCACTGCGCGCCCAGAGAGCGGGCGAAGGCCTGGCCCTCGGCGTCGCCGGGCCGGGTGAAGGCGAAGACTTCCCGCCCCTGCCAGCGCGCCACCTGGGCGATGATGTGGCCGGCCGCGCCGAAGCCGTAGATTCCCAGCCGCCGCCCCTCCCCGGCGAACGCCAGGCTGCGCCAGCCAATCAGCCCGGCGCAGAGCAGCGGCGCCTGGCCGCCGGCCGCCGCGTCGGCCGCCAGCGGGTAGGCGAAGCGCGCGTCGACCAGCACCTTCTCGGCGAATCCGCCGTCGCGGGTGTAGCCGGTGAACTGCGGCGCGTCGCAGAGGTTCTCCCGGCCCGAGCGGCAGTAGGGGCAGACCCCGCAGGTGCGCGCCAGCCAGCCGACCCCGACCCGCGCGCCGACCGCCAGCGCCGCCCCCTCGCCCACCGCCTCGACCTCGCCGACGATCTCGTGGCCGGGGACGATCGGCGTGCGGACGTCCGCCAGCTCGCCGTCGACCACATGCAGGTCGGTGCGGCAGACCCCGCAGGCCAGCACCTTCAGCCGCGCCTCGCCGGGCGCCGGCGCCGGATCGTCGCGCTCCGCCGGCGCCAGCGGCCGTCCGACCTCGGTCAGCACCATCGCCTTCATCGCCCGCCTCCACCGTCCAGATCAGCCGCCTCGCCGCCGCGACTCAGCCAAGTCGTCGGCGCCGACTCGCCAGTCGAAACGCCGGCCGCCGCCCCTCGGCGCCGCCGTTCAGGGGTCTGATTTGACTGGGATTTTCGTTCACTTGACTTTAACCGTGAACACCTAGAGAACATCGACAAGAGTTTTTGATTTGTTCCGGCACGCGCCGGGTGACATTCTTGAGGCTGCACCATGCTCACGCGCAAACAGCACGAGCTGCTCATGTTCATCCATGAGCGCATCAAGGAAACCGGGATCTCGCCCTCCTTCGACGAGATGAAGGAAGCGCTCGACCTGGCGTCCAAGTCGGGCATCCACCGGCTGATCACGGCGCTGGAGGAACGTGGCTTCCTGCGCCGGCTGCCGCACCGCGCCCGGGCGCTGGAGGTGGTGAAGATGCCCGAGCAGGCCACCGCCGCGGCGCCGCCGCGCGGCCGCGGGGCCTTCCGTCCGCAGCTGGTCGAGTCGGCGCCCGGCGCCGGCCCCGGACCGGCGATCGCCAACGACGTCCGTGAGCTGCCGGTGCTGGGCCGCATCGCCGCCGGCACGCCGATCGAGGCGATCCAGCACGAGCGCGACCGGATGCAGGTGCCCGAGACCATCCTCGGCGCCGGCGAGCACTTCGTCCTGGAGGTGCAGGGCGACTCGATGATCCAGGCCGGCATCTTCGACGGCGACTTCGTGGTGATCCGCAAGACCAACAGCGCCAACTCCGGCGAGATCGTCGTCGCCCTGGTGATGGGCGAGGAGGCGACGCTGAAGCGGCTGCGCAAGAAGGGCGCCTCGATCGCCCTGGAAGCCGCCAACCCCGCCTACGAGACCCGCATCTTCGGCCCCGACCAGGTGCAGGTGCAGGGCAAGCTGGTGGGCCTGATCCGTCGCTACCATTAGCGGCCAAGCCACTCGCCGACCGGCAGGCTTGACCATTGCTGAGCTGAGCGCCCCCCGATAGTCTCGACGCGGGAGTCAGGGGGAGCGTCTCATGCGTACGTTGTGGCTGGCCGCGATGGCGGCGGCCTGCGCGGTCTCGGCCCAGGCGGCGGATATCACCAGGACGTCTTCGGGCTACACCTACTTCAACAAGCCGGGCGCGGACTTCGCCGCCCACGACGCCGACATCGCCGACTGCCGCAAGGTGGCCGGGCGGCTGCACCAGCCGATGACGCAGACCACGGTGGTGGCCGGCGGCGGCGCGGCCGGGGCGATCGGCGTCGCCATCGGCATGGCCATCGCCCAGGCGATCAACGACGCGCGCGCCCACCCCACCAACGTCGAGAATTGCATGGTGGTGCGCGGCTGGCGCGTCGTGGAGGTGGACAAGACCGAGGGGACCGCGCTGGCGGCGCTCGACAAGAAGGCCCGCCTGGCCGAGATGACGCCCTGGATCGGGGCCGACCAGCCACATGGCCAGATTGTGCGCACGTTCGGCAACGAGATCGCCAGCGAGCCGCCCGAGGCGGTCTTCGTCCCTAGCAGCAACTTCGGCAACACGGCGCTGAGCGCCGACCTGGCGGTGAAGCCGCGCGAGGCGGGCAGGAGCACGCCGGCCTCGGCGTCCACGCCCTATATGGCCAGGTCCGCCCGCCCGCCGAAGCCGCTGAAGGCGCAAGACCTCGGCGGCGTCCCGGCCGGCGACGCGCTGATCGTGGTCGACATCCTGGGCTCCGGACAGATGTCGCTGGCGTTCGAGCGGCTCGGCCCGGACCTCGACACGCCGGCCTGGGTCGATGGCCATCCGGGGACGTTCGAGGTCCGGCAGGCGGCCGGCTCGTTCGCCGCCGCCAACGGCGCCCAGGGCCAGATGCTGGCGTTCGCCGTGCCGCCCGGCCGCTGGCGCATCGCCAGCGTCGGCAACGGGCAGATGGCGATCAGCTTCTGCCTGGGCTCGCCGGCGTTCGACGTGGCGGCCGGCGACGTGGTGGTCGCCGGCTCGTTCGACCCCGACGGGCTCGGCCATCCGGACCTGACGCTCGATGCGGCCAAGGCGATCTTCCCGGCGCTGTCGGGCCTCGGCGACAAGGTGCGCGCGGCCAGTTACGTCAACGGCACACAGGGGGTCTGCGACGGCTCCTACGCCTACGCGATGGAGATCGCCGGCCGGCCGTTCGCCGACGGCTACGCCTGGGGCGCGCGCGCCCTGCCCGCCGCGCCGCCGGCTCAAGCCGCGACGACCGCAGCGGCGCCCAGTCCGCCGCCAGCGGACCCAGCGAAGGCGGCGGCGACGGAGGCCGACCAGCCGCCCACACCGGCGCCGCAGCCCGCACCACCGCCTCCGCCGCCGCCGTCGACCACGACCCAGTCGACGGCGACGCAGTAGCCGCGCCATGCCGGGCTGGCGCATCGTTGCAGCCGCGAGCCTCGCACTCGCCACCGGCGCCCTCTCCAGCGCGGCGCTGGCCCATGGCGGCGGAGGCGGCGGCTTCACCGTCTACACCTTCCCCGGCAGCGTGCCGCCGGGGAGCCCGCACCTGCCCGCCGTGCCGCCGAGCCGGCAGGATCTCGCCGACCTGCAGCTGAAGCCGCTGGTCGCGGCCGGCGCGCCGCCGAGCGCCACGGCCGGCGACGTCGGCAAGGGTGCGCCCTTCTTCAGCGTCGGCGTGCGCCACGGCGTCACCGGCGTCCTGACCAGCGAGGTGCGCGCCCGCGGCTGGCTGCTCGCCGACAAGCCGCTGCCGGCCGGCCAGGCGGTCTACGGCGTGCCGATGGCCGGCTCCGACGGCGCGGGGATGGTCTGGTGCGCGCCGGTGCGGCAGTCGCAGGGCGGCGAGCTGCGCTGGCGCGCCGTCTGCCTGCCGCAGAACGACGGCCGCTTCGCCTGGATCGAGGCCAAGCCGGCGCTGATGACGCTGAACCTCAACTGGATCGGCGGCCTGGAGCACGTCGCCAGCCCGCCGGCGGTGGAGCGCCGGCCGGTCGATTTCCCGCCGATGACCCTGAGCTACGCCTTCGGCGGCTGGAACAAGGACCACTGGCTGGTGCTCGACGTGCAGATCGACTGGGGCGAAGGCCCGCAGCTGCTGCACGCCATCCTGGTGCCGCCCGCCGCGGACGGCGGTATCGATCTGCACGTCATGCAGGGCGAGCTCAGCGTGCGGCCGAGCGGGCCGCACGGCGTCGGCGCGACGGTGGCGGTGCTCAGCCCGCCCAAGGCCGACGCGCCGCTGGCCTACTGATCGGCCGCTGCCGCGGTCCACGGCCGCGCGCCGCGCAGCGGCTGCGACCAGGCGATGCGCCAGCCGCGGGCGCTCGGAAACAGCTCCGCCGCGCCGCCGGCCGCGAAGTCGGCGGGGCGCAGCACCAGGGCGCCGCGGCATGAGCGCGGCAGCTCGACCTCGGCGCGGATCACCACGATGGCGGCGCGCTCGCAGAGCGCCTGCAGCCGCTCGGGCTTGGGCTTGCGGCGCGTCCACCAGAGGCTGAGCGACGGCGAGACGCCGGGCCGGGCGGCGCAGGACCAGTAGTCGCAGTCGAACAGGGCCCCGCGCGCCTCGGCCATGTCGGCCGGAATGGCGAGGCCGCGCCGCTGCGCCCAGAGTTGGGTGGCATAGGCGCGCACGCCGGGCCTGAGCACCACTTCACGGTCCTGGACGGCGATGGCGGCGTCGGCCCCGTCGCTGGCTACCCAGATGGCGGGCGCCGGCGGGCGCGGCCACAGCGCCACCGCCGCGGCCAGCGGCAGGCCCAGCCAGCGCAGCCAGCCGTTCCACAGGCAGACGAAGAGGATGCCGAAGTAGGAGCACATCAGCGCCACCTGCGGCGCCGCCGAAGCCGTCGAAGCGGCGCCCGGCGCGGTGGCGAACAGCTGGCCGATGGCGATGATCGCCCGCGCCGACCAGCCGGCGACGAACAGCGCCGGCTCGGCGAGGCCATGGCCGACCAGCTCCAGCAGCAGCGCCACCGCCAGCGCCGGCATCATCATCACGCTGGCGACGAGGTCGGCGGTGAGGTTGGCGAAGACGCCGAAGTTGGCGATGCGGTTGAAGTGCTGGATGGCGAACGGCCCCGTGGCCGCGCCGGCGACCAGGCTGACCGCGAACAGGGCGACCAGCCACTCGCGGCCGCGCTGGATCAGGGCGATGAACCAGGGCAGGCCAACCGGCTGGGCGCGGCGCGGCCAGATCTCGGCCAGCGCCACCAGCGAGGCGGTGGCGCAGAACGACATCTCGAAGCCCGGCTGCACCACCACCTCCGGCTCCATGACCAGGATGATCAGCGCCGCCAGCGCCAGCGAGCGCAGGCTGATCGCCTGGCGGTCCATGAGGATGGCGGCGAAGGCCACCGAGGCGGTGATGGCCGCGCGGCGGGCCGGCGCGTGGGCGCCGGAGAGCACCAGGTAGGCGGCGACGGCGACGAGGCCGCCGGCCGCGGCCACCTTCTTGCCGGAGACGCGCACCGCCAGCCACGGCCAGCAGGCGATCAGCAATCGCAGCGAGAAGAAGACGAAGCCGGACAGCGCGGCGGTGTGCAGCCCGGCGATCGCCAGCATGTGGGCGAGGCCCGAGCCGCGCAGGTTGTTGCGCACCTGCTGGCTCAGCCAGTCCTGGTGGCTGGTGGTGACCGCGACGGCGAGGCCGGCGGCGTCGCCCGCGTGGCCGCCCAGCGCCCTGTCCATGTCACCGGCCAGCCGCTCGGCGGTGCGCCAGCGGAAGCGGTTGATCGCCATGGCGAGCCGCAGCCGCCAGGGCGCGGCGGCCGGCGCGTCGATGATCTGCGGCGGTCCGCGCGCCAGGCCGACGCCGCCATCGCCGGCGAACCAGGCGTCGCGGGCGAAGTCGTAAGCGCCCGGCGCGGCCGGCGCCGGCGGCGGGTCGAGCAGCGCCTTCACCCGGATCACCGCGCCGGGCGGAGCGATGTCCAGCGTCGGCATGACGATCCGCACGCGCAGCGGCAGCTGCCCGGGGCTCAGGTGGCTGATGGAGGTGGGCGCGATCAGCAGCCGCGGGCCGGTCTGGCTGGGCGTGTCGATGTCGACCACGTAGCCCTCGACCACGGCGACGCCGAGGCCGGGCGGGACGATCGGCGAGGCGACCCGGTCGCTGCGGATCTTGGCGCCGGCGAAGCCCGCGGCGACGGCGGCCGCCAGCAGCAGCCCCGCCTGCAGCCCCCGCGCGCCGCCGCGCCAGGCGGCCGCGACGGTCGCCAGCGCCAGCGCGGCCGCGATCCCGGCGGCGGGCCAGAGCTGCGGCTCGGTCTTCAGGCCAAGGTAGGCCGCTGCGCCGAGGCCGAACGCCACCGGGACCCAGAGGAACACCCGGTCGAGCTGGGCCACCGCCTGGGCGCCCACGCCGCGGGCCAGCGCGCCGACGCTAGGAAGCCGCCGAAGCCGCGTGCTAAGCACCCCCGCTCCAGCCGCCGGCAGAGCAATGTCAGACCCCGCCTCCCCCATCGTCACGCGTTTCGCCCCCTCGCCAACCGGCAACCTGCACATAGGCGGCGGACGGACGGCGCTTTTCAACTATTTGTACGCCCGCCACACGGGCGGCAAATTCCTGCTGCGGATCGAGGACACCGACCGCGAGCGCTCCACGCCGGACGCCGTCAAGGCGATCTTCGACGGCCTGGCCTGGCTGGGGCTGGCGCCGGACGAAGAGCCGGTGTTCCAGCACGGGCGCGCCGGGCGGCACGCCGAAGTGGCGCTGGCGCTGCTGCAGCGCGGCGGCGCCTACCGCTGCTACATGACGGTCGAGCAGCTCGCCGAGGAGCGCGAGAAGGCCAGGACCGAGGGCCGGCCGATCCGCTCGCCGTGGCGCGACCGCGGGCCGGGGGCCGGCGCCAACCAGCCCTTCGTCGTGCGCCTGCGCGCGCCGCTCGAGGGCGAGACCATCGTCGACGACTTGGTCAAGGGCCGCGTCGCGTTCCGCAACGCCCAGCTCGACGACCTGATCCTGCTGCGCGCCGACGGCTCGCCGACCTACAACCTGGCGGTCGTGGCCGACGACCACGACATGGGCATCACCTACGTGATCCGCGGCGACGACCACCTCAACAACGCCGCCCGGCAGACGCTGATCTACCAGGGGATGGGCTGGGCGCTGCCGAAGTTCGGGCACCTGCCGATGATCCACGGACCGGACGGCGCCAAGCTCTCGAAGCGGCACGGGGCGCAGGCGGTCGGCGAGTTCGCCGACATGGGCTACCTGCCCGAGGCGATGCGCAACTACCTGGCGCGGCTCGGCTGGGGCCACGGCGACGACGAGATCTTCTCCGACGCCGAGGCCACGGGGTGGTTCGACATCGCCGACGTGGTCTCCGCCCCGGCCCGGCTCGACTGGCCGAAGCTGAACCACATCAACCAGCACTACATCCGCGAAGCCGACGATGAGCGGCTGCGGACGCTGGTGACCGCGATCCTCAGGAGCCGCGAAGTCCACCTGCCGGCGGACTTCGACGCGCGGCTGGCGCGCGCCATCCCGCTGGTGAAGGAAGGCGCCAAGACCACGCTGGACTTGGCCGACCTGACGCTGTTCGCGCTGAAGCCGCGGCCGGTCCGGCTGGACGACAAGGCCGCCGCCCTGCTCACCGGCGAGGTGCAGGCCCGGCTCGCGCGGCTCTGCGAGCGCCTCGCCGGGGAAGCGGACTGGTCGTCGCCGGCCCTGCACGCGGCGCTGAAGTCGTTCGCCGACGCCGAGGGCGGGTTCGGCAAGTTCGGACCGGCGCTGCGGCCCATCCTGGCCGCCGGCGCGGTGGCGCCCGACCTCGCCAGCGCGCTTTCGGCGCTGGGGCCGGACGAGGGCCTTGGCCGCATCGAGGATGCCCTTTCGCAAGTGCAGTAAGCCGCTATAAGGCGCACGGGCGCCACGCGTGCGGCAGACACTCAGGCGTCCGCTTCAAGAAGGGACATGCATGGCCGACAACGCGACGCTGACGATCGGCAACACCAGCTACGACCTGCAGGTGATCAAGGGCACGACCGGCCCCGACGTGATCGACGTGCGCAAACTCTACGACGACTCCGGCGTCTTCACCTTCGATCCGGGCTTCACCTCCACCGCCTCCTGCGAGAGCCGCATCACCTACATCGACGGCGACGCGGGCGTGCTGCTGCACCGCGGCTATCCGATCGAGCAGCTGGCCTACAATTCCAGCTTCCTGGAGGTCTGCTACCTGCTGCTGAACAGCGAGCTGCCGAGCGCGGCCGAGTTCGCCGACTTCGAGCACACCATCACCTACCACACGATGCTGCACGCGCAGTTCGACCGGTTCTTCTCCGGCTTCCGCTCCGACGCGCACCCGATGGCGATCATGACCGGGGCGGTCGGCGCGCTCTCGGCCTTCTACCACGACAGCATCAACGTCGACGATCCGGAGCAGCGGAAGATCTCGGCCCACCGGCTGATCGCCAAGATGCCGACCATCGCCGCCCGCGCCTACAAATACTCGGTCGGCCAGCCGTTCGTCTCGCCGCTGAACCACCTCTCCTACGCCGAGAACTTCCTGCACATGGCCTTCTCGGTGCCGGCCGAGGACTGGAAGCCGAACCCGGTGCTGACGCGGGCGATGGACCGCATCTTCATCCTGCACGCCGACCACGAGCAGAACGCCTCCACCTCGACGGTGCGCCTGGCGGGCTCGTCGGGCGCCAATCCGTTCGCCTGCATCGCCGCCGGCATCGCCTGCCTCTGGGGCCCCAGCCACGGCGGGGCCAACGAGGAAGCGCTGAACATGCTGCGGGAGATCGGCACCGTCGACCGCATCCCCGAGTTCGTGCAGGGCGTGAAGGACCGCAAATACCGGCTGATGGGCTTCGGCCACCGGGTCTACAAGAACTACGATCCGCGCGCCAAGGTGATGCAGGAGACCTGCCACGAGGTGCTGAAGGAGATCGGCGACTCGGACGACCCGCTGCTGAAGGTGGCGATGGAGCTGGAGAAGATCGCCCTCAGCGACGAATACTTCATCGAGCGCAAGCTCTACCCGAACGTCGACTTCTATTCGGGCATCACCCTGAAGGCGATGGGCTTCCCCACCACCATGTTCACGGTGCTGTTCGCGCTGGCCCGCACGGTGGGCTGGATCAGCCAGTGGAAGGAGATGTTCGAGGATCCGCGCCGCAAGATCGGCCGGCCGCGCCAGCTCTACAACGGCCCACTGCAGCGCGACTACGTCCCGCTGGAGAAGCGCGGCTGAGGCGATGGGGCGCGCCTACCCCGAAGGCGCGCGGACCTACGAAGCGCTGCTGACGCGCGCCCGGGACGACCCGGCGATCCTGGCCTTCTGGCTCGGCGGCTCGCGCGGCATGGGCCGGCCGACCGAGCATTCGGACTGGGACGTCGGCATCCTCGTCACCGAGGACGCCTATGAGCCGTTCTGCCGCGAGATCGGCCTTGAGGGCCCGTTCCAGGCCGACTGGCGGCCGGGCGTCGACCTCATGGTGCGCACCTTGCCGATGTTCGAGGCCTTCGGCGCCTGGGAGTCCGACGAGCGCGCCTACCGCTACGCCTACGCGCACCTGACGGCGCTGGTGGACAAGACCGGCCGGGCGCAGCCGATGATCGACGCCAAGGCGTGCGTACCGGCGGACGCTGTGCCCGGCTTCATCCACGCGTCGCTCGATCACGCGCTGAACCAGGCCTACCGGGCGCTGAAGTGCCTGCGCGACGGCGACCCGGTCGCCAGCCGGCTGGAGGCGGCCGACGGCGTCAACCCGTACTTCGACGCCGTGTTCGCCCTGCACGGCGGGCGCCTGCGGCCCTACGCCAAGTACCTGCGCTGGGAGTTGGAGACCTGGCCGCTCGCCAGGCTGCCGACCGGCGACGCCGCGCTGATGGACCGCGCCCTGGGCGTGCTCGGGCGCGACGGCGGTCCGACGTTGAGCACCCTGCTGGCCGAGGCGCGCGTCGCGTTCCGCGCCGCCGGCCAAGGCGCGGCCTACGACGGCTGGGGCGAGACGCTTGACTGGATTTTGACCGGACGCCCCGACGCAACGCCTTGAATGCGTGGAACTTCAGGCGGATGCTCGCCATTCAATCGTTGGGCGCCGCATTGCGCGCCAGCGACAGGAGCGCAAAGCATGGCTCTCGCCGACATCCGCCAGGAAGTGATCCACACCCTCGCCCAGACGCACGAGGCGCAGCGCGAGGCCCACGATCTGCTCGACCACGGCGCGGACGGCGAACGGGTCGAGGCGGCCGGCGAGCTTGACTACCTGGCCCGCCAGGAAGCGCTGCTGAAGCGGCGCCTCGGCGAGGTCGAGCGGCGCATGACCGAGAAGCGCGGGCTGTTCTCCTGGGCGCGGCAGGCCTGGTTCGACCTGATGTTCCACTTCGAGAGCTGGATCGCCCACGGCTGACCTCGCATCGTTCGGGCGGCGGGCGTAACGTCGGGGCTCGGAGGCGCGCGATGGCGGACGACGAGGCGGCGGGGCCGCCGCAGGACGGCTGGAAGCACTCCGGCGTGCGGGTGATCCCGGCCGACTCGCTGGATGCGAACACGGCGCAGACGCCGGGCATGAGCCGCGCCGCGGCGATCAACTTCGCCCGCGTCGGCGCGCAGAAGATCTGGGCCGGCACGGTGCACATCCACGCCGGCGCCAAGACCGGCGCCCACCACCACGGCCCGCTGGAGAGCGTGATCTACGTGCTGCGCGGCCGCGCGCGGATGCGCTGGGGCGAGGCGCTGGAGTTCACCGCCGAGGCTGGCCCCGGCGACTTCATCTACGTGCCGCCGTTCGTGCCGCACCAGGAGATCAACGCCTCGTCGGACGAGACGCTGGAGTGCGTGCTGGTGCGCAGCGACAACGAAGCGGTGGTGGTGAACCTCGACATCGAGCCCGCGGAGCAGCCCGAAGGCGTCCGCTGGATAGACCCGATCCACAAGACCTGAGCGCACCCGCAAGCGCGCTCGATCCGCTCTCCCCCGCGAAAGCGTGGGCCCAGGCTTTTTCGGTGAGGGTGGGGTGGCGGCGCTCTATTTTTTTGAACACGAACCTCACGAACGCCTCGAACGGTTCGAATGCCTTCATCCTCCAAACGGTGTCATCCCGGAGACCCTCCCGGACTTGATCCGGGAGGAGTCATCCGGGATCTCCAACGGCCTCGCCGCCACCCCAGCCCCACCGAAAAGCCTGGGTCCCCGCCTTCGCGGGGAAAAGCGGGTGGGCAGCGCCCCCTCAGCCCCGCGCCCGCATCACCTCGATCACCGCGTCGGCGGCCGCGCCGTAGGGGTCGGCGACCCCGACGCCCAGCCCGGCCAGCGCCGCGGTCTGCTCGGCGGCCTGGGCGGCGCGGCGCGGCGGGTCGTCGAGCAGCGCGGCGACCGCGCGCGCCAGCTCGGGGCCGTTGCAGCGTTCCTGCAGGAACTCCGGGGCGATCTCGCGGCCGGCGGCGATGTTGATCAGCGTCAGCCAGCGCACCTGGATGACGATCCGCGCCGCCAGCGCCGTCATCGGGTGGCCGCGATAGGCCACCACCATCGGGCAGCCGGCGATGGCGAGCTCGGTGGTGACGGTGCCGCTCTTGGCCAGGGCGACGGTGGCCGCCTTCATGGCGTCGAGCCGCGCGGCCTCGCCTTCCACGACGTGGGCCCGGTGGCGCCATCCGGCGACCCGCGCCTTGACGGTCTCGGCGACGGTGTCGGCCGCGGCCACGACGAGTTGCAGCTCGGGGCGCTGCTCCTTCAGCCGCATCACCGCGTCCTCGAAGGCGGGCATGATGCGCTTGATCTCGCCAGGGCGGCTGCCGGGCAGGATCAGCAGCACCGGGTCGTCCTCGCCGGCCCCGATGAGGCTGCGCAGCCGCCCGCCGTTCGCGTCGGAGACGTCGCGGCTCATGGTGGGGTTGCCGACGAAGGTGGTCGCCAGCCCGGCGGCCTCGAACAGCGGGGCCTCGAAGTCCAGCAGGGTGAGGAGGCGGTCGGAGAGCCGCGCCAGCACCCTTGCCCGGCCGGGCCGCGTCGCCCAGACCTGAGGCGCGACGTACTTGACGATGGCGACGCCGGGGGTGCGCAGCCGCAGGCGCCGGGCGATGCGCCAGGTGAACTCCCAGGAGTCGATCAGCACAGCGACGTCGGGCTGCTCGCGTTCAGCCAGCCGCACGGTGGTCTCGATGTCGCGCAGCGCCCGGGGCACGGCGCCGGCGATCTCGAACAGGCCGACCAGCGACAGGCCGGCGATGTCCACCGGGCTCGCGATCCCCTCGGCCGCCATCTTCGCGCCGCCGACGCCGACGAACGTCACGCCGTCGCCGAGCCGCGCCTTCAGCGCCCGCGCCAGGCCCGCGCCCAGGGTGTCGGCGGACGCCTCGACGGCGACCAGCATCACCTTCAGCGGCCCGCTCACCCCTCCGCGTCCGCCACGCCGACCACGAACAGGCCGGCCGCGTCCGCCGCGGCGGCCACCGCCGCGCGGTCCACCACCAGCATCTTGCCGGCCACGCCGGCGATGCCGGCCAGGCCGGCGCGCGCCGCGCCCTCGACGGTGGCGACGCCGATGGTCGGCAGGTCGACACGGTGGTCCTGGATCGGCTTGGCGGCCTTGGCGAGCACGCCGCGGCGCCGCCCGGGCGAGCCGCGCAGGTCGGCCGGCAACTCGGCGACGCGGCGCAGCATGGCGTCCGTACCCTCCTGCGCCTCGACCGCCAGCACCAGCCCGTCGCAGACCACGGCGCCCTGTCCCACGTCCAGCGCGCCGATGGCGCGGGCGATGCGCAGCGCCTTGCCGATGTCGGCCGCATGCCCTGGGGCGGGCGTCAGGCGGCCGAGCGGACCTTCGGGCAGCGTCAGCTCGCCCATCACCTCGTGCGCGCCTTCGACCCGGAACCCCTCGCCTTCCAGCATCTCGGTCAGGAAGCGCAGCAGGCGCTCGTCGCCCTGCCGGGCGGCGCCGATGAGGCCGGGCAGCAGCGACGCGCCCTTCAGGTCCAGCTTCACCTTCTTCAGGTCCGGACGCTTGACGGCGCCGGCGAGGCAGAGCGCCTGGCAACCGGCCTGCCGGGCGAGGCGGACGATCTTGCCGATCTCGCCGATGCCCGCCTCGGCGCCCTCGTGGACCTCCAGCGCCGGATCGGCAAAGCCGGCGAGGCGGATCACGTAGAACGGCCGCCCCTCGGCCTGGCAGTGGGCCGCAAGGCTGATCGGCAGGTCGCCGCCGCCGGCGATCAGCCCCAGCTTGCCCGTCGCGGCCGTCAGGCCGCCTCCGGCAGGATCAGCGGCCGGGTCGGCTCGGCGCGGATGAAGTCGATGATCTCCATCACCTGCGGCGAGGCGGCGAACCGCCTGGCCGCCGCGTCGACCCGCTCCTGGAACCGGCCGTCGCCGGCAAAGATGCTGCGGAAGCCGGCCCGCAGGGTGTTGATCTCGCTGCGAGTGACCTGGCGGCGCTTCAGGCCGGTGAGGTTGAGGCCCTCCAGCCGAGCGTGATTGCCCCAGACCATGCCGTAGGGGATCACGTCGCGCGTCACGCCCGAGAGGCCGCCGACGAAGGCGAAGCGGCCGACGCGCGAGCGCTGCTGCACGGCCGCCAGGCCGCCCATGATCACATAGTCGCCCACCAGCACGTGGCCGGCGAGGGTCGCCCCGTTGGTCAGCAGCACGTGGTCGCCGACGACGCAGTCGTGGCCGATGTGCGCGCCGGCATAGAAGGTCCCGTCGTCGCCCACCGTGGTCACGCCGCGCCCGCCAGTGGTGCCGCCGTGCATGGTCACCTGCTCGCGGATGAGGGCGCGGGCGCCGACCACCAGCCGGCAGGGATCGCCCTCCCGGTAGGCCGAGTGCTGGGGCGCCGCGCCCAGCACGGCGAAGGGATAGACCTCGCACCCCTCGCCAAGATCGGTGTCGCCCTCGATCACCACGTGCGAGCGCAGCCGCACGCCGGCGCCCAGGCTCACGCGCGGCCCTATGGTGCAATAGGGGCCGATCTCCACATCGTCCGCGAGTTCAGCGCCCGGGGCGACGATCGCCGTCGGGTGGATCCTCATGCAGGGGTCTCGATCAGCATGGCGGCGAACTCGGCCTCGGCGGCGACCTTGTCGCCGACGAAGCCCTGGCCGCGGAACTTGAACACCCCGCCGCGTGCCCGCAGCACCTCGACGGGCATGCGCAGCACGTCGCCCGGCCGCACCGGATAGCGGAAGCGGACGTTGTCGACGCTGATGAACATGATGCCCTTGTTCTCGACGTCGACGTCGAGCGACTTGCTCATCAGCACGCCGCCGGTCTGCGCCAGCGCCTCGATGATCAGCACGCCCGGCATCACCGGCCGGCCGGGGAAGTGGCCGACGAAGAAGGGCTCGTTCATCGTCACGCACTTGATGCCGACGATCGAGCGGTGCGCCTTGTAGGCCTCGGCGCGGTCGATCAGCAGGAAGGGCGCGCGATGCGGGATGCGCCGGAGGATTTCCTGGATGTCGATCTCGGTGGACAGGTCTTCTTCGGCCGCCGCCTGCTTCATCCCTGCCCTCCAGAGTCCCTCCGCCCAGCGGCCTTGGTGACCCAGGCCGTCTCGCGGAAGAACTGACGTATCGGCCGCGCTGGGACACCCATCCAGGTCTCTCCGGCCGGCACGTCGTGCATCAGCCCCGATGCCGCCGCGAGCCGCGCGCCGTCGCCGATCGACACATGGTCCGCCAGCCCGACCCGGCCGCCGAGCTGCACGCCGTCGCCGAGCACCGAGCTGCCGGAGAGGCCGCAGTGGCCGGCGATGACGCAGTTGCGGCCGATCACGACGTTGTGGGCGATTTGCACGAGGTTGTCGATCTTGGTGTTCTCGCCGATGACGGTGTCGTCGAAGGCCCCGCGGTCGACGCAGGTGTGGGCGCCGATCGACACCCCGTCCTGGATGATCACCCGGCCGAGCTGCGGCACGTCGATGAGGCCGCGCGGGCCGGGGGTGACGCCGAAGCCCGGCTCGCCGATCACCACCTGGGCGGCGACCGTCACCCGGTCGCCGACCAGGGCGTACTGGACCACGGCGCCGGGCCCGATGCGGCAGCCGCGGCCGATGGTGACGCCGGGGCCGATCACCGCGCAGGGGCCTATGTCGGTTCCGGCGCCGATCTCCGCGCCCGCGCCGATCACCGCCCCGTGGCCGACGCTGACGCCCTCCTCCAGGTGCGCGTCGGGATGGACCGCCGGCGCCGCGGCGTCCAGGCGGCGCGGCCGGTGCAGGCTCTCGGACGCCATCGCCCAGGCGGCGTGCGGCGCGCGCGAGATCAGCCGCACGCACGCCTCGGGCAGCAGCGCGGCGTCACGCTCGCCGACGAAGCAGGCGCTGGCCTGGGTGGCCGCGGCCTCGCCGGCGAACCGCTTGCCGGTCAGGAAGGCGACCTGGCCGGCCCCGGCGCGCACCAGCGAGGCGACACCGTCGATCGGCAGCGCTGCGGCGGCGGTATCGCACGCCGCGCCCGTCATTGCCGCCAACGCCCCGATTGTGGTCGCCGGCAGGGTCTCGAAGAATCGCGGATCGGGCCTCGCCATGTCCCGCCCCTCGGGACGCGTCAGCGCTGCTGTTGCTGTTGCTGCGCCAGCGCCGCCACCTGCTCGGGGGTCATCAGGTCGAAGGTCAGGGTCTGGATCTTGGCGTCCAGTCCGGCCACCGCGTCGCGCGACAGGTCCATCGCCGGGCTGACCTGGCTGACCGCGCCCTGGTCGGCGTCGAACAGCACCGAGCAGTGATGTTGCTGGTAGAGCTCGGTGATCACCGGCGTCAGCTGCTTGCGGATGGTGTCGAACTGCACCGCCTGGGTCGCTTCCAGCTGCTGCTGCCGCTGCTGCGCCTTCTTGACGTAGTTGTTCTTGCGCAGGTCGAGGTTGGCCGCCTGCGCCTGCAAGGTCGCCTGGTCCATCGTCGCCTGCTGGCCCTGCAGCTGTTTGGCCGCGGTGTTGATGCCGTCGCGCTCCGGCGACAGCTCGGCGTTGATCTGGCTGCCCAGCACCCGCAGGCGCGCGAACACGGCCTGACCGACCTTGGAGGCCGCAGCCACCTGCTGCCCGCGCCAGACGCACAGGCCCGGGATCGGCGGACCCTCGGCCATCGGCGCCGCCGACGGCGATGGGGCGGCGGCGGGACGGGCGGCGGCGGGACGGGCCGCGCCGCGGGTCTGCGCATAGCTTGCTGACGCGACGAGGGCGCCGGCGGCGAGGCCGGCGATAAGGCAGAAACGAGCGTTCATGAGATCTCTTTAGAACCTGGTATTGGTGGAGAAGCGGAAGACCTGGGTGACGTCGTACGGCTCCTTCGCCACGGGATAGGCGAGGTCGAACCTGAGCGGGCCCAGAGGAGATTTCCAGCGCACGTCGATGCCGACCGCGGCGCGCAGGCCGAGGTCGTCGCGCACGTTGGGCAGCGGCGAATTGGTGGCCGGATTGAACTTGGCGGAGCGGTCGAGGATGCCGAGCGTGCCGACGTCGGCGATCAGGGCGGTCTTGATGCCGTACTGCTCGGGCAGGAAGTTCGGGAAGGTCTGCAGGATCTCGCCGACGGCGAACAGCTTGCCGCCCAGGGCGTCGCCGAACTGGACGTCGCGCGGGCCGATGCCGGCCAGCTGGAAGCCGACGAAGCTGTCGCCGCCTTCGTAGAAGCGGTCCTCGATCGGCACCGTGGCGCCGTTCCAGCCGTCGACGTAGCCGCCGTTGGTGCTGAGGCTGAGGATGAAGTCCTTGTTGAAGCCGTGGTACCAGCCGCCGTCCCACTGCGACTTCACGTAGTAGACGTTGCCGCCGAGACCGGCGAAGTCCTGGCTGAGGTCCAGGTAGAAGCCGCGGGTCGGCAGGATCGGGTCGTTGCGCTTGTCGAGGCGCACGCTGTAGCCCACCGACGAGGTGAGGAACGAGCCGCGCTCGTCGCAGAGCACCACCGAGACCAGCTGGGCGCCCGGCGTGCAGAGGCTGGAGTCGACGATCACGTCGTCGGTGCGCAGCTGGTAGCGCAGGCTCATCGACGAGTTGATGGTCAGCGGGAACGCCAGGTGCGCGCCGGCGCCGGCCGAAGCGCTCTGGTAGGAGGCGAACTGCTCGAAGTCGTAGCGGGTGGCGAAGAGGTCGAACCCGGCGCCGAGGTTGCGGCCCAGGAACCGCGGCTCGGTGAAGGAGAAGTCGATGTCCTGGCTCAGCGAGCCGACCTCGACACGGGCGCGCACGTCCTGGCCGCGGCCGCGGAAGTTCGACTGGTTGAAGCCGAGGTCGAGCACCAGCTGGTCGACCGACGAATAGCCGGCGCTGGCGGAAAGCTCGCCGGTCGGCTGCTCGGTGACCTTGACCAGCAGGTTGGTGCGGTCGGGCTCGGTCCCGGGCGTCGTGGTGATGTCGACATCCTTGAAGAAGCCCAGCGCCTTGATGCGGTTCTTCGACTGGTCGACCAGCACCCGGTTGTAGGCGTCGCCCTCCGAAAGGGCCAGCTCGCGGCGGATGACGTAGTCGAGCGTCGCCGTGTTGCCGACGATGTCGATGCGGTCGATGTAGACGCGCGGACCTTCCTTCACGTCGAAGGTGACGTCGACGGTGTGGGTGGCCGTGTTGGGGTGGAACTCCGGGCGCACGTCGACGAAGGCGAACCCGGCCGAACCGGCCGCGAAGGTCAGCGCGTCGGTGGCGCTGGTGATCTTCTCGTCCTGGAAGATCTGCCCGGTGCGGATCGGCAGCAGCGCGCGCAGGATGTCGGGGTTGAGCTTCTTCAGCTCGGTGGTGACCGAGATCTTGCCGAACTTGTACCGCTGGCCCTCGTCCAGCGTGTAGGTGACGGCGAAGCCGTGGTGGTCCGGCGCCAGCTCGGCGATCGACGACACCACGTGGAAGTCGAAGTAGCCGCGGTTGCGGTAGAACTTCCGCAGCTGCTCGCGGTCGTACTCGACCCGGTCGGGGTCGTAGTTGTCGTTGGATTCGAAGAACTTGTACCAGTGGCTCTCCTTGGTGACGACGACGTCGCGCAGGTCGCCGGAGGAGAACTGGCTGTTGCCCTCGAAGTTGATGCCGAGGATGCCGCTCTTCGGGCCTTCGTGGATCTCGAAGATCAGGTCGACGCGGCGCTGCGGCAGGTTGACGATCTTCGGGGTGACGGTGGCGGAGATGCGGCCCGAACGGCGGTAGAGCTCGATGATGCGGCCGACGTCCTCCTGCACCTTCGCCTTGGTGAAGATGCCGCGCGGGCGCACGGTGACCTCGTCCTCCAGCTTGTCCTTCTTGAGGTTGGAGTTCCCCTCGAACAGCACCTGGTTGATGATCGGGTTCTCGACCACCTGCACCACCAGGGTGTCGCCCTGCAGCTGGATGCGGACGTCGGAGAACAGGTCCGTGCGCGTCAGCGTCTTCAGCGCCAGGTCGAGGCGCTGCTGGTCCACCGTGTCGCCCACCTGGATCGGCAGGTAGCTGAGGATGGTGTCCTGCTCGATCCGCTCGTTGCCCTGCACCACGATGCGGCCGACGATGCCGCTCTGCTGTTGGGCCAGGGCGACGGTGGGCGCGAGCGCGCCGGCGCCCCCCATCCCGATGGCCAGCGCCAGGCCTGACACCAGCGCCGCACGGCGGGCGCGGGATTTGGTCATCGGTTCGATCATCACTAGCCGGTGACTCTTCTTATTCAGGAGAACAGCGCGTTGAGGTAATGGAAAACCTGCATCCGCTGCAGGTCATGCCAGGCGGTGAACAACATCAATCCGACCAGCAAAGCAAGCCCGACACGGTAGCCGGCGGCCTGAGCGCCGGCCGGCACTGGCCTGCGGGCCACAGCTTCGTAGGCATAGAACAGCAGGTGCCCGCCGTCGAGCACTGGGATCGGCACCAGGTTGACCAGGCCGATGCTGATGGAGAGCAGCGCGGTGAGGTTGATGTAGGTGGCCGCCAGCATCAGGGCGAGGCTGGCGTGCTCGGTCTGCGCGTCGGTGATCGCGCTCTGGGTGACCGCGCCGGTGACGTGGGCGGCGCCGAGGAAGCCTTGCAGCGGCCAGCTGTCGTGGCTGCTGACGATCCGCGCCAGGAAGGCGCCGGTGCGGGCGACGTCCTTCCAGGTCAGCACCGCGCCGCGGCCCAGCGCTTCGATGGGGTTGTAGCGGCGCAGGGTCAGCATCGAGCCGACGCCGAGCCGGCCGATCTTCACCACGCCGCCGGCCGGGCTGGGCTCCAGGGCGATGCCGGCGGTGATGGGGACCGTGAGGGTCTGGCCGGCGCGCTGCAAGGTGACGAGCAGCGGCGCGCCGGGCCGGTCCTGCACGTAGGTGGAGAGGTCCTCGAACGAGTCCAGCGCGTGGCCGTCGATGGCCTTGATGTCGTCGCCGGCCCGCAGGCCCGCGGCCGCGGCGGGCGAGGCCGGTGTCACCTGGCTGAGCCGGGTCGACCCCATCGGCTCGCCCAGCCAGCCCACCAGCAACGCCAGCAGGCCGATGGCGAACACGAAGTTGATGGCCGGCCCGGCCGCGACGATCAGCGCGCGCTGCCATAGCGGCTTGAAGTAGAAGTAGCGCTTCTCCGCGCCCACGCCCTCGCGCCGGGCGATCTCGCTCTTCAGCTCCGACAGGTCCTGCTGGTCGGGCACCGAGGCGACGTTCTCGTCGCCGGAGAAGCGCACGTAGCCGCCCAGCGGCAGGCTGGCGATGCGCCACTCGACGCCCCAGCGGTCGCGGAACGACAGCAGCGTGCGCCCGAAGCCGATCGAGAAACGGTCCACGGCGACGCCGAAGGCGCGGGCGGTCAGGAAGTGGCCGAACTCGTGCACCGTGACGATGACGGTGATGATCAGCAGGAACGGAACGACGTAGATCGCCGCGTTCGCGAGAAAAGCCAGCATCTTCCGGGCGTTCCTTCTGAAGCCTTACTCAGGCTCTGCCTGCAAATCGCGACAGGACTTGGGCGGCCACGCGCCGGGCGCTCGCGTCGATCGCGAAGGCCCATTCCAGTGGCTCGGCTGCATCATCCGCCGCGAGATCACCGGCCCCATTCAGCTCATCGAGCGTCTCGGCGACGAGGTCGGCAATATCGAGAAAGCCTATCTTGCGGTCAAGGAAGGCGGCGACGCCCACTTCGTTGGCCGCGTTCATCGCCGCCGGCGCGCCGCCGCCGGCGTCCAGCGCGCCGCGGGCCAGCCTCAGCGCCGGGAAGGCCTCCTCGTCCGGCGCCTCGAAGGTGAGCTGGCCGATCGCCGCCAGGTCGAGCCTCGGCGCCGGCCAGGCGACGCGGTGCGGCCACGACCAGGCGCAGGCGATCGGCGTGCGCATGTCCGGCTCGCCGAGCTGCGCCAGCGTCGAGCCGTCGGCGTATTCGACCAGGCTGTGCACCACCGACTGCGGATGGATCAGCACGTCGATGCGCGCCGAGGGCATGTCGAACAGGTAGGAGGCCTCGATCATCTCCAGGCCCTTGTTCATCATCTGCGCGGAATCGACCGAGATCTTGCGGCCCATGCTCCATTTCGGGTGGGCCACCGCCTGCTCGACCGTCGCGGTGGCCATCGCCGCGCGGGTCCAGCCGCGGAACGGGCCGCCGGACGCCGTGAGGATCAGCCGCGAGACCCGCTCGCGGCTGGCCGGCTGCAGCACCTGGAAGATGGCCGAGTGCTCGGAATCGACCGGGATCACGTCCCCGCCCGCCGCCGCCGCGGTCGCCAGCAGCGCCGGGCCGGCGCAGATCAGGCTTTCCTTGTTGGCCAGCGCGATGGTCGAGCCGGCCCTGGCCGCGGCCAGCGTCGGCGCAAGGCCGGCGGAGCCGACGATCGCCGACATCACCCAGTCCGCGCCCATGCCGGCGGCTTCGGCGATGGCGGCCGAGCCGGCCGCGGCGCCGATGTTGGAGCCGTTCAGCCGCTGCTTCAGCTCCGGCAGCAGGCGCTCGTCCTCGATCACCACCACCTGCGGGCGCCACTGCTTGGCCTGCTCGGCGAGGCGGGCGACGTTGCGCCCGCCGGTCAGCGCCACGACCTCGACCTCGGCGCCGGCCTTCTCCAGCAGGTCGAGGGTCGATTCGCCCACAGAGCCGGTCGAGCCGAAGATGGAGACGGTGCGCGCGGCCATCAGTGCGCCCAGCCGAAGTGGACGATCAGGCGCGCGGCGGCGAAGACGACGGTGGCGAACATCAGCCCGTCCACCCGATCGAGCAGTCCGCCATGTCCCGGAATGAGGTCGCCCGAGTCCTTAACACCGAACCTCCGCTTCAGCATCGATTCCCACAGGTCGCCCATCATAGTGGCGAGCCCGGCGGAAAGCCCGATCAATCCGGCCCCGACCAGCGAGAGCCGCATCAGCAGCGCCGCGACGCCCGCCGCCGCGGCCGCCGCGCCGACCAGGCCGCCGAAGAATCCCGACCAGGTCTTGTTGGGGGAGAAGCGAGGCCAGAGCTTTGGCCCTTTCAAGGCGTTCCCGACGGCGAAGGCGCAGATGTCCGCCGCCCAGGTGGTGGCCAGTAGCATGACCGTCCAGCCGGCGCCTTGCGGCGTTTCGCGCAGCCAGATGATCGCCAGGCACGGCGGGGCGATGTAGAGCACGCCGTAAGCGGCGTCGGCGCGGCGCTGCAGCACCCGTTGCGACGCCAGCGAGGCGGCGGCGGCGCCGAACACGATCATCACCACCGCCGGGACCAGCTCCCCGGCGTACCCTAAGAAGACGCTCGCCAGCACCGAGCCGGTCATCACCACCGCGAGCCGCGCCGGCGCGGCGCGGGCCGCCATCAGCGCCCACTCGATCGACAGCAGCGAGACCGCCACCGCGACCAGCACCAGGAAGAGGCCGCCGCCATGCCAGGCGATCGCCAGCGCCGCCGGCGCCAGGATCAGCCCCGAGACGACGCGCAGGAGCAGATTGTTCCAATCGAACCGCCGGGCGCGGGGCATGCCCAATCGTGGCGCGGGTCAGCCCGCGGCCAGCACGTCGTCGACCGGAACCCGGCCGAAGCGCCGCTCGCGCGACTGGAACTCAAGGATGGCGGCGCGCAGGTGCTCGGGGCCGTAGTCGGGCCAGTAGACGTCCTGGAAGATCAGCTCGGCGTAGGCGCACTCCCACAGGAGGAAGTTGGACAGCCGCCGCTCGTAGCCGGTGCGGATGACCAGATCGGGGGCGGCGGCCGGCGAGGTGGAAAGCTGGCGCTCGAACAGCTGCTCGTCGAGCTGGTCGGGGCTCGCCTTGCCCTCGGCCACCAGTTGGGCGAAGCGGCGGGCTGCGTCGGTGATGTCGGCCCGGCCGCCGTAGTTGAAGGCTACCTGCAGGTGGAAGCGGCTGTTGTGCGCGGTGCGCGCCTCGGCCTCCTCGACGATGGCGAGGATGTCGGGCGACAGGCCCTCGCGCCGGCCGACGATGCGCACCTTGACGCCGTCGCGGGCCAGCCGCGCCAGGTCGGAGGCGAAGTAGGCCTTCATCAGCCCGAGGATCTCGGACACCTCGGTCTCCGGCCGGCTCCAGTTCTCGGTGGAGAAGCCGAACACCGTCAGCCGCTCGATGTTGAGCGCCTCGGCGCCCTCGACGGTCCGGCGCAGCGCCGCGACCCCGGCCCGATGGCCGAGCGCCCGCGGCAGCCCGCGCTGCTTCGCCCAGCGGCCGTTGCCGTCCATGATGATGGCCACGTGCAACGGCTCGCTCGAGCCCTTGGCGACTGGCCGCAGGACGCGTTCGCTGGGGCCTTCGGGCCGTGGCATGGGGCTGGGATCTTCTCCGGCGGCGCGCGGCAGGGCTCGGGCGCTCATACCTGCATGATCTCTTGCTCTTTGGTTTTCAAGGCCTCGTCCACGCGGCGAACCGCCTCGTCGGTGATCTTCTGGACCTCGCTTTCGAGCCGCTTGTGCTCGTCCTGACTGATCGTCCCGTCCTTCTCGGCCTTCTTCAGGTCGTCCATGGCGTCGCGGCGCACGTTGCGCACCGCCACGCGCTGCTGCTCGGCGTACTTGCCGGCCAGCTTGGCCAGGTCCTTGCGGCGCTCCTCGGTCAGTGGCGGGATCGGGATGCGCAGGTTCTGGCCTTCGACCACCGGGTTGAGGCCCAGCGCCGAGGCGCGGATCGCCTTCTCGACCGAGACCACCAGCCCCCGGTCCCAGACGCTGACGCTGATCGAGCGCGGCTCGGGCACGCTGACCGCCCCGACCTGGTTGATCGGCATCTGCGAGCCGTAGGCCTCGACGGTGATCTGATCGAGCAGGCTGGCGCTGGCGCGGCCGGTGCGCAGCGAGCCGAACTCCTCCTTCAGCGCGGCGACGGACTTGTCCATCCGCTCGCGGTACCTGGCGACGTTGGGCTTCTCGGCTTGGGCCATGGCGCCATGCCTCCCTTGGTTCTCTAGCGCTGCCGCTCGTCGGCGATGGTGGTGAAGACGCCCTCGCCTTGCAAGACGCGCATCAGGTTGCCGCGTTCCCGGATCGAGAAGACCACGATCGGGATGGCGTTGTCGCGCATCAAGGCGATGGCGGAGGCGTCCATGACCCGCAGGTCCTGGGCCAGCACCTCCAGGTAGGTGAGCGTCTCGTAGCGCTGGGCGCCGGGCTCCTTCTTGGGGTCGGCCGTGTAGACGCCGTCGACGCTGGTGCCCTTCAAGAGGGCGTGGCAACCCATCTCGGCGGCGCGCAGGGCCGCGCCGGAATCGGTGGTGAAGAAGGGCGCGCCGACGCCGGCGGCGAAGATCACCACCCTGCCCTTCTCCAGGTGCCGGATCGCGCGGCGGCGGATGTAGGGCTCGCACACCGAGTCCATCCGGATCGCCGACTGCACGCGGGTCTCCACGCCGATGCGCTCCAGCGCCGCCTGCAGGGCGAGCGCATTCATCACCGTCGCCAGCATGCCCATGTAGTCGGCGCTGGCCCGCTCCATGCCGCTCGCGGCGAGCGCTGCCCCGCGGAAGATGTTGCCGCCGCCGACGACGAGGCAGACCTGCACGCCGATCTCGACCACACGGGCGATTTCTTCGGCGACCGCGCCCAGGGTTACGGGATCGACGCCGAAGTGCTCGCCGCCGACGCCCGCTTCTCCCGACAGTTTGAGCAGGATGCGGCGGTAGCGCGGCTCGGCGTCGGCCATCGGGGCGGGTTCTCGTCTGCGAGTCGGGACGGCGCGCACCATAGCCGAAGGCGCGCGAGCGGACACCTCCCGTCAGGAGGTGTCCGCCGCGTCAGTCAGGTCGATCAGGAAGGCTTGGACATCGCCGCCACTTCGGCGGCGAAGTCGTCTTCCTTCTTCTCGACGCCTTCGCCGAGGGCGAGGCGCACGAAGCCGGCCACCTTCAGCGGCGAGCCGACCTGCTTGGCCGTCTCGGCGACCAGCTGCTCGATGGTCTGGTCGGGGTTCTTCACATAGGGCTGCTTCAGGAGCACGACGTCCTCCATCCACTTGCGGATGCGCCCTTCGACCATCTTCTCGACCACGTTCGGCGGCTTGCCGGACTCGGCCGCCTGGTCGGTGAGGATGGCCTTCTCCTTGGCCACCGCCGCCGGATCGAGCTCGTCGGCGCTGAGCGACAGCGGCGGCGTCGGCGTGCCGGCGACGTGCAGGGCGATGTTGCGCGCCAGGTCCTCCAGCACCGCCTGGTCGCCGCCGCCCTCGACGGCCACGATCACCCCCATGCGGCCGAGGTCGGTCGCGCCGGGGACCTTGTTGTGGACGTAGGCCCCGACCGCGCCGTGGTCGACGTGCAGGCGGGCGAAGCGGCGCAGCGTCATGTTCTCGCCGATGGTGGCGATCAGGCCGCGGATCAGCTCGTCGGCGGTCTGCGCGCCGTCGACCTTGGCGGCCCGCAGCGCCTCGGCGTCGCCGTCCACGCCCACCGCAGCGCCGGCGATCTGCCGCGCGGCGCCCTGGAAGGTCTCGTTGCGGGCGACGAAGTCGGTCTCCGAGTTGAGCTCGATCGCCGCGGCGGTCGCGCCGGCCCCGGCCCTCGCCGTGGCGACGGCGACAACGCCCTCGCTGGCCACGCGGTCGGCCTTCTTGGCCGCCTTGGCCAGGCCCTTGACGCGCAGCAGGTCCACTGCCGCCGGCACGTCGCCGCCGGTTTCCTCGAGCGCCCTCTTGCAGTCCATCATGCCCGCGCCCGTGGTTTCGCGCAGGTCTTTCACCATGCCAGCCGTGATGTCGGCCATGGCCTTCTCTCCAATCAGAATGTCAAACGGAGGCGGACGCGCGTTGCGTCCGCCGGGATAAGGGAACTCAGCCTTCCGCCTGGCCCGCCTCTGCCGTCTCGCCCGCGAGCTCGGCTTCGGTCACCTCCGGACCAGGCTCGGTATCGGGCTCAGGCGCAGGCTCGGTATCTGGCGCAGGCTCGGCCTTGGCTTCGGTCGCCGGCGCGGACTCGGGCTCCGGCTCGGCGTTCGCCTCAGGCTCTGGCGCGGGTTCCGGCGCGGCCTTGGCCTCCGGTTCTGGCGCGGCCTTCGGCGCCGGCGCAGCTTTCGGGGCTGGCGCGGCCTTGGCTTCCGGCGCAGGCGCAGCCGCCGCGGCGGTCTTGCGCAGCGCCGGCTCGACCGGGGCTTCCGACGCGCCGACGTCGATGCCCAGCGAGACCTGGCCTTCGGTCAGGCCGTCGAGCACCGAATCGGCGACCAGGTCGCAATAGAGCTGCAGCGCCCGCGCGGCGTCGTCGTTGCCGGGGATCGGATAGGTGATGCCTTCCGGATCGCAGTTGGTGTCGAGGATCGCCACCACCGGGATGTTGAGCTTGCGCGCCTCCTGGATCGCGATCGCCTCCTTGTTGGTGTCGATCACGAACATCAGGTCGGGGATGCCGCCCATGTCCTTGATGCCGCCCAGCGACAGCTCCAGCTTGTCGCGCTCGCGCGTCAGCTGCAGCAGCTCCTTCTTCGGGCGGCCGGAGCTTTCCGGGTTCTCCAGCACCGCCTCCAGCTCCCGCAGCCGCGCGATCGACTGGGAGATGGTCCGCCAGTTGGTCAGCGTGCCGCCCAGCCAGCGGTGGTTGACGTAGTACTGGGCGCAGCGCTTGGCGGCCGTGGCCACCGGCTCGGAGGCCTGGCGCTTGGTGCCGACGAACAGCACCCGCCCGCCGGACGCGCCGACCTCGCGCACCTTCACCAGCGCCTGGTGCAGCAGCGGCATGGTCTGCGACAGGTCGATGATGTGGATGTTCGACCGCGAGCCGAAGATGTACCGCTCCATCTTCGGATTCCACCGGTGCGTCTGGTGGCCGAAGTGGGCGCCAGCTTCCAACAGCTGACGCATGGAGAATTCAGGAAGCGCCATCACTTAACTCCTTCTTCCGGTGCGCCTCCGCAGGCCAAAACCCCCGTCGCCAGAAACCTGGTTGTTGGGGCCCGGAACGGAAACGCGCGGGTCTCGCCCGCGCGTCGCCGAACGCCTGCGTGTGTGATGGCCGGCCAGATAGGTGAAACCCCGGCGAAAAGCAAGGTCGGCGCCGGAACCCGCTCCCGCCGCCGCCGGTTCGGATCAGGTCAACGTTCAACCCGGCGCCTCGGCCGAGGCGGAAATCACGGTGCGCCCCTGCGGGCCGTGAACCAACTTGGCCGCGGCGCATTTCGCCTTTTGACGGGAGTTCCAGTGATGTTCGTTCTGCCAGACCTGCCCTACGCGTACGACGCGCTGGGACCGGTGATCTCCGACAAGACCCTGAAGTTCCACCACGACAAGCACCACGCCGCCTACGTCAAGACCACCAACGAGCTGCTGGAGAAGGCCGGCGCCGCGCCGGCGAGCCTCGAGCAGGTGATCCGCGAAGCCGCCGCCAAAGGCGAGAAGAAGCTGTTCAACAACGCCGCCCAGGCCTGGAACCACGGCTTCTTCTGGGAGGCGATGAGCCCCAGCGCCGGCAAGCCCGACGGCGAAGTCGCCGCGGCCGTCACCGGCGCGTTCGGCGACGTCGGCGGCCTGAAGCAGAAGTTCGTGGAGGAAGGCGCCGGCCACTTCGGGTCGGGCTGGGTGTGGCTGGTGAGCGACAGGAGCGGCAAGCTGGAGGTGCGCTCCACCCACGACGCCGAGGACATGGTGACCCGCCAGGAGCTCACCCCGCTGCTGGTGTGCGACCTCTGGGAGCACGCCTACTACCTGGACCATCAGAACGACCGCAAAGGCTTCCTGGAAGCCTGGTTCGACCGGCTGGCCAACTGGTCGTTCGCCGCCAGGCAATACGCCGCCGCCAAGTCCGGCGGCGAGGCCTGGCGCTACCCGGCGCCGCAATCCGCGCCACCCTCGAAGCAGGCCGCCGCCGGCTGAGGCGGGGCCTTGAGATAGGAGCCCGACGACGATGAACGACCAGACGAGCGCGACGCCCTTCCTGTCCGACGTGCAGACCCTGCGCGAGCGGGCGCGCCAGCACCTCGACAAGGGCCCGGTGACGGGCTCCTACGGGGGCGACGTGGGCGCCACCATCGAGATCCTGCAATCGGTGCTGGCCACCGAGCTGGTCTGCGTGCTGCGCTACACGCAGCACGCCATCGCCGCCACCGGGCTCGCCAGCGAGAGCGTCAAGGCCGAGTTCACCGAGCACGCCAACGACGAGCAGGGCCACGCCATGCAGGTCGCCGAGCGGATCAACCAGCTCGGCGGGTCGCCGGACCTCAACCCCGACACGCTGACCAAGCGCTCGGCCGCCGAGTACAAGACCCACGACGACCTGGTGCCGATGATCCGCGAGAACCTGATCGCCGAGCGCATCGCCGTCGAGCACTACCGCGAGCTGGTCCGCTACTTCGGCGACAAGGACCCGGCGACCCGGATCATGATCGAGGGCATCCTCGCCAAGGAGGAAGAGCACGCCAGCGACATGCTGGATCTGCTCACCCGCCACGGCGGCTTGAAGTAGCGGTCTTCGCGAGGACGCGGCGAGCGGCTTGAGCAGCCGCCCGCCGCCGTCCACCACTCACGGGCTGCGCAGCTGTTGCGCGAGCTCCAGGTGGTGCTGGACCAGCGCGGCGGTGCTGCTGGCCGCCCCGCGCAGCACCCGGTTGTCGCCGCCGGCCGCATAGGCCTTCATCACGCCGAGCGCCGTCTGGTGCGCCTGGATCTGCTGGTCGATGTAGGCGTGGTCGAAAGCCTTGCCGTGCAGGGTGCGCAGCGTCGCGACGTCGGCCTGCTGGACGCTGTCCAGCGCCGGCTCGCCGGGCGGCGGCAGGCCGGCGCGATGGATGGCCGCCTTCAGGGCCGCGGTGGTCCTGGTGTGGTCGGTGACCATCATCTTGCCGAACGCCCGCACGTGCGGATTGGCGGCGCGCACCTCGGCGAGGCGCCCCTCCTCGCGCTCGAAGGCGTCGGTGGTCGCCGCGGCCTTGATGAAGTCGGGCGTCGGCAGCGCGGCCCCCGTCTGGGCCACGGCCGGAAGCGTCAGCGAAAGGCTCGCCGCGCCGGCGAGCAGGATGTCTCGGACCAAGTCTTCCTCCCTCGTGTCGAAGGCTAAACCCCCGTCGCCACGCCATGTTCCGGAACGCACGGCGCCGCTGGCGCGTTCGCTGACTGACGCGCTGAACCATCAGGGAGAGAGCGCCATGACCGCCAGCCAAGACGACCCCGTCGCCCCGCAAGCCGGCGACGGCGCGCAGAAGAGCGACGTGGACGCCAGCGGAGGCGTCGAGACCGGCCGGGTGCGCTGGATGCTGCGCTTCGGCCTGGTGGGGGCCGTGGGCGTGCTGGGCGCGGCCTACCTCTGGTACATCGCCGTCCAGCCCAACGCCAATCCGCCCGCCCCGCAGCAGGCGCAGTCGACCCAGACCGAGTCGCCGCCGCCGCACGGGGCGATGTAGGCGCCGGCCCACAGGCGGGCCGATCCAGCTCTGACGGCGTAACCTCGGCGTGACGGGCGGAACCGCACGCTCAAGCCTCCTGTTGAGTCCGGCAAGGGCGCCCACAGGAGGCTCCGCCATGACCCTGGATCTCAGAAACCCCGCCGATCTCGAGCACCTGCTCTGGGACGAGATCGAGCGGCGGCAGGTCGGCATGCTGATGCTGGTCGGCGGGCCGCCGCAGCACGCCCAGCCGATGACCGCCTTCGTCGAGCGCGACCGGCGCCAGCTGTGGTTCTTCGCCGACGCCGAGGCCGAGCAGACGCGCAACATCGGCGTCGGCCAGCCGGCGATGTTCATCTGGCAGCAGCACGACATCCAGGCCTGCATCGGCGGGCGGCTGGCGGTGCGGCACGACCGCGAGCGCATGGACCGCTACTGGAACGCCGTGGTCGCCGCCTGGCATCCGAACGGCCGCAACGACCCAGAGCTGACCCTGCTGTCGCTGGACTGCGAGGAGGCGCAGGTCTGGGTCGCGACCGCCGGGCCGACGAGGACGGCCTGGGAGATCGCCAAGGCGGCCGCCACCCACGGCCGCCCGGAAGTGAGCGTCAGCGGCCGGCTCGACTTCCACTGACCTGCCGGCAAACGAAAGCGGCCGGCCCCGCCTGTGCTGGCGAGCCCGGCCGCGAATCGACCGCTCGAAGCGAGCGCGCGCTACTGTGCGGGCGGCGGCGTGATCACCGGCGGGGCGGCGGGCGGCGGCGCGATGGTCCGCGGCGGCGTCGCCGGGCTGGTGGCCGAGACGTCGGCGCCGCTCTCGTCGGCCGAGCGGGCCGCGGCGCGGCGCGTGGCCGTGCGGTGGACCGCGCGAGGCTCGGTGCGCTCGGCGCGGGCCAGGCGAGCCGGCCGCACCGGGGCGGGGGCGGCTTCAGGCGGGGCCGCGGGCGGCACGGCGGCGGCCGGCGGCGGGGTCGCGGCGGCCTGCTCGGTCGGGGCCGGGGCCGGGGCGGCCGCAGGCGCCTGGGCGGCGGCCGGCGGCGGCGCCGTCTGCGTCATCAGCGCATTGTTCTGATGCGAATTGGCGACCACCAGGTAGGCGCCGCCGCAGATCACCGCCAGCGCCACCGGGACGCCGACGTACCAGCCGAGGTTGGCGCCAGGGCGGCGCGGCGGGGCGCGTCGCATGAGCACGGGGTTGCCCATCAGCGGCGTGTCGCTGGCAGGCGGGGGCGGATCGATCGCCAGATTTTCGCCTGGCAGGAGCTCAGTCATCGTCACACATCTCCATTGTGGCGTTCGCCCTCAACGGCCCGGCGGCGAGTTCCGTTCCGACGCCGTTCCGGTCACGCTGGTCACAACCGCTCGCCGCCGCCGGGCGAAATTATGGTGAAGCTTTGCGGAACCGAGCCTTGGGGACGGTGTTTGGAACCCTGACGGGCGCGGCCCTGCCAGCCGGGCGGGCCGGGCTCCCGAGGGCCGCCGGGAACGCTTTCGGCGCGGCGGCGCGACGAAAAGGAACGGAGCGATGAACCTCCTTCAACGATGGACGAACCGGTCCAGCGACCCCGCGGCGCCAGACGCTGCCGCCCGGGATGCTGCGGCCCGCAACACCGCCGCCTATCAGGAAGGCAAGCGCGACGCGCGGACCGGCGACAAGGCGATCGCCCACGAGCGCGACGTCGCCTCCAAGGAAGCCTACGAGCGCGGCCGGCGCGACGAGCGGGCGCGCCAGTCGCGCCGCCGGCGCGGCTCGCCGGCCCTGACGGTGCTGGTGCTGGCGGTGGCCTGCATCGGCGCCTTCGTCATCTATCTCGGGGTGCACGAGGGCTCGTTCCAGCGCGGCGGCCAGCTGGTCGACCAGAACATCAACAACACCACCTCCACGGCGACGCAGGCGACGCGCAGCGCCGCCGACCGCGCCGGCGACGCGCTGGAGAACGCCGGCCACCGGATCAAGCAATCGGCCGGGTCCGGCGGCTAGCGCCGTCGAACGAGGCCCCGCCGAACGAAGGCGCCGCGGCGGCGTTCTTCGAGCGAAGGCCAGGTGCGAGAGCGAAGGAGGGTGAGCGGGCACGGCCGAGAACACCGCTCCGAACACCCGCGAAGCCCCGCCTCAGTCAGGCGTCTTCGTTGCGCGACGCCTCGACCGCCAGCTTCGCCTTCTCCGCCGCGGAGATCACCCGCGGATCGGCGTCGCGGGCGGCCCGCTCCGCCTCGGTGGCGGCGCGGGGCCCACGCGGCGGCTTCGGTTTCGGGGCGCGTTCCATGGCCCCCAAAGCTTCCAGCGCGCCGGCCGGTTCCCCTGCCCGGCCGCGCTGCGTCGGCGCCCGCTTCGGGCGGTAACAGAGTTCTGAGAGCCAAGAGATTTGCCGCGGGAACCGCGCAACTTAGCAGGCGTTAGTACCGCACTGCGCAGCGACCGCGCCAAGACGACAAGAGAGGGCTCGCCACCAATGCTTGGAACAATACTTCTCATCATACTGGTGCTTGCGCTGCTCGGCGCCTTGCCCACCTGGGGCTACAGCCGCGGTTGGGGCTACTACCCGAGCGGCGGGCTGGGCCTGGTGCTCGTGATCGTGCTGGTGCTGGTGCTGATAGGCCGCATCTAGCCGACCCAAGACAATCGACTGACAACGGAGGCTAGGATGAACAAGGATCGTGTGGACGGCGCCGCCAATCAGGTGAAGGGCGCCACCAAGGAAGCCGCCGGCAAGGTGACCGGCAACGTCGGCCTGCAGGCCAAGGGCACGGCCCAGAAGATCGCCGGCAAGGCGCAGAACGCCGCCGGCAAGGTGCAGGACGAGCTGCGCAAGCAGCGCTAGGCGCAACTGAACGCGGCTCGACCCGCGCGCCCTTTCAAGATCGAGCCGCCGACGACAGGCCCCGGTCATCACTGGCCGGGGCCTTTTGCATCCGGATGGGCGAGGGACGGACTATGAGTGCAGGCCTGGTCGTGACCGTCGTCGGCGCCGGGGCGGCGCTTTGCTCCACGGTCAGCTTCGTGCCGCAGCTGGCGAAGCTGTGGCGGGAGAAGACCGGCGAGGCGGTCTCGCTGCCGATGTACGTGCTGACGGTAACGGCGTTCTCGCTGTGGAGCGCCTACGGCTTCATGCTGTCGAGCTGGCCGCTGGTGGTCTCCAACCTGGTCAGCCTTGCGCTGTCCTCGGCCATCCTGGTGTTGAAATGGCGCTACCTGCGCCGCTCCGGGTCTCAAGCGGGCGAGGCTCGGGCGTCGGCTCGCTGAGCACCGCGCCGCCGACCACGATCCGGCCGGGCGCGGGCCGCTCGGACTCCGGCGCGGGCTCGCGCCGGGTGGCCTTGAGCGCGGCCACGAAGCGGTCGCGCCAGGCGCGCACGTCGTCGCGCACCACGCCGTCCATCAGGCTGGCCCAGCGCCGCCGCCGCTCGTGCAGCGGCATCTCCAGCGCCGAATGGATCGCCTCCGACATCTCCTCGGGCGCGTAGGGGTTGACGATCAGCGCGTCCTTCATCTGGCTGGCCGCGCCGGCGAAGCGGGAGAGGATCAGCACCCCCGGATCGTGCGGATCCTGGGCGGCGACATACTCCTTGGCGACCAGGTTCATGCCTTCGCGCAAGGGGGTCACCAGGCCGACGCGGGCGGCGCGGTAGATGCCGGCCAGCTCGGCGCGCGAATAGTTGCGGTTCACGCACAGCACCGGCGCGTGGTCGAGGTCGGCCCAGGAGGCGTTGATCGAGCCGGCCAGCGCCAGCACCCGCGCCCTCAATGTCTGGTAGGCCTCGACGTCTTCGCGCGACGACGGCGCGACCTGCAGGTAGAGCACCTTGGAGACCATCTCCGGATGGTCGCGCAGGTAGCGCTCGAAGCCGAGCAGCCGCTCGGGCAGCCCCTTGGAGTAGTCGAGCCGGTCGACGCCGACGATCATCGAGCGGAACACGTTGTGGGCCGCGACGCGGTCGAAGGTGCGCTCGGCGGTCGGCGAGCGGGCCATGGCCAGGAAGCCGTCGGTGTCGAGGCCGATCGGGAAGGCCGCGACCTGCACGCTCTGGCCGAAGGCGCTGAGCCGCCCGGCCCGGCCGCTCCCGCCGGCCTCGCCCAGCACATAGGCCTCGAAGGCGGAGACGCAGTCCTCGGTCTGCAGCCCGATGAGGTCGTAGGCGAACATCGAGGCGGCGAGGTCGCGGTGCTGGCCCAGGGTGGTGAACAGCTGCGGCGCCGGCCAGGGGATGTGCAGGAAGAAGCCGATCGGATTGGCGACGCCCAACCGGCGCAGCTCGCGGCCCAGCGGGATCAGGTGATAGTCGTGCACCCAGATCAGGTCGTCGGGGCGCAGCAGCGGCGCCAGCGCCTCGGCGAAGCGCCGGTTGACCCGCTGGTAGCCCTCGCTAAAGACGCGGTCGTAGGCCGCCAGGTCGGTGCGCGAGTGGAACACCGGCCACAGCGTCGCGTTGGCGTAGCCGTTGTAATATTCCTCGTAGTCGGCGTCCTCGAGGTCGAGGGTGAACACCTCGATGTCGTCGACGCGGTAGGTCTTCAGCGACCCGTCGAAATGGGCGGTGCGCCCGCCGCTCCAGCCGAACCACAGCGCCGAGCCGGCGCGCAGCGCCGAGCGCAGGGCCACCGAGAGCCCGCCGGCCCTGGCCGAGTCCTCCGCTGCAGCGACACGATTTGATACGACGACAAGGCGGCTCAACTTCCACACGCTCCCACGCGCCCCCTGGCGCGGACCTCGCAAGGGCAAGCGAACAGACCGCCGGTTGGTTCCCCGAGCGCCGTTCACGGCCACGCTACCTGCCGGCGCGTTTCCGGCGCCGCCCGCGTGACCGGATCAGCGCTCGAGTACCACCGAGACGGAGCGGTCGGAGCCGACGGCCGGCTGCACCACCACGTCGCCATCCACCCGCTGGAAGACCAGGTTCACCCGCGCGCCGGCGACGTCGAGGCGGTCGATGGAGAGGCTCTCCATGCCCATCGGCAGCGTCGGCCGCACCACCCGGATCTCCTTGCGGGCGGCGTCGATGCTGAGGCCGAGGCAGGCCTGCAGCATCAGGAACACCGAGCCGGCCGACCAGGCCTGCGGCATGCAGGTGACCGGATAGGCGATCGGCGGCTCGCCGGCGCGGCGCTGGAAGCCGCAGAGCAGCTCGGGCATGCGCAAGCCGAAGGTCTGCGAGGCGCGGAACAGGTCGGCCATCAGCCGCGCCGCGCCGCGCCGCTCGCCATAGCGGGCCATGCCGGCGACGCACAGGCTGGTGTCGTGCGGCCACACCGAGCCGTTGTGGTAGCTCATCGGGTTGAAGCGGGCCTGGCCGTCCGCCAGCGTGCGCAGGCCCCAGCCGCAGTTGAAGGCGTCCGACATCAGCCGCCGCGTCACCCGCAGCGCCCGGTCCGGGGCCGCCAGCCCGGTGAACAGCAGGTGGCCGGCGTTGGTGGTCTCGGGCGTGCAGAGCGCGCCGGCCCCGTCGACGGCGATGCCGTAGAAGCCGGCGTCCTCCATCCAGAACTGCGACTCCACCCGCCAGCGGATCGCGTCGGCGGCGGCGCGCCAGCGGTCGGCGCCGGGCTCACCGAGACGGTCGGCCATCCGCGCCATCGCCTGGTAGGCCGCGAAGGCGTAGCCCTGCACCTCCACCAGCGCGATCGGGCCCTGCGGATAGCGGCCGTCGGCGTGGAAGACCGAATCCTCGCTGTCCTTCCAGCCCTGGTTGGCGAGGCCCGTGTCGGCGCCGCGCTGGTAGTCCAGGAGCCCGTCGCCGTTGGAGTCGCCGTACTGCTCGATCCAGTCGACCGCCCGGGTCAGCGTCGGCCAGAGGGCGCCGATCAGCGCCAGGTCGTCGGTGCGCTGCAGGTAGGCGCCGGCCAGCGCGACGAACAGCGGCGTGGTGTCGACGCCCCCGTAATAGCAGCCGAACGGGATCTCCCGCATGGCAGCCATCTCGCCGCCGCGGGTCTCGTGCATGATCTTGCCGGGCTGGCTGTCCTGGAAGGCCGAGGTCTCGGTCGCCTGGCGCGCGGCGAGGTAGGTCAGCACCCCGCGGGCCAGCGACGGATCGATCCACAGGGTCTGCCAGGAAGTGAGCAGGCCGTCGCGGCCGAACGGGGTGGAGAACCAGGGGATGCCGGCGAACGGATAGGGCCCGGTCGGCAGGTCGGAGATCAGGAGGCCGAGGTCGGCGCGCGACTGCTCGAACCAGGCGCCGTGGGCGTCGTCGGACGAGCGCAGGATCGCGCCGCGGCGCTCGCGGGTGCGGATGGTGCGGCGGGCGCGGGCGATGGCGCCGCGGAAACGCTCGCGCGACGGCGGGTCGCCCTCCCCGGCCCCGGCCTCGACGAACAGGTCCATCCGCTCGCCCGGCGCCAGGGTGAACATGAACTCCGCCCGGCCGGGGTCCATCCGCCACGGCGGCTCGGAGAAGGCCACCGTCGAGGTGCGGCGCACGCCGTCCAGCCCGTCGTAGGCGAACAGCACGTGGCGTCCCAGCAGCGTCGGCTCGCGGGCGTGGCCGCGCGCGGCCCGTTTCAGGCCGCGCACCTCGAACATGTCGCGGAAGTCGGCCGCGTAGTCGAACACCAGCGGCAGCATCACCTGGTCGAGGCCGAAGTTGGTGCAGCGGACCCGCTCGTAGAGCCGCTCGTCCTGCAGCGCGCGGCGCCGCTCGATGTGGATGGCGCCGCGCGGCGTGCCGCGCCCGTTCACCGGCGGCAGGGCGCGGTTGGTGCCGTGGAAGGTGAAGACGGCGTTGTCCTTCGACAGCGTCGCCGACAGCCGGGTCGGATGCCGCTCGCCGATGCAGAACACCAGCCGCGACAGCACCCGGGTGTCGTGGTCGTAGAGCCCTTCGGCGCCGCCCATGATGTCGCCGTTCTGGTCGGTGACCAGGAAGGCGCAGCCGTCCTTCAGCGAAAGAAGCTCGACGCCGCTGGCGACGGTGGCTTCGTCGGTGGACGTGGTTGGCTCGGCGCCTTCGTCCATCGCACCTCGGCCTAGGCGATCTGGGCGAGCGCGGTCAGGCGGCTGGAGGCGTCTTCCAGCTCGGCGTCGCGGCCCAGCTCTTCGGCGAACGGCGCCTTGGCGAGCCGGTCGGCGTAGACGTCGAGGTAGCCGCGCGCCATCGCCGTGGCCGAGAAGCGGCGGTCGAACCGGCGGCGCACTTCGCGCCGGTCGAGGCCCTCGATCGCCCTGACCGCGTGCACGGCCGCCTCGACGTCGTGGACGATGTAGCCGGTGACGCCGTCGTCGATCACTTCCGGGGCCGAGCCGCTGCCGTAGGCGACCACCGGCGTGCCGCAAGCCATCGCCTCGATCATCACCAGCCCGAACGGCTCGGGCCAGGCGATCGGGAACAGCAGCGCCGACGCGCCGCCGAGGAAGGCGGGCTTCTGGGCATCGCCGATCTCGCCGATGAAGTCGATCAGGGGATGATCCAGCAAGGGCTCGATCCGCTCATGGAAGTAGGCCTCGTCGGCCGCGTCCACCTTGGCCGCCATCTTCAGCGGCATGCCCAGGCGCAGGGCGATTTCAATCGCCCGATCAGGGCCTTTTTCGGGCGACATGCGCCCCAGGAAGGCGAGATAGCCGCGATCCTGCGGACTGAACCAGGAAAGGTCGGCGACCATGCCGTGGTAGACGGTGCCGACCCAGTTGGCGAACGGCAGGTGCTGGCGCTGGGCGTCCGAGATCGAGATCAGCGGGAACTTCGACCAGCGGCGGTAGACCGGCGGCAGGTCCTTCATGTCGAGGCGCCCGTGCAGCGTCGTCACCGTGCGGTGCGACATCGGCTCAAACATCGGGAAGTGCGCCATGTCGGTATGGAAGTGGATGATGTCGAACTGGTCGCGCCGCTCGTAGACCTCGGCCAGCATCGAGAGGTGCGCCGCCAGGTCCGACTTCAGCGGCGCCGGATCGAGCCGTATCGACTGGTCGCGCACCGCCACCAGCTTGGCGCGGGTCTGCGCGTCCGCAGCGGCGAACAGCGTCACGTCATGCCCCAGATCGACCAGCGCCTCGCACAGGTTGGCGACGACGCGCTCGGTGCCGCCGTAGAGCCGCGGCGGCACGGCTTCGTACAGCGGCGGAATCTGAGCGATTTTCATACTGGTAATCCTCTAAGCACAAAGCATGCGCCACCTGCGCCCGGGCCCCGTTGTGTAAGCCGTCAGTTCCCGGAAGCGGGGTTGGTTCCGGGTTGACGAAATTGTGTTCGGAATTGGGCGAGACACACTCCACCGCGAAGCCCCGTTGCGAGGCGTCCCGGATCGATTTCAGCGATGATCGTGCAACTGCACGAAACCTCTGCAAGTTCCAAAGCTTAGCCGAACTTTCCCGCGCCTGGGGCGTTGACCTGAACCGCCGCAGCGAACGGGAGCGCGCACGATGCATATCGATGGTCCGGAGCCGGCGGGCGGCTTCAGCCGGCGCGGCGTGCTCACGGCCGCCGGCGTGTCCGTGGCCGGCGCGTCGCTGGGCGCGGGCGCGGCGCTCGCCGCTGCGTCCGGATCGGCCGCCGAGGCGCGCGCGGACGTCGAGCTGACGGTCAACGGGGCCGCGCACCGGCTGTCGCTCGATCCGCGGACCACCCTGCTCGACACGCTGCGCGAGCGCCTGGGCCTCACCGGCGCCAAGAAGGGCTGCGACCACGGCCAGTGCGGCGCCTGCACGGTGCACGTCGACGGCCGGCCCGCCCTCGCCTGCCTGACCCTCGCCGTCGCCGTGCGCGGCCCGGTGACCACCATCGAGGGCTTGTCGCCGGCCGGCGGGCCGCTGCACCCGATGCAGCAAGCCTTCATCGACGAGGACGCCTTCCAGTGCGGCTACTGCACGCCCGGCCAGATCATGTCGGCCGTGGCCTGCGTCGAGCAGGGCCAGGCCGCCTCGCCGGCGCAGATCCGCGAGTTCATGAGCGGCAACCTCTGCCGCTGCGCCGCCTACCCGCACATCGTCGCCGCCGTCGAGCAGGCGCGCGGCAAGATGAGGGCCTGACCGGTGCGCCCGTTCGCCTACCAGCGCGCCGAGACCGACGCGCGCGCCGTCGCCCTCGCCGCCGGCCTGCGCGCGCCGCCGACCACGGCGCCGGTCCAGTTCCTGGCCGGCGGCGCCACCCTCCTCGACCTGATGAAGACCGGCGCGATGGCGCCCGAGACCCTGGTCGACATCAACGGCCTCGCCCAGCGCCACGGCCAGGTCCGGGCCGGCGCCGACGGCCTGCATCTGGGCGCGCTGGTCCGCATGGCCGATGCGGCGGCGGACGGCGACGTGCGGCGCGACTATCCGGTGATCGCCCAGTCGCTCGACTTCGCCGCCAGCCAGCAACTGCGCCATATGGCCAGCCTCGGCGGCAACGTGCTGCAGCGGACCCGCTGCCGCTACTTCCGCGATCCCAGCTGGCAGGCCTGCAACAAGCGCGCGCCCGACTCCGGCTGCGCGGCCATCGGCGGGGTCAACCGCATGCACGCGGTGCTGGGCGTCAGCGACCACTGCATCGCCAGCTATCCCGGCGACTTCGGCCAGGCGCTGGCGGCGCTGGAGGCGACGGTGGAGATTCTCGGGCCCAAGGGCCAGCGGGCGATCCCGTTCGAGGCGCTGCACCGGCCGCCCGGCGAGACGCCGCAGACCGAGACCACGCTCGCCCCCGGCGAGCTGATCACTGGCTTCCACGTGCCCGCAGGCCCGTGGACCCGGCGCTCGCGGTTCGTGAAGGTGCGCGACCGCGAGTCCTACGAGTTCGCCCTGGCGAGCGCGGCGGTGGCGCTGGAACTGGAGGGCGGCGCGGCGCGCACGGTGCGCATCGCGCTCGGCGGCGTCTCCACCCTCCCCTGGCGGGCGCGGGAGGCCGAGGCGGCGCTGGTCGGCCAGCCGGTCGACGAGCGCAGCGCCTGGAAGGCGGCGGAGGCGGCGTTCGCCGGCGCGGTGACCCACGGCCAGAACGAGTTCAAGCCAGAGCTCGGCCGCCGCACGCTGGTGCGCGCCCTCCTCGAAGCCGCGCGGATGGAGATCTGAGATGGCCGACGGCGAGCGCATCCCCGACCCCGCCATCGGCCGGCCGGCCGTGCGCATCGACGGCCCGCTGAAGGTCACCGGCGGCGCGCGCTACGGCTCCGACCTGCCGGCCGAGCCGGCCGCCTACGCAGCGCTGGCCACCAGCCGCATCGCCCGCGGCCGCATCACCGGCATCGACGAGACGGCGGCGCGGGCCGTTCCCGGCGTGCTCGACATCCTCAGCTGGAAGACGGTCGGCGCCGCGGTGAAGCCGGGCCAGACCTTCTCGCAGCAGGGCTACATGGGCTCGTCGATCGCGCCGCTCTCCGGCCCGCAGATCCAGCACGACGGCCAGATCGTCGCCGTGGTGATCGCCGAAACCTTCGAGGCCGCCACCGACGCCGCCGCGCGCCTCAAGGTGAGCTACGCCGAGGAGCGGCCTTCCGCCACCTTCGACAGCCCGGTCGCCGAGACGCTCGCGGCCAAGGCGGTCTCCAAGACCCACGAGGATCCGGCGGTGGGCGACGCGGAGGCCGCCTTCGCCGCCGCGCCGGTGAAGGTCGACGGCCGCTACTCCACGCCGACCCAGCACCACAATCCGATGGAGCTGTTCACCACCGCCTGCGCCTGGTCGGCCGGCAAGCTGACGGTGTGGGAGCCCAGCCAGAACGTCTGGGGGTTCAAGAACGGGCTGGCGGTGCAGCTCGGCATGTCGCCCGACGACATCCGGGTGATCTCGCCCTACGTCGGCGGCGCGTTCGGTTCGCGCGGCTCGCTGACCCAGCGCACCGCGCTGATCGCGCTGGCGGCCAGGCGGCTGGGCCGGCCGGTGAAGCTGGCGGCGACGCGCGAGCAGGGCTTCACCATCGCCACTTACCGCGCCGAGACCCGCCACCGCGTGCGCCTCGGCGCCGGCGCCGACGGCAAGCTGACGGCGCTGATCCACGACGGCTGGGAGGCCACCAGCCGGCCCGACCCCTACATGGTCGCCGGCACCGACGCCTCGACGCGCCTCTACGCCTGCCCGAACGTCGGCTCCAGCGTCAGCATCGTCCACGTCGACCGCAACACGCCCGGCTTCATGCGCTCGCCGCCGGAGACGCCCTACATCTTCGCCCTCGAGAGCGCGATGGACGAGCTGAGCTATGCGCTGGGCCTCGATCCGGTGGAGCTGCGCCGGCGCAACGACACCCAGGTCGAGCCGATCAAGGGCCTGCGCTACACCAGCCGCCACCTGCTGGAGTGCTTCGACGCCGGCGCGAAGGCGTTCGGCTGGGCGGCGCGCAACCCGAAGCCGGGCGCCACCCGCGACGGCGACTGGCTGGTCGGGCTCGGCTGCGCGGCGACGCTCTATCCGACGCAGATGGGCCCGGCGAGCGCTCGCGTCAGCCTGACGCCGGCCGGCGCGGTGAAGGTGCAGTGCGCCAGCCACGAGATCGGCAACGGCGTGCGCACAGCGCTGGCGATCACCGCCGCGGGCCTCCTGGGCGCGCCGGTGGAGCGGGTGACGGTCGAGGTCGGCGACAGCGACCTGCCGCCGGCCCCGGTGGCCGGCGGCTCCAATTCCACCGCCAGCTGCTGCAACGTGGTGGCCAAGGCCTGCGAGGAGATTCGCGGCCGCATCGCCAAGGCCGCCGTGCTCGCCAACGACGGCCCGTTCGCCGGCCGCGATCCAGCGACGCTTAAGCTGCAGGGCGGCGCACTGAAGGGCGCGGACGGCGCCGGCGAGGCGCTGGACAAGGCGATGGCGCGGGCCGGCGCCGGGGCCATCGAGGTCTACGCCGAGACCGTGCCGCACGGCGTCAAGCCCGACGCCGCGCAGGGCCTCTACCGCGGCAAGGCGGCGCTGGCCGGCGGCGCCAGGCTGAAGGACCGCATCCAGTTCGCCTTCGGGGCCCAGTTCGTCGAGGTGCGCGTCCACGCGCTGACCGGCGAGGTGCGCGCCCCGCGCGCCGTCGGCGCCTACGCGGCCGGGATCATCGTCAACCCGCTGACCGCCAAGAGCCAGCTGATGGGCGGGATGATCTGGGGCATCTCGGCGGCGCTGCACGAGGCCACCGAGATCGACGAGCGCGCCGCGCGCTACTACAACGACGACCTCTCCGAATACCTGATCCCGGTGAACGCCGACATCGTCGAGACGCAGGTGATCATGCTGCCGGAAGAGGACAACGCGGTGAATCCGCTCGGCATCAAGGGGATCGGCGAGTTGGGCAACGTCGGCATGAACGCCGCCACCGCCAACGCGGTGTTCCACGCCACCGGCGTGCGGGTCCGCGACCTGCCGGTGCGGATCGAGAAGCTGCTGGGCGCGCCGGCGATGCAGCTCAGCGTCTGAGGAGCAAGTCCATGGCCACGCGCAAATGGTCCGCCGAGGTCACCGAGCACAGCGACGCGCTCGACCTGGAGCAGGACGTGTTCAAGCAGCGCAGCGCCAAGAAGATCGCCCGCTCGCTGAAGCGCTCGGCGCGGGCCAGCGACCGGCGCAAATCGGGCGCCTTCCGCTCGGCGATGTCGATGCTGACCTTCTACATCAACCGGGCCGGCAAGAACCTCTCAGCCAGCCGGCGGCGTACGCTGGAGCGCGCCAAGGACGAGCTGCGCGAAGCGTTCGGCCGGCCGCCGAAGGGCGGGCACGCCGCGCACGGCCACGCCCGCCATCACCGCTGACCCTCCCCACGCCAGCCCTCCATAAGGACGATCGATGCGCGCACTGACGGTGGCTCCGGGCCAGAAGGACTCCCTGCGGCTCGACGAGCGGCCCGATCCGGCGCCGCAGGACGGCTGCGCCCTCGTCGAGGCGCTGGCGCTCGGCGTCTGCGGCACCGACATGGAGATCATCCACGGCGACTACGGCTGGGCGCCGGAGGGCGACGACCGGCTGATCCTCGGCCACGAATCGCTGGGCCGGGTGCTGCAGGCGCCGGCCGGCTCTGACCTGAAGGCCGGCGACATGGTGGTGGGCGTGGTGCGCCGGCCCGACCCGGTCCCCTGCCCGGCCTGCGCCGCCGGCGAGTGGGACATGTGCCTCAACGACCGCTACACCGAGCGCGGCATCAAGGAGCGGCACGGCTACGGCGCCGAGCGCTGGCTGGTCGAGCCGCAGTTCGCCATCAAGGTCGATCCCGGGCTCGGCTTGCACGGGGTGCTGCTGGAGCCCACCAGCGTCGTCGCCAAGGCCTGGGACCACGTCGAGCGGATCGGCGCGCGCACCCGCTCCTGGGCGCCGGGGCGGGTGCTGGTCACCGGCGCCGGCCCGGTCGGCCTGCTGGCGGCGATGCTCGCCCGCCAGAAGGGCTACGAGACCCACGTGCTCGACCGCAACGACACCGGCCCCAAGCCCGGCCTGGTGCGCGACCTCGGCGCGACCTTCCACGGCGGCGACCTGAAGGCGGTGGACGATCTGGAGCCGATGGTGGTGGTGGAATGCACCGGCGCCGACGAGGTGGTGAAGGCGGTGATGGACCGCAGCGGCCACGACGCGGTGGTCTGCCTGGCCGGCGTCTCCTCGGGTGGGCGCCCGCTGCCCTTCGACATCGGCAGCTTCAACCGCCGCGCGGTGCTGCGCAACGACGTCGTGTTCGGCTCGGTGAACGCCAACCGCGGCCACTACGAGGCGGCGGCCGCGGCGCTGGCCAAGGCCGACCCAGCGTGGCTGTCGCGCCTGATCACCCGCCGGGTGCCGCTGGAGCGCTGGCGCGAGGCCTTCGAGCGGCGTGACGAGGATGTGAAGGTGGTGATCGACTTCGGCCGCCTGCCCGCCAGCTGAGCCGCAGGAACGCGCTCTCGGCCGGCCCGTTGATTGATCGGGCGCAAGCGTCGCCCGCGGGAGACTATCGGTGTTCACCTTCAAAACCGCCCTGGCGACGGGCGCCGCAGTCGCCGTCCTGGCCGGCGGCGCGCTGGCGCTGGGCCCGTCCGCGTCGGCGGACGTGGCCTGCAACCGCTGGGGCGAGTGCTGGCACGTGCACGACCGCCTGGCCTATCCCGGCGGCGTCGGCATCGTCTGGCACAGCGACGCCTGGGCCGCGCGCCACCACGCCGGCCGCTGGCGCCTGCGCCAGGACGCCTCGGGCCGCGGCTACTACCGCAACGGCATGTGGATCGCCTTCTGATCAGCCACGGCTGATGCTGAGCGCCGCTGTTCGTCGCCGCTGAGAAGCCACGCCTGGCCACGCCTGCCGGCGCCCTTGCCTTTGCCGCCGGCATCCCGCATGTCGCGCTGAGCAGCGCCGAGCAGACCGGACAGATTGTGTCTCAAAGTCCAAGCCCTTCGAATCGCTACCGAATCGGCGGCCTGCAGGTGCGCTCGGAGCTGGAGTTGCACGGCGCGATCCCGGCCGGCGGCGGCGAGGCGCCCGCCGACGTGACGGTGCGCTACGGCGACGTTCCCCACGAACTGGCTGGCGGGACCGCGATCGGCCCGAACTGGATCATCGCGGACGACCGCGCGCTGGTGCGGGTGCCGGCGGTGGCGCGCTTCCTGATCAGCGCCGGCCGGGAGATCGTGGTCGCGCTGGAGCCCGGCGTGCCGGAGGACGAAGCCATCGTCTTCCTGCTCGGCGCCGCGTTCGGGGTGCTGCAGCACCAGCGCCAGCGGATGATGCTGCACGCCAGCGCGGTCGCGGTCGGCGACAAGGCGGTGCTGTTCGCCGGTCCCTCCGGCGCCGGCAAGTCGACCCTCGCCGTCTCGCTCAACCAGCGCGGCTATCCGTGCGTCAGCGACGACGTCTGCGGCATCGACTTCAGCTCCGGCGCGCCGGTGGTGCTGCCCGACGGTCGGATGCTGAAGCTGTGGGCCGACACCGTGGCCCACTTCGAGGTGGGCGAGCGCCAGGGCCGGGCGATCCGCAAGCACCTGGACAAGTATTACGTCGAGCCGGAAAAGACGGCGGTGGACCGCAAGCTGGCGGTGGCCGCGGTCTACGTGCTGCGCCGCGTCAGCCCCAACACGCCCGATCCAGGCATAACCCGGCTGGGCAAGGCCGACGCCGCCGTGCTGCTGCGCCGCAACGCCTATCGGCCCAGCCTGATCCGCAAGACCGGGCTGGAAGGCGCCTACTTCGCCTGGTCCTCGGCGCTGCAGAAGCAGGCCGGCGTCTATGCCCTGAACCGCCCCTTCGACTTCGGGGCCGCGGCGCAGGTGATCGGCTGGCTGGAGGATCACTGGCGCTCGCTGGGGCTCGCCAGCCAGGCGGCGTGAACCAGCCGGTCTGGCTGGCGTCCTACCCGAAGTCGGGCAACACCTGGTTTTGGATGCTGGCCCATGCAGGCGATCTGCAGCGAGGGCTCGGCGCCGGCGAAGTAGCCTAAGCAGGCAGCCGCCCCCCGGTGCGCCGCGCGAAGCGCCCGCGCGCTACGGCGACGGCTTGGGTTCGCAACCGGCCGTGGAGTCGGGCCGGCAGAAGGTGACCTGCAACGTCGTCGGCCCGCCCGTCCAAGCGCCGGGGCCAATCCACAGGTAACGCCCCTCGATCGAGCCCGGCGGCGCAAGCCGGAAGATCGTCCGCGTCGGTGGAGGCGGCGGCGGTGGTGGCGGGGGCGGTGGCGGAGGCGGCGGAGGTGGGGGGGGCGGTGGCGGCGGCGGTGGGGGCGGCGGCGGCGGCGGAGGCGGAGGTGGCGGAGGTGGCGGCGGCGGCGGGGGCG
>DASXEN010000154.1:0-8583 GCA_036490095.1 Caulobacteraceae bacterium
CGCCCCCCACGACCCGGACCGTGTCGTCGTCGGCGGACGCCGCCGGGGATGTCGTGGGAGTCTGGGCGAGGGCGGGCGCCGCGAGCAGCGACCCCGCGGCGAGGGCAAGGCGGAGCGCCTTGAGGGAACGGGTCATCGGAAGCACCTTTGTGGATGGACCCGGCCGGGACGGGGACGGCCGGGCGTCGGTGAACGACGCGCCGATCTGGCCGCACGGCGCCGCTTGCCGCGAGGACGCCGGCCCGACCGGCCGCCGACCAATCGCCGACCTTGGCCGATCAATCCCCGACATGGGCGCCGCGCAGGCGTGCGCCGCCCGCCTCCCTTGACCGGTGGCGGCGAAAAGCCGCTTTGTTGACCGCGCGACAGCGGTGCTAGCGGCGCGGGCAGGCAGCCTTAAGAGTAGAAGAGACCAGACATGGCGGATTCAACCGGCGACATCGAGCTCGACGCCTTCCGCGCCGAGGCGCGCGGCTGGCTGGAGGCCAACTTCCCGGCGTCGCTGAAAGGCAAGGCCGGCGCGGCGTATGCGGCCAGCGAGAGCGCCGAGTTCGACGGCGACCTGCTCACCTGGAAGCAGCGCATGGGCGCCAAGGGTTGGGGCGCGCCGACCTGGCCGGCGAAGTACGGCGGCGGCGGCCTCTCCAGCGCCCAGGCCCGGGTGCTGGCCCAGGAAATGGGCCGCGCCGGCGCCTTCAACCCGATGGTCCAGGGCATGGGCGTCACTATGATCGGCCCGACCATCCTCGACTACGGCACCGAAGCGCAGAAGCTGGCCCACATCCCGCCAATCGTGAAGGGCGAGGTGCGCTGGTGCGTCGGCTACTCCGAGCCCGGCGCCGGCTCCGACCTCGCCTCGCTGCAGACCAAGTGCGAGGACAAGGGCGACCACTGGCTGATCAACGGCTCGAAGATCTGGACCTCCGGCGCACAGTATTCCGACTGGTGCGGCTGCCTGGTGCGCACCGACCCGACGGTGAAGAAGCACGACGGCATCAGCTTCATTCTCCTGGACATGCACCAGGCCGGCGTCGAGACGCGGCCGATCAAGCTGATCGCCGGCGCCTCGCCCTTCTGCGAGACCTTCTTCACCGACGCGACCGCGCCGAAGGATGCGCTGCTCGGCGAGCTCAACAAGGGCTGGACGGTCGGCAAGCGCCTGCTGCAGCACGAGCGCGCCAGTCAGACCGGCGGCGGCAACCCGATGGCCGGCGCCCGCCAGGCGCAGATCCAGGACCTGGCCAAGAAGTACGTCGGCGAGGACGCCAAGGGCCGCATCGCCGACAGCGAGCTCAGGATGCGCGTCGTGCAGCACGCCATGGACGGGCGCGCCCACGGCCTCACCCTGATGCGCGCCGTGGCCGAGTCGCGCGGCGCCAACGAACCCAGCAACGCCAACTCGGTGCTGAAGAACTCCGCCACCCACGTCGCCCAGACCCGCGCCGAGCTGACGCTGGAGATCATGGGCACGCAGGGCCTCGGCTGGGAGGGCGACGACTTCAAGCCCGACGAGCTGGAGGCGGTGCGCGGCTGGCTCTCCGGCAAGGCGATGTCGATCTACGGCGGCTCGCAGGAGATCCAGTACAACATCGTCTCCAAGCGCATCCTCGGCCTGCCGGACACGACGCAGTCTACGTAGGTTTCCTTCTCCCCTTGCGGTGCTGCACAGCCGCCCTGCGTGCTTCGAGACGCCCGCTGGCGCGGGCCCTCAGGATGACGAAGAAGGTTGGGCTGCAACAAGGCTCGTCATGGTGAGGAGCGCTCGCCAGAGCGCGTCTCGAACCACGCACGGGGCGCGCGACGGGCGCCGCGGCTTATCCTGCCTGATGGACGACTTTGCCCGCAATGACTGTGGCCCGGATCCGCTCGGCGCCTGGCGCGGCGAGGGCGTCGGCCAGTGGCGTCCGCAGCAGGCATAGGTCGGCGGCGGCGCCAACCTCAACGCGTCGCTCAGGCCCGCCCGGCGCGGCCGGGTCGCCGAGGTACAGGGACAACGCGGTCGCGGCGTCCACTGCCTCGCCCGTCCCCAGCATGCGGCCCTCCAGCGTGGTCCGCTGGGCGGCAGCCGCCATACCGATCCACGGATCGGGGCTGGCGTAGGGGGCGTCGGAGCTGCCGGCCACCGGCACGCCGGCGGCCTGCAGCGAGGCGCAGCGGTAGAGGTCGGGCTGGTCGGCGGGGTCGACCTCGGCGAGGTAGCGGTCGCCGCGCTCGCGGACGAAGGCGGGCTGGGTGACGACGGTCAGGCCCATGGCGCGGATCGGCTCGATCGCCGCCGCCGGGATGACGCCGCCGTGCTCGATGCGGTCGCCGGGGCGCGCGCCCGCCGTCTCGAACGCCGCCAGCGTCAGCGCCAGCTCGGCGGCGGTGACGCAGTGCACGGCCACCGGCCGCCGCCAGGCGCGAGCCTGGCGGATGCGGCCGGTGAAGTCGTCGAGGTCGATGAGGGCGTGGTCGTCGAGCAGCACCTTCAGCGGCCCGACCGCTAAGGCGCCGTCGCCCGGCGCCGTGAGCGCGCCGCCGCTCATCAGCATCAGCCGCTGCGGCAGCTCGCCGGACCGGTGGGCGGCGGCGAGGTGGGCGGCGGCGGCCGCGTCGGTGGTGACGCTGGCGTCGGTGAGGTGGGTGATCCCGTAGGCCGCCAGCCGCCGGCCGAGCGGCGCCAGCGCTGGCGGCTCGGCGCCGAGGCGCTGGTGCAGCCAGGCATCGCCCCGCCAGATGCGCCCGGTCGGTCGCCCGTCGGCGCCGCGCTCCACACTGGCCGGCGCGTCGCCCTGCCAGACCGCCGCCAGCGCGGCGCTGTTAAGCATCCAGAGCGCGCCGGTCTGGTGCTGCACGCGCAGCGGATTGCGCGGCGCCAGCGCGTCCAGCGCCTCGCGGCTCAGCTCGCCGGCCATCCGCTCGTGGTAGCCGGTGGCCCTGAGCCAGGCGCCGGGCGGCCGGTCCGCCAGCGCGGCGGCGATCCGGGCCTGTAAGCCAGAGGCGTCCCGCACGTCGTCCAGCGCCACCGAGTCCGCCTGCGCCGCCAGGGCGAAGAGGTGGATGTGGTGGTCGGCGAGGCCGGGGATCACCGCGCCGCCGCGCCCGTCGATCTCTTCCCAGCCGCGCGGCAGCCCCGGTCCGATCGCGGCGACGCGGCCGGCGTCGATCCGCACGTCCAGGCCCGCGCGACCGCCGACCTCGACGTTGCGGATCACCAGCGCGGTCATGCGCGCCGCGCCATCGCCGCCGCGGCGGCCGCCGAGCGCGCCATGGCCGCGTCTACCATCGCCCCGCCGCCGTCCTGCAGCGCCTGCAGCGCGCCCAGCGCCGCCGCCAGCCCGGTCACCGGGTCGCTGAGCGCGTCGCCCTGGAAACGCGGCGCGCCGCCGGCGGTCCAGCGCACCAGCCCGCCGGCCGCGGCCGTGTCGTCGCCGAAGCCGACGCGCTTGCCGGCCTCGCCCGCCCAGCCGTAGCCGGTGATCGCCACCCAGACGAGCGCCGGATTGGCCGCGAAGATCGCCTCGGGCTCCAGGCCGAGCCCGGCGAAGGCGCGCGGCCGGGCGCTGGTGATCACCACGTCGGCGGCGACGAAGGCCTGGCGCAGGCCTGCGCGGCCGTCGGCGGTGCGGAAGTCGAGCTGGCGGTGCGCCTTGGCGCCGTTCAGCCGGCGGAAGAAGTCCGGCGTCGAGGCGCCGGTCGGGTCGGGGCGGCTGACGCACTCGATCTTGGTCACCTCGGCGCCCATGGCCGCCAGCACGGCGCCGCACAGCGGCCCGGCCCACAGCGCCGAGAGGTCGACCACCTTGAGCGGCTCGGTCCGAGACCGCGCGGCGGGCCGCGCCATCCGCCGCCGCGGCGGCGCCAGCTCGCCGCCGCTGACCTCGCCGACCCGCCCGGCCGGCAGGCCGAGCAGGACGGCGCCCTCGATCAGCTCGGCCGCGCCGCGCTGGCGCGCCAGCCGCCGGATCTGCGCCCACACGTCCGCCTTCGGCTCAGCGCACAGCCAGGCCGGGACCAGCTCACGGTCCTCGTCGCGAGCCAGGTTGAGAGCGATCCAGCCGTCGGCGGCGCGGACGAGGCCGCAGGCGCGGTTGGCGGAAAGGACGCCCGGCCGGGCCAGCGGCAGCTGCCCGCGCCGGTCGGTGGCGCCGATCGCTGGCACGTCGACGCGCCGGCCAAGCGCCGCGCTCAGCCGGGCGATCTCGGCCGAGAGCCAGTCCAGCGCGGGGGCGATCGGGCTCACGGGGCCGGCGCCTCGGCGTCGACGAGGCCCCAGGCGAGGGCGGTCGGCAGATCGATGTCGGCGCCCGAGAGCGCCATCCAGGCGGCGCGGTGGCGGCCGATGCGGCGCGGGATCGACGCCGTGCCGCCGGCGCCAGGGATCAGCCCCATCGACACCTCCGGCAGCCGGAACCAGGCGCCCGGCGTGGCCGTCACCCGCGTTGCGGCGGCCGGAACCTCGATGCCGGCGCCGACGCAGGCGCCGTGCAGCCGCGCGGTCAGCCGCTCGCCCAGCTGGTGTGCGAGCCGCGCCGGCGAGCGCAGAGTGCGGATCAGGTGCGCCGCGCCCACGTCGCCGGCGGTTCCGAACTCGTCGAGGTCGCCGCCGGCGCTGAACGCCGGGCCGGCGCCGCGCAGCGTCACCGGCGGCGCGTCCGGATGCTGCAGGGCGAAGGCCAGCGCCTCTGTCAGGGCGTCGCGCATGGCCGCGTCGACCGCATTGCGGCGCTCCGGGCGATTGAGCACGATCGCCAGGCCGGGCCCGTCGTCCTCGATCAGCACCCGCGTCGCTCCGGTCTCGGCCGGCGGGCGCGGCGGCGTCGCGGCGCGCCAGGCGCGGAACTCGCCCGAGGCAAGCAGCATCGAATAGGCCAGCGACTCCAGCGCCAGCGCCTCGTCGAACGACAGCTGCAGCGTCGCCCGCAGCACCTGGGCGCAGACGGCGCTGGCCACCGGCTTCAGCGCGATCTGGGCCTGCAGCGCGGCCACGGCCGCATCGGCGTCGGCCACGTGGACCCAGGGGGCCGGCGCCGGCCGGCGCGTCAGCAGCACGTCGAAGGCGTCCGCATCGACGGCTGGCAGGCGGCCGGCCCGGTCGACGCCGACCCGCACCACGCCCGGCCCGGCCTGCGCCGCGGCCTTGCCATCGTCGAGCTCCACCACGGCGCTGCCGCAGCCGCCCAGCTGCGCCAGATCGGTCAGCAGGTCCTGGGGCGGCCCGCCCGGCGCCACGGCGCGCGGCTTCAGGCCGTCGCGAGCTGTCGGGCCGGGTCGGTGAGCTCGGCCTTGAGCTGGCGGCGCAGCAGCTTGCCTGTGTCATTGTAGGGCAGGGTGTCGCGGAACGACCACACCTCCGGCGTCTTGGTCGAGCGCAGCCGCGTGCGCACCCATCCGGCCAGCTCGTCCGTGGACGGATGACCGTCGCGAACCACCAGCACGCAGGCGACCTTCTCGCCCCACTGGTCGTCCGGCAGGCCCAGCACGGCCACGTCGGCGACCTGCGGGTGCAGGCGCAGCACGTCCTCGATCTCGCCCGGCGAAATGTTTTCGCCGCCGCGCACGATCACGTCGTCGAGCCGCCCCTCGACGAAGAGGTAGCCGTCCTCGTCCAGCCAGCCGGCGTCATTGGTGGCGAACCAGCCGTCGTCCTGCAGCGCCGTCTTGTGCAGGTACTCGCCGGAGATCTGCTCGCCGCGCACATAGACCTCGCCGGACTGGCCGGCGGGCAGCACCTCGCCCTCGGGGCCGCGGATTTCCAGCTCCAGCGAGGGCAGGGGGCGGCCGACCGAGCCCAGCCGGCGGCGCACGGCCGGGTCGTCCGAGCTCATCGCCGCGCGGTGGTCGTCGGCGGTCAGCACGGCGATGGTGGAGCTGGTCTCGGTGAGGCCGTAAGCATTGACGAAGTCCACCTGCGGCAGGAGCGTCAGCGCCTTCTCGATCACCGCCGCCGGCATCCGCCCGCCGCCGTAGGAGAGCGCCCGCAGCGCCGGCAGCGTCTGCCCGCGCTGTTCCAGCACTTCGAGGATGCGGCCCAGCATGGTCGGCACGACCATGGCGTGGGTGATGTTTTCCACCGCGGCGAGGTCGGCCCAGGCCTCGGGCGTGAAGGTCGGTAGGTAGACCGTGCGGCGCCCGCCGTAGACCGAGGTCAGCACCGCGGCGATGCCGGCGATGTGGTAGGGCGGCACGCTGATCAGCGTCGCCTCGTCCTCGTCGGCGTTCATGAACTCCACGGTCGAGACGACGTAGGACGCCAGGTGCCGATGGCGCAGCACCGCCACCTTCGGCTCGCCGGTGGTGCCGCTGGTGAACAGCAGCACGGCGATGTCGCGGTCGGGCTCGGGATGCTCGGCGCTGCGGTTGGCGGGGTCGACGCAGGCGGCCTCGAAGGCGCTGCGCGAGACGATCTTCACGCCGTCGACGCTGCCGAGGCGCGCCAGCATGTCGTCGTCGACGATGGCGACCGACGGGGCGGTGCGGCCCAGCAGCCGCTTCAGCTCGGCGTCGGCGAGGCGGTAGTTGAGCGGCGCGAACGGCCGGCCGATCTCGGCGGCGGCGAAGAGGGCGATCGGCATCGCCGGCCCGTTCAGCCCGACGAACACCACCGTGCTGTCCGCCTGGCCGGCCAGCCAGCAACCGCCGGCGCGGGCCCGGGCGGCCAGCTCGTCATAGGTGACGCCGCCCGCGGTCGGCCCGGTCGCGGTGCGCTCGCCGAGCGCGCCGGCCGCCATCTCCAGCAGGAGCGCGGTGTGCATGGCCGCGCCTCTAGTCGGAGGCCGGAAGCTTCTTGGCTTCCTTGGCGCCGATCGGCCGCCCGCCGATCGAGAGCGAGCCCTTGCCACCCTTGGTGGCGAGCACCTCCAGGCCGGTGACGTCGTCGGCGAAGCGCTTGCCGGGCTGGGTGCCGCCGGAGTGGTCGGCAGAGAGCGCCACGCCCACCGGCTTGGTCTCGGCGTGGGCGACCATCGGCGCGCCGCCGCATTCGAGCGCGATGTCGCCGGCGGTGGCGCGCACCACCACCACCTCCGTGTCGCAGACGGCGCTCTTCCAGCGCGATCCGGGCTTCAGTTCCATACGTCTCACTCCATGGCGGGCGTCTTGGTCTTTTTCGCGGCCCGCGGTCTTCGCATCCCAAATCGCCCAACCGGCGCGCCGCCGTCCAGCGGAAATTCAGGCAGCGGCGCCTAGAACCGCCCCGCAGGAGGAGAGGAACCGACCGGCGCAGCCGGTTGGTGGAGGGGGCTAAGTTGCAGCGCGCTGCATTCGCGGCTGGCCTCGTGACCGAACCCGAGCGGGCCGCTTATGTAGGAAACTGGCAGGCGTGGCGCGCGGCAACGCACCCCCTCCACTACCGGACCTCCGGTCCCCATCCCCCTGCGGGGGAGGTTTCCGTTACCGCAGCACCGGCAGCACGAAGTCCGGATCCAGCGTCTTGGCGGGATTGTAACCGCCGACCTGGCCCATGATGCTGCCCGGGTTGCGCAGCTCGTAGCCCAGCAGGATCTGCAGGTCGCGGCTCATGGCGCGCACCTTCTCCTTCGGCACGCCGAGATCGAAGTTCTCCTGCGGCCGCGCCCAGGGCTCGCAATAGTGGTTGGTGTAGGCGAGGCGGGGCGCATCGGTGGTGTTGGCGCCGGCGCCGTGCACCAGGGTGCCGTGGAAGATGCAGATGGCGCCGGCCGGCATGGCGAGCCGGAAGCGCGCCTCGGCGTCCTCCGTCCGCTGGCCGCGCCGCACGGCCTCGGCCATCGCCTGGACGCGCCTGGCGTCCCACTTGTGGCTGCCGCGGTACATCACCGTGCCGCCGTTCTCGGCCGTGAACGGGTCGATCGCCCCGATCGTGCTGATGCTGAAGGCGGGCCGGGGCCGCGGGAAGGGATAGAAGCTGTCGTCCGTGTGCAGCCCTTGCGCCTTCTCGCCCGGATAGATGCAGATCGCGTGGTTGGCGCTCAGCAGGTAGAAAGGCATCAGGAGCCGGTCGAGGATCGCGAGCAGCCGGTGGTCGGCGGCGATCTCCTCATAGACCGCGCCGCGGCCCACCAGTGTGTAGACCCGTTCGGTGGTCAACCCTTCGAAGGGGTTTCGCCCGCGGTAGGTGCCCAGGTAGGGCGCCAGCCCCTCGCGGAAGCGCTCGATCTGCTCGGCGCTCATGTAGTCCTCGATGACGGTCATGCCGTCGCTTTCCAGGCGGCGCATGTGGCCTTCGAGGTCGAAGCCGGGCGGCAGGTGGCGTTTGGCGGTGGTCCCGGGTTTCTCGGCGATCATGGTCGACCTCCCTCAAAGGCTCTGCGGCCATTCTAGCATATCCGTCCGCCGCGGCGCCGCTGTGCGCGGTTCCGCGCCGCGCGCTTGCGCGTGCTAGAAGCCGCCTCGCCACGATCCGTCCGGAGCCGCGTTTGACCGCCTCGACCTTCGATATCTTCAAGCTGGGCGTCGGCCCCTCCAGCTCGCACACCATGGGGCCGATGACCGCCGCCGACCGCTTCGTCACGCGGCTGGCCGAGAGCGGCGCCCTGGCGCGGACCGCGCGGGTGATCGTCACCCTCTACGCTTCGCTGGCGCTGACGGGACGCGGACACGGGACCGACCGGGCGGTGGTTC
>DASXEN010000164.1:0-44193 GCA_036490095.1 Caulobacteraceae bacterium
TGAGACAGGTATGAACCACGAATAATGTCGAGCCATTTCTGCACGTCAGCCTTGTGCTTGAAGGCCGCTAGCACGCCCGCCCCCGCGCCGGCGAAAAACTCGTTCAGATCGAACTCATCGAACTCCCCGGCGCTTGCGACAGCCAACAACTCATCCGGCATCTGGTAGGTCAGCAGGCGCATCTGCGGCAGCGCGCCATACGGGTTCCGCTGGCCCGGGTGTTGGGTGGCGAACACCTCCTTGGCGCGCTGTTCGTCGGTGTAGGTCCAGTTGAAGATCTGCTCTTCAATGAACTCGCCCGTCGCAAGCGCCTTGAACGGGGTGCCCGAAAGATAGAGATAGGCTCGTGTCGTGATCGGCAGGAACTCGGCCTCCTTCTCCGAAAGAACGGTGAGGTCCTCGTTCACAATTTCCAGATCGGTGGCGTATTCGAGCTTCGCCTCTCGCTTGGCGACCGCGTCGTCCTCTCCTTCGAACAGCTCTTTCGCCGTCTCCCGCCACGCTCCGAAGTGGTATTCGTCGAAAACGACGAGGTCCCAATTGACCAAGTGCAGCCACTCGTTCCTGGGCTTGATGTTCCCGGTGCTGTCACGCCCGAGCAGGTCCTGAAACGAACCGAAATAGACAACCGGCTTCGCGAGATTGATCTGCGTCGGATCGCCGCGAGAGGATTTCGAGAGGTACTGCCAGCCGTCGAAGTCCGTGTGGTTCTCTAGGTCCGTCTGCCACGCATCCTCGACGGCGGGCTTGAAGGTCACCACCAGCACGCGCCGAGCCCCCAACTTCTTGGCGAGTTGGTAGGTCGTGAAGGTCTTCCCGAAGCGCATCTTCGCGTTCCAGAGGAACCGCGGCACCGCTCGCATATCTTCCCGCCAGATCGACTGAAAATAGGCGTCGGTCTTTTCTATCGCGTCGGCCTGTTCGCTCCGCATTTGGAAGGTTTCGTGATGCGTACCGGTAAAGAGCTGCCCCGTCCGAAGCTCGGCCAGCGCGGTACGGACATCGGCGAGCGAGCAGCGCATCCATTCAAGCTGAGGATTTTCGAAGCCCTTGCGCCTTAGCGCGTCGCGCACGGCATGGTCGGTGATGATTGTGCCGTCGTTGCGGGCGGCCGATTCGTCGAGTTCGATGGTGTAATTCGCGATCGCCGCGGTCTTGAGCTGTTCGTCGACCCGCTGCTTCACGTTGCGAGCCGTCTGGCCGACTTTGAGGAGGCCCCGATGCGCCTCATCGGCGATCGCATACGCATAGATACGCGGGCGAGCGTCCGGCTTGGGCGCGAGGATATCCTCGATAGTAGGCTTATTCATTGACCGCCCCCATCGGGCGGATCATCCGCTCGATGAAGGCGATCTCGTCATTCGTCAGCCTGTACATTTCGTAGAGTGTCTCGTCGGTCCACTCGCGGTCCATTGGAAGCCTGGGAACAAAGGCGAACCGCTCGTTATACAGGTCTTGCGTGTTTGTTCGCAGAGATACTAGGAAGCGGACAAATTTAGTACGTAGGTAAGCGGCGAGGTTTGCCGCTTCCAATTCGGTGCTAACCCGGTCCACCACTAAATAAGTTTCAGTGCAAGCTGTCCCGGGACTGCCAATCAAGATGCGTGAGAACACACGCTTGGTGCCGCTTTTGTCCGTCTGCCCGCCATGCTCGCTAGCCGTCCTCGAGAGAAACACCTTCCATTGGTCTACCCAGTCGTTGTTGCGAGGTATATCCTTTCGCTCGATAAAGCCGGCGCCACCATTCTGGTAGATAAATACCGGATCAGTCATTCCATCGCTCGTCGCGGAGCCGCGAAACTTAGTTCGAATACTGAATGGCTGTATCGGTGAGATTCTACCAGCAAGACTGTCGAATTCCTTGCCGCTTGGCGTGGCTGTTACTCGTTTTACTATCGGAATAGCTTCGTTGTAGCGCACAAGAACGTCATAATCATTCAAGTGACGACTCATCATCTGGCTTTCTGTGCCGCCTGATACGGTCGCAACGTTGCATTTACCGTTCCAGCTGGAGTCCCACAAGAAATATGAGACGCCACCCGCAATATCGACGCCGGCAAATACTTCGCGAGAGTCGGGAAAGTCCACCAAGTAGCGCATGTGTTCGTCGTCCAGCATCGCTTGCCGGAATTCGTCCAATCCACGCCCTCCGGCGAACCAGCGCGACGGCGTAACCATCGTTAGGTAGCGGGGTTCTAGCCCTTTGGCAGTCTCAACGAACTTTTGGTAAATCGGCATGGCGAAGTTGCCGACGGCGTCTCCCCCGCTCTGACCTAGCTGATACGGGGGATTTCCAATAATGACGTCGAATTGCATCTCGACTCCAAAGCACTTGGCCAGGGTATCTGCCACTGCATCGGTATGAATGAACGCATAGGCATGGGTTTCTAGGTTTTCGCCCCGATCGTAGTCGCGCTTATTTGCACCGCAGTATGGACACTTTTCGTCACGCCACGTGTGACTTGTGCGTTCAAACCATATGTTTCCGTCGTCGTTCTCGAACGTACGAGCGATGGAATGCGGGCCAGTAGCATGCTTGGAGCAATAGAGACTACGACGCGCGAGAAGACTGGTTAGATGTGTGATACCAATGCCGAACACCTGCCTGGTTAGGATGTGATCAACGCGGTCCACAGGGCTCGGGATTTTGGCTTCGAGACCCTTGTTTAGACGGACGACAATCTCACGCAGGAACACCCCTGACTTTGTGCAGGGATCCAGGAACCGCGTTGAGCTATCGCACCAGATATCTGCACCGCCATTGTTGGCACCCCACGCCTCGGCGAGCGTATCCAAAATGCGATTGGCAACCTCCGGCGGTGTGAACACCTCGTCGTTGGAGAGGTTGGCGATGCAGGTAAGCACGTCGGGGTTGCGCCCCTTGAGCGCGAATGCAGCCTGGCCGCTCATGCCCATCTCCCGGTCGCACCGGCATTCGTGGCAGTCTCCGCGGCGGCGAGGTCGCGCACTGTCATGGGCGGATAGCCCTTGTCGGTGGGCGTGAAGATCTCGTGCCGGCCGAGATGAGCGAAGAGCGATCCATCTTCCCGGAACCCGGCCATACCGGTGAGCACATCGAGCCGGAAATCGCGGCGCTGGAACTTGCCGCGGCCGAGGTAACCCCACTCGACCACGATAATTGGCGCCCCGTCGGCGGCCCGCATGGTCATAGCGTCGCCGTGAATAAGGTTGAGTGAAAGCACGCACGTGGCCGCGCGGCAAAACTCGTCCGCCACATCTAGTCCCAGATAGTCGGCGAACACCTCCAACATATTTGCGCGGCATTCGGCGATGTTGTCCGCCAGCAACTCGATCCCATAGATGCAGGTCAGGGCGAGCAGTGCATAGTGCCGCTTCTCGAACGGCGACTTGCCATAGGCCCTTTCGACGGCGGCGAGCTTTCGCTGCAGGACGGGCACCAGGAAGTTGCCGCTGCCGCACGCCGGCTCAAGAAAGCGCGAATCGATCCGCTCGGACTCACCCTTCACTAGATCAAGCATCTTTTGAACCAGCCATGGAGGCGTGAACACTTCGCCGTGGTCGGCGACGCGCTGCTTCGATTTGATCAGGCTGGAGGCTGAGGCTTCCGCGATCTCGGTCTTCTTGGCCTCTTTAGCCAGCGGCGGAGTCTGCGGGGCCAGACTGAGTGGCGAGGACGCCCCGCAGGAGCCGTTACCCGCAGAGGAGGTCGCCTCCGAGCCCGTTTCGGAAAACCGTCCGATGAGATCAAGCGACCTGGTTACATGCTGCGGAGCTTGTACGCTTCCGTCCTCCCAGCGTCGGACGGAGTCCACCGACACCCGAAACTCCCGGCAAATGTCGTCAAGGCTGTACCCCGCCGCAATTCGAACCGCCGAGAATGACATGAGCTCACACTGTTTTTGACGGCAACGGGGACGTCACTCCCACTTAGCCTTGATAGGACAAAGCACGAACTTCGCAAGAGCACGTGGGCGACCGGACGCTCGGCACGAGGCCGCACGGATAGCCGGCCGACGGCCTGGACCGTCGCAGGAGACCGCTTCCAGCGCGGCACATGGGCTGTCGATGCGCGAATTCAGCGAGAACTGACCTTCCGAACGTTCGCAACGAGGCTCCTTCACCCGAAGCCGCCGGCTCATGCCGGGGCGCCGTTCTTCGGCCTTGACGCTGATCATTTCGCTCTCTACCTGACCTTGATGATTACTGAAAGTCTCGACACCGACATCATCGCCCTCGGGCGAGCCGGGCACGCGCGTGGGGAGATCGCTGCGGCGATGGGGATGACGCTGGCTCAGGTCGCCGAGCGGGAGGCGGGGGATGCGGGGTTTGCGGAGGCGATGGCGTTGGCGGAGGAGGCGGCGCGGGCCTGGTGGGCCGGGTTGCAGCGCGAGGCGATGACGGCCGGGGCGCGGTTTGGGCTCGGGGCCTGGCGCGAGGCGGTGCGGTGGCGGTTCGGCGCGGCCGGCGGCGGGGCGGCCCGGGGCGCGACAGCCGGGGGCGCGGCGGCTGGCGCGGATGCCGCGGAAGAGCCGTTCGACATCCTGGCCGAGTTCGACCTTCCGGATGACGGCCTCGGGCCACGGGCGGACGGCTTGTCGCGGCGCGACGACCCGGACGCCTGCAAGGCGGCGGACCTGGCGGCGGCCCAGAAGGACATCGTCCGGTTGACCCGGCAGATCGCCGACCTGAACGAGGAATTGCACGACGCGCGGATCCACAAGGAGAACATCGAGAGCGATGACTACAGAGATGACTATGACGACGACGACGATTGACGGGGCGCCGACCGATGCGGCGGTGACGGGCATGGCGGCGACGGGCGCCGCGGCGCCCCTGGATGGCGACCTGGCTGGCGGCGGCGGCTTGCGGGCGCCGGCGCGCGGCGCGGGCGGGCGGTTCGCGGGCGGCAACGCCGGGCGGCCGTTCGGGTCGCGCAACCGGGCCTCGAAGCGGGTCGCGCGGGCGATCCTGCGGGATTTCGAGGCGCACCAGGGCGAGCTGCTGCCGCGGATGCGGCGCTGGTTCCTGCCGCAGTACCTGACGCTGGTGGCGCGGCTGCTGCCGCGGGTGGACGAGAGCGGCGGGACGGAGGTGGACGCGCCGGACGCGGCGGAGACGGCGGCGCTGATCGCCGAGCTGCGCGCGGCGCTGGATCGGGTGGAGGCCGGCCAGGGCGGCCTGGCGGAGCTGGAAAGCGCGCTATTGGGCGAAGGGCGCCACAATTCGGGCGCCGTTGTTATCGGCGGTTAACGGTGGATGCGACGGAGTTGCAACATTCGGCGGGCGAGCCGCTCGCCTTCCGACCGGCGCCCGAGGCCCCCACCCGCTCGGGCGTTATGCGCCCGAGTCGCCTCCCCCGGGGGGGGAGGAGATGGGCGCGCGAGCGCCGCCCCCGGTGGGGGCGGTTAAGCGTCGTAGCCGGGGCTTTCGCGTTCCAGTTTGCGCAGGGCGCCGGGCCAGGCGAGGCCGCCGCCGATGCCGCTGCGGACCTGGCCTTCCACTTCCGAGCGCGCCGGGCGCGGCGAAAGCAGCACGCCGTCGCGGCCGGCGCTCAGCGCCATCACCTGCATCTTGCACGCGCGCTCCAGGTAGAACATGCCGGTCCAGCAGTCGGCGGCGGTGGCGCCCAGCGAGAGGGTGCCGTGGTTGCGCAGCAGCATCAGCGTCTTGGTGGGGCCGAGGTCGGCCACCAGGCGCTCGCGCTCGTCGAGGTTCAGCGCGATGCCCTCGTAGTCGTGGTAGGCCAGCCGCGGCAGCACGATCAGCGAGTGCTGGGTCAGCGGCAGCAGGCCGTCCTTCTGCGCCGCCACGGCCGCGCCCTGGTCGGTGTGCAGGTGCATGACGAAGTGGGCGTCGTCGCGGTTCATGTGCACCGCCGAGTGGATGGTGAAGCCCGCCGGATTGATGAAGTAGGGCGTCTCCTGGAGGATGGCGCCGTCGCAGTCGATCTTGACCAGCGCCGAGGCGGTCATCTCGCCGAACCAGATGCCGTAGGGGTTGATCAGGAAGTGGTGCTCGGGGCCCGGGATGCGGGCCGAGATATGGGTGTAGATCATGTCGTCCCACCCGTAGAGCGCCACCAGGCGGTAGAGGGCGGCCAGGTCGACCCGCGCCTGCCACTCCTCGTCCGACACCTTGCCCTTCAGCGAGATCGAGCCCGCCAGCGATCCGTCAGCCATGGAGCCTTCTCCCGGTCGTTCACCTGCAGCCGTCAGAGTCGGACTTCGCGGCGCCTGCGTCAAGCGGGCGCGGCCGCCGGCGGGTCGCCGCCGGGGCCGCGGCCGGATCTCGTTAACCATCCGGACGGACGCTTTTCGAACCCGCGATTCATCTCGAAAGGCGTCCGTCTTGCCCCTGGCCAGGAGGGCCGAGCCGCTGCGCTCGCCCGCTCGCACCCCCGCCCCGCCGGCCGGCCCGGAGGCGCTGCTCGCCCGGCTGGTCGCCCTGGGCGAAACCCGCAAGCCGTTGACGCCCACGGCGAAGGCCGAGATGGAGGCGGCGTTGCTGGCGCTGGTCGCCGAGGCCGAGCCCGACGTCCGCGCCCGGCTGGCCGGGCGGATCGCCCGCGCCTGGTGGACGCCGCCGCGGCTGGTCGGGATACTGGCCCACGATGAGATCGAGGTCGCGCGCCCGGTGATCGCCGCCAATCCGCTGCTCGACGACGACGCGCTGATCCGCCTGCTCGGCGAGGCCAGCCTCGCGCACCGCGTGGAGGTGGCCCGCCGCCCTCGCCTCTCGGCCAGGGTCGCCCGCGCAGTGATCGCCCAGGGCGATCCGGCGGTGCTGACCGCGCTGGCGGCCAACCGGAGCGCCGACATCTCGCCGTCCGGCCTCGCCCGCCTGGTCGAGCACGCCCGCACCATCGCCGCGCTCGGCGCGCCGCTGGCCGAGCATCCGCGCCTGAGCGCCGAGCTCGCCCGGGCGCTCTACCTGTGGGTCGGGCTGGCGCTGCGCGCGCAGCTGGCGGCCCGCTTCGGCATCGACCAGACGGTGCTCGAGGCGGTGATCGCCGCCTCGATGAGCGAGGGGCTCGACCGCTCGATCCCGCGCGGCCCCACGCCGGGCGAGACCAAGCTGGTGGAGAAGCTGGAGGGCGCCGGCCAGCTCAGCGCCGGCTACCTGGTCAAGGTGCTGAAGGCGCATCAGCTGGGGCTGTTCGAGGCGGCGCTGGCGCGGCTGGGCCGCTTCCACCCCTGCGACGTCCACCGCGCGGTGCTGCACGTCAGCCGCCCGGAGCTGCTGGCGCTGGCCTGCGCGGCGGTGGGCATCGACCGCAGCGTCTTCCCGACCATCCTGGCGACCGTGCGCCAGTGCGCCGGCGGCCTGCCGGGCGGCGGCGGCGAGGGCGGACGCCGGGCCATGGGCGCCTTCGGCCCGTTCGCGCCGCAGATCGCCGCCAGCGCCTTCCGTCTGGCCGTCGCCTCGGTCTGACCCCAAGCGGCTTGACCCCCAAGCGGTTTGACAAAACCAAACGGCTTGGGCCTTGGTGGCGGCGCATGGCCCGCCCCAGCCTCGCCTTCCTCGCCAGCGATCGCCCGGAGGCGCAGGCCGCCCGCGCCGCGCTCTCGTCCCGCTATGGCGAGGTCCCGGAAGCCGAGGCCGACGTGGTGGTGGCGCTCGGCGGCGACGGCTTCATGCTGGAGACCCTGCACCGCACCCTGCCGAAGCAGAAGCCGATCTACGGCATGAACCGCGGCTCGGTCGGCTTCCTGATGAACGACTACGATGAGGCGGGCCTGCTGGAGCGGATCGGCGCGGCCGAGCAGGCGGTGATCCACCCGCTGATGATGACCGCGCGCGACGCCGCCGGCGCCCTGCACGAGGCGATCGCCATCAACGAGGTCTCACTGCTGCGCCAGACCTACCAGACCGCCAAGCTGCGCATCCTGATCGACGGCAAGCCGCGTCTGGCCGAGCTGTTCTGCGACGGGGCGCTGGTCTCCACCCCGGCCGGCTCGACCGCCTACAACCTCTCGGCCCACGGACCGATCATACCGTTAAGCGGCCAGGTGCTGGCGCTGACGCCGATCAGCGCCTTCCGCCCCCGGCGCTGGCGCGGCGCGCTTTTGTCGCACACCGACACCGTCACCTTCCAGGTGCTGGAACCGGACAAGCGGCCGGTCAGCGCGGTGGCGGACAACGTCGAGGTTCGTGATGTGATTCAAGTGGATGTGTCGGAAAATCGGGCGATCAGCCTCACCCTGCTGTTCGACGCCGGCCGCAGCCTGGAGGAGCGGGTGCTGGCCGAGCAGTTCACCGCCTGAAGGCCCGCAGATCACCGCTCATTAAGCCTTTCCCGTTACCGTCCCCGACGAGACGCGTGTGGAGGGTTCCCAGTTGAGCGACAACAGCGCCGGCCAGATGATCCAGGTGCCGAACACCCTGCGGCTGAAAGTCGGCGGGCGCCTGGGCGCCATCGATCCGGCCGCGATCGCCAAGGCCGAGGCCGCGCTGAAGAGCCTGTCGGGCAACTTCGCCGAATGGCTGGCCGACGAGGTCACCAAGCTTGAGGCCGCGCGCCAGCGGGTGCGCACCGACGGCATGACCGCCGAGACCGGCGAGAGCCTCTACCTGCGCGCCCATGACCTGAAGGGCCTGGGCGCCACTTACGAATATCCGCTGGTGACCCGCATCGCCGGGTCGCTGTGCAAGCTGATCGACGATCCGGGCAAGCGCGCCAGCGCGCCGCTGTTCCTGGTCGACGCCCACATCGACGCCATCAAGGCGGCGGTGAAGGGCGGCATCCAGACCGACTCCCACCCGGTCGGCCACGCCCTGGTCACCGAGCTCGAACAACGCGTCAGGGACTTCGCCGCCGGCTGAGCCCCGCCGCCTCCAACTACCAACCGCGCCTACCGGCCCCCCTCCCTCACGGGAGGGGGGTTTGGCGTTCTGGGGCTGCGCCTCAGGATCGGGCGGGAGGCTTCAGGCGAACTCCACCAGCACCTCGTCGGCGCCGACGCTGTCGCCGGCCTTGGCGTTCAGCGCCTTCACCACGCCGTCGCGCTCGGCGCGGATGATGTTCTGCATCTTCATCGCCTCGATGACGCAGATGGTCTGGCCGGCCTTCACCTCCTGGCCGAGGGCGACCTCGACCGCCACCACCAGGCCCGGCATCGGCGAGACCACCAGCCTGGAGGTGTCGGCGGCCTTCTTCGGCGGCAGGCGGCTGTGCAGGTCGGCCGAGACCGGGGTCAGCACCAGCACCTGGGCGGCGGCGGCGCGGTGGCGGATGCGGAAGCCCTCGGCGGCCGGCGCCACCTCGGCGGCGAACGGCTCGCCGTCCAGCGTTCCGCGGAAGATCGCCTGGCCCGGCCGCCAATCGATGGCCGAGAGCTCCACCGCGCGATCCTCGTCGAGGAACTCGACCCTCAGAGCGCCGGCCGCGTCGGCCAGGCGCACGCGGCGCCGGTCGTGGCCCATCACCACCACCCACTCGGCGCGCGGGCGGGCGGCGGCGAGCACGGCGTGGCTGCGGCCGTTGCGGCGCGCCTGCAGCCGCTGCATGGCGCAGGCCGCCGCGGCCATCAGGTCGCGCTGGCGCCCGCTGGGCGCCAAGCCGTGGAAGCCGTCCGGGAACTCCTCCGGGATATAGGCGGTGGAGAGCCGGCCCTCCTGAAACCGCGGCTGGTCCATCACCGCCGAGAGGAACGGGGCGTTGTGGCCCAGGCCCTCGATGTGCAGGTCCTCCAGCGCCCCGGCCATGGTCTCGATCGCCGCCGAGCGGGTCGGACCCCAGGTCGCCAGCTTGGCGATCATCGGGTCGTAGAACATCGAGATCTCGTCGCCTTCGCGGACCCCGGAATCGGTGCGCACCACCCCGGCGCCGCGCTCGCCGTCGGCCGGCGCCTGGTAGCGCACCAGCCGGCCGATCGAGGGCAGGAAGCCGCGGTAGGGGTCCTCGGCGTAGAGCCGGCTCTCGATCGCCCAGCCCTTGATGGCGACGTCGTCCTGGCCGAACGACAGCGGCTCCCCGGCGGCCACGCGGATCATCTGCTCCACCAGATCGAGCCCGGTGATCAGCTCGGTGACCGGGTGCTCCACCTGAAGACGCGTGTTCATCTCCAGGAAATAGAAGGATTTATCCTGGCCGGCGACGAACTCGACGGTGCCGGCGGAGTCGTAGCTGACCGTCTTGGCCAGCGCCACCGCCTGCGCCCCCATGGCTGCGCGCGTGGCGGCGTCCAGCAGCGGCGACGGCGCCTCCTCGATGACCTTCTGGTTGCGCCGCTGGATCGAGCACTCGCGCTCGAACAGGTGCAACACGTGGCCGTGCTGGTCGCCCAGCACCTGGATCTCGATGTGGCGCGGATTCTCGATGAACTTCTCGATGAACACCCGGTCGTCGCCTAAGGCGCCGGCGGCTTCGGCCTTCACGGCCACCACCGCCTCGCCGATCTCGGCGCCGGAGCGCACCACCCGGATGCCCTTGCCGCCGCCGCCGGCCGAGGCCTTCAGCATCACCGGATAGCCGATCTCGGCGGCGATCCTGGCCGCGTGCCCGGCCCCGTCGATCTCGCCGATGTGGCCCGGCACACAGGAGACACCGGCCGCCGCGGCGCAGCGCTTGGAGGCGATCTTGTCGCCCATCGCGTCGATCGCCTCGGGATTGGGGCCGATGAAGACGATGCCCGCGTCGGCGCAGGCGCGGGCGAACTCGGCGCGCTCGGACAGGAAGCCGAAGCCGGGGTGCACGGCCTGCGCCCCCGTCTGGCGGCAGGCCGCGATGATCTTCTCGGCCACCAGGTAGGACTGGGCGGCCGGCGAGGGGCCGATCGCCACAGCCTCGTCGGCCATCTCCACCGCCAGGCTGCCGGCGTCGGCCTCGGAGTAGACCACCACGGTGGCGATGCCGAGCCGCCGGCAGGTGCGGATGATGCGCACCGCCACCTCGCCGCGGTTGGCGATGAGGATTTTGTCGAACAGGCGGCTGCCCGCGGCCGTCTTCGTCATTATCTTGGCGGGGTTAGAGACGAAGCCGCCGCCTGGCAACCCGTCACGCGGCGTCAGCAACGGACGCCTTGCCATGACCGACACCGCCCACGCCGAGACCCGCTCCAGCGCCGGCTTCGACCTGACGCCGCCCAATCCCGACGAGCTGAAGCGGCTGGAGGCGGCGCTCACCGACGAGGAGCGCGACGTGCTGCTGCACCACGGCACCGAGGCGCCGTTCTGCGGCGGCCTCTTGGGCCAGAAGGACGACGGCGCCTACTGCTGCCGCCTCTGCGGCCTGCCGCTGTTCCGCCACGTGACCAAGTTCGAGAGCGGCACCGGCTGGCCGAGCTTCTACGCGCCGTTCGCCGAGGACCATGTGCGGGAAGTGCGCGACGTCAGCTACGGCATGGTCCGCATCGAGACCCGCTGCGCGCGCTGCGACAGCCACCAGGGCCACATCTTCCCCGACGGGCCGCGGCCCACCGGCCTGCGCTACTGCATCAACTCGGTCTCGCTGCAGTTCGTGAAGGCGGGCGACGCCCTCCCCGACCCGCTGGGGCGCGGCGACCGGCTCTGATCCGGGGCCTGCGACAAGCGGCCGAAACTTTGGTATAACGCTGATCGGAGCAAACCGATCGGGGGAACGCCATGCACCTGAAGCTCGTCGCGCTGGGCGCGGCATTGACCTTGGCCAGCGCGCTCGCGGCCGCGCCGGCCTCGGCGCAGACCGCCGCCGCCGCGCGGGGCGGAGCGATTCCGGCGAGCGGCCTGACCGCCGCCGAGATCGCCGACTGGCTGCGCGGCGACGGCTTCTCGGCGGTGGTGAAGCCGGACCCGACCACGGCCGGCGACCAGATCATCTCCACCAGCGTCGACGGGGTCGATGTCGACATCTACGTCTACGACTGCAGCGGCGACGGCGACGGGCGCCGCTGCACCTCGATGCAGTACGCGGCCGGCTGGGCGCCCTCCGGCAGTTACAGTGCCGACAAGACCAACGAGTGGAACCGCACCCACCGCTACATCAAGGCCTACCTGACCAGGGGCAACTCGCTCTACGGCGAGTACGACCTCGACCTCAGCCCCGGCGGCACCTTCGAGATGCTGAACGACACGCTGGTCAACTGGCGCTCGACGGCCCGCGACTTCAAGACCTACTTCGGCGTCTAGCCGGCGGCGGGCGGCGCCCCGCCGCGACTGAAAAGCGCGGCGGCGGCTCTTTGTGCGCGGCGCGGCTCGCGCTAGACCAACCGCCCGGGTCTCGGCCCCGCAAGGGAGTCTTTTCGCGTTGATTTCCGTCGGACGGTGGACCGCCTACGCCGGCGTGGCGCTCCTGAGCCTCGTCGCGGTGGCCGGGCTCTCCATGGCCATCTACATGGCCTGGCTGTTCCACGACATGCCGAACGCCGCCGAGCTGGCCGACTACCATCCCCCGACCGCCACGCGCGTCTACGCCTGGGACGGCACCCTGATCGGCGAATATTCCACCGAGCGGCGCATCTACGTGCCGTTCGACCAGGTCCCGCCGCAGGTCTACGACGCCTTCCTCGCCGCCGAGGACCACAACTTCTTCAATCACGGCGGCGTCGACGTCGGCGGCGTCGGCCGGGCGATGTTCAAGGACGTGTTCAACATCCTGCAGGGGCGCCGGCCCGAGGGCGGCTCGACCATCACCCAGCAGGTGGCCAAGAACGTCCTCTTGACCAACGAGGCGACGCTCGGGCGCAAGCTCAAGGAGGCGATCCTGGCCACCCGCCTCGAGGAGGCGATGACCAAGAAGCAGATCCTCGAACTCTATCTGAACGAGATCTGGCTGGGTCACGATTCCTACGGGATCGGCGCGGCGGCCTACAACTACTTCGGCAAGTCGCTCAGCGAGCTGACGCTGGCCCAGTGCGCCTTCCTGGCGGCGCTGCCGAAGGGGCCCGACAACTACAATCCCACCCGCCACATGCAGGCGGCGCTGGAGCGGCGCAACGCCATCCTGGGGGCAATGGCGCAGCTCGGCTGGGCGAGCCCAGCCGAGGTGCAGGCGGCGCTGAAGGAGCCGATCGTGGTGCAGCCGCCGCAGCGCGCCAAGTACCACGACGCCGACTACTTCGTCGAAGAGGTGCGCCGCCAGGAGCTCAGCCACTTCGGCGACAAGCTGAACCAGGGCGGGTACTACATCCGCACCACCCTCGACCCGCGCCTGCAGACCGCCGCGCGGATCGCGCTGATGGACGGGCTGGAGACCTACGACCACCGCCACGGCTGGCGCGGCGCCTGGGGCCGGGTGGCAATCTCGCCCGGCTGGGAGAAGGCGGCGCTGCAGCACCCGCCGCCGTCCGAGCGCAAGAAGTGGGAGGTCGCGGTGGTCGAGGACGCCGCCGGCGGCCAGGTGAAGGCGAAGATCGCCGCCGACGATTCCGAGGGCTACATCCTGCCCGCCGACGTCGCCTGGGCGAAGGCCGGCAAGCGCGGGCTGAGCGTCGGCGACCTGGTGTTCGTCGAGCCGGCCGACGGCGGCGGCCTGCACCTGCGCCAGGTGCCGGCGGTGAACGGCGCCATGGTGGCGATGGACCCCAACACCGGCCGGGTGCTGGCCATGGTCGGCGGCTATTCCTTCTCGCTCTCCAACTTCAACCGCGCCACCCAGGCCTGGCGCCAGCCCGGCTCGTCGTTCAAGCCGTTCGTCTACGCGACGGCGCTGGAGAACGGCTTCACGCCGGCCAGCATCGTCTCGGCCGGGCCGATCTCGCTGCCCGGCGCCAACGGCACGGTTTGGACGCCGGAGAATTACGAGCGCAACTTCCCCGGCCCGCTGATCTTCCGCCGCGGCCTGGAGCTGTCGCTCAACACCATGACGGTGCGCATCGCCCAGCAGGTGGGCATGTCGAAGATCGTCGCCAACGCGCTGAAGTTCGGCGTGGTCAACAAGATGGACCCGGTGCTGGCGATGGCGCTCGGGGCCGGCGAGACCACCCCGTTCAAGATCACCGCCGCCTACTCGGCCTTCCTCAACGGCGGGCGGCGGATCAACCCGCACCTGGTGGAGCTGGTCGAGGACCGCGACGGCAAGACCATCTTCCGGTCCGACGAGCGCGAGTGCCACGGCTGCAACCACGATTTCGACAACGACGACGGGCCGGACTTCGCCGCCCAGGGCCAGCAGGTGGTGGACCCGATCACCGCCTACCAGATCGCCACCATGCTGCAGGGCGTGGTGCAGCACGGCACCGCCATCCAGGCGCGCGAGCTGAACTGGCCGGTCGGCGGCAAGACCGGCACCACCAACGACTTCCGCAGCGCCTGGTTCATCGGCTTCACGCCACAGCTGGTGGTCGGCACCTTCGTCGGCTTCGACGACAACCGCTCGCTGGGCCAGGGCGAGACCGGCGCGGTGGCGGCGGTGCCGATCTTCATCGAGTTCATGAAGGAGGCGCTGAAGGGCGCGCCGAAGCTGGACTTCACCGCCCCGCCCGGCGCCCAGTTCGCCCAGGTCGGCCCCAACCGCGAGGCCTTCCGGCCCGGGACCATTCCGCACGTGGTGACGACGCCGGCCGTCGACGCCACCAACGGCGCGGTCAATCCGCCCGGCGCGCCGGGCCAGCCCGCCACGCCAGGCCAGCAGAAGGCCACCCAGCCGCAGAAGAAGCCGGACGAGCTGAACGGGTTGTTTTAACGGGCCAACCGCCCTATCTGCGGCGGCTCGTGGGAGGACCCCATGCGTGCGGACATAGAAGCGGCCGCGGCCGAGATTGAGCAGTCGATCGAACTGCTGAGGAGGCGTCTTTGACTGGGCGCCTGCCCTGCGCCGCCTCGACGAGCTGAACGCCCGGGTCGAGGACCCGACCCTCTGGGACGACGCCGACGCCGCCCAGGCGCTGATGCGCGAGCGCACCCGCCTCTCCGACCAGGTCGGCTTCGTCAAACGCCTGCAGCAGGAGCGGGCGGACGCGCTGGAGTTCGCCGAGCTGGCGGAGGCGGAAGGCGACCAGGCCTCGCTGGACGACGTCTCCGCCCAACTCGCCCGGCTGAAGGAGTTGGCGGCCCGCGCCGAGCTGGAGGCGCTGCTGTCGGGCGAGGCCGACGCCAACGACTGCTTCGTCGAGATCAATTCCGGCGCCGGCGGCACCGAGTCCAACGACTGGGCGCTGATGCTGCTGCGCATGTACACCCGCTGGGCCGGCGCCCACGACATGCAGGTCGAGTTCGCCGAGGAGACCGGCGGCGAGCAGGCCGGCATCAAGTCGGCCACCGTCAAGGTGATCGGCGCCAACGCCTATGGCTGGCTGAAGACCGAGGCCGGCATCCACCGGCTGGTGCGCATCTCGCCGTTCGACGCCAACGCCAAGCGCCACACCAGCTTCGCCTCGGTATGGGTCTATCCGGTGGTCGACGACAAGATCGAGATCGAGATCAACCCCGCGGACGTGCGCACCGACACCTACCGCTCGTCCGGCGCGGGCGGCCAGCACGTCAACAAGACCGACTCGGCCGTGCGCCTCACCCACATCCCCACCGGCATCGCCGTCGCCTGCCAGAACGAGCGCTCGCAGCACCAGAACCGCGAGCAGGCCTGGAAGATGCTGCGCGCGCGGCTCTACGAGGTGGAGCTGCAGAAGCGCGAGGCCGCCGCCGCCGAAATCGAGGCGAACAAGAGCGACATCGGCTGGGGCCACCAGATCCGCAGCTACGTCCTGCAGCCCTACCAGATGGTCAAGGACCTCCGGACCGGCGTCGAGACCTCCGACACCGGCGGCGTCCTCGATGGCGACCTAGACCCCTTCATGGCCGCCTCCCTGGCCCAGCGCGTGGGCGCGACGCGCGACGCGGGGTAGGCCCTTCCCACCCACCGAACCCGCCCATCCCGGCGCACGCCGGGACCCAGGCAGACGTGATTGCAAGGGCGCGATTGCTTGAAGATTCGAGCGCGCCGCAGGCGCCGTCTTTAACCGCAGACGCCGCAGAGAAGGCGCGGAGATCGCAGAGGGTCTCGCTGTCTCTGCGGGCTCTGCGCCTCCTTCGCGGACTCCGCGTTGAGACTAAAGGCCTGCGACCGACTGGCTTTCGCGGGATTAGCGGGGACACGCGCCTTGCCGCCAAAATAAGAAACCTTTAGCTTTCGAAAATGAGCGCAGCCGCGGACGACACCAGCTGGGGCGACTTTCTCGCCGACGGGCGCACGGCCCGCCTCGCGCTGATCTGCCTGGGCGTATGGCTGAACGCGGCGGACTCGCTGGTCACCACCACCATCATGCCCAGCGTCGGGCGCGAGCTGGGCGGCTATGCCTACTTCAGCTGGGCGACCGCCGCCTACATGGCCGGCGCTATCCTTTCCGGGGCGACGGCGGCCAGGCTGTCGGGGCGCTTCGGCCTGCGCCGGGCGATGGTGGCGGCGGGGCTGCTGACGGCGGCGGGGTGCGCCGCCAGCGCGCTCGCGCCGGACATGATCGCCCTCGTCGCCGGCCGGGCGGTGCAGGGGCTGGGCGCGGGCTGGATCGTCGGCGCCTGCTACGCCGCGGTCGGCGCGGTGTTCCCGCAGCGCCACCTGGCGCGGATCTTCGGGGTGATGAGCGGCGTCTGGGGCGTGGCGACGGTGCTGGGGCCGCTGGTGGGCGGGGCCTTCGCCGAGGGCGACCACTGGCGCGCCCTCTTCTGGGCCTTCGCGGTGCAGTGCCTCGCCTTCGTGGTCGCCGCCGTGTGGCTGCTGCCGCAGGACGCGCCGCCGGCCGGCCACCGCACGCCCTGGCGGCAGCTGGCGCTTGTGCTGCTCGGCGTCGGGCTGATCGGCGCGGCCGACCTCACCGGCCAGGTGAGCGTGGCCGGCGGCCTCTGCGCGGCCAGCCTGGCGGTGTTCGTCCTGGCGGTGCAGTGGCCGCCGCAGCACGAAGGCGGCCTCTTCCCGCGCTCCGCCGGCGACCTTAAGACCGCGATCGGCGCGGCCTACCTCGGCTACTTCGCTCTGACCGCGGCGGCGATGTGCTTCAGCGTCTACGCCCCTGCCCTGCTGCAGAAGCTGTTCGGCCTCTCGCCGCTGGCGGCCGGCTATGCGGCCGGCATGGAGTCGCTGGGCTGGACCGTGGCGGCGCTGGCGGTGGCCGGCAGCGCCGAGCGCTGGCACGGCCCGATCATCCGCGCCGGCGCGCTGGCGATCGTGATCGGCCTCGCCTGGCTGGCGGTGGTGATGCGCGCCGGACCGATCGCGGCGATCCTGGCGGCGGCGACGCTGCTCGGCGTCGGCTTCGGCCTGTCGTCGGGGCTGACCGGCCGGCGGGTGATCGCCGCGGCGAGCGAGGCCGAGCGGGAGGTCGCCTCGGCCGGCATCAACAGCGTGCGGCAGGTCGGCAGCGCCGCCGGCGCCTGCATGGCCGGCATCATCGCCAACATGCTGGGCATGGCCGCGGGCGTCACCGAGGCGGCGGCAGGCTCGGCCGCGATCTGGCTGTTCGTGCTGTCGCTGCCCGTGGCGCTGATCGGCGCAGCCGGCGCCTGGCGCGTCGCGGCGCCTCGCTTCGCCGAAGCGGCGGCGCTCGCCGCGGCGTAGCAAGGGTCTGGACGTATAGTACGCGGCGTGCCATTGGGCGCACATGAAGCCGACGACGCTGGACGCGCTGCTGCTGTTCCTGGTCTCGAACAAGGGCCAGTCGGGCTACGACGTCCGCCAGCTGTTCCAGTCGACTCCGGTCGGCCTGTTCAGCGACAGTCCGGGCGCCATCTACCCGGCCCTGGCGCGGCTGGAGACACGCGGCCTGCTGGCCAGCGCCGCCGAGCCGGACGGGCGGCGCCGGCGCGTCTACGAGCAGACCGACGAAGGGCAGGCGGCGCTGCGGCGCTGGCTCACCGCGCCGATCGATCCGGGCCTCGTCGAGCGGCGCCCGCAGGAGCTCGACCTGCGCTTCGTGATGATCGCCGAGATGCTCGGCCGGGCGCAGGCGCTGGCCTATCTGCGCGCGTATGCCGGCGTGGTCGAGGCGCGGCACGCTCGCGTGCTCGCCTTCCACAACGGTCCGGGCGCGGCGATGAGCCAGGCGTCGCGCGAGGCGGTGGAGCTCGGCATCGGGCTGGGCCAGGCCCGGCTCGACTGGTTGCGGCGCATGCTTTCGAATTCGGGGGAAATCGATGATGAAGACGCTCTGTCGCGCCGTCCTGGCGCTTAGCCTGGCCGCCGCCGGCGCAGGCGCAGGCTCCGCCGCCTGGGCCGCCGGACCGCCCTTTCCCGCGCCCGCCAGGCCCGGCCTGCACCGCTACACCTACCAGGTGGCGGAGATCGTCAACGGCAAGCTGCAGCACGCCTACCGCACCGGCTTCGACCTGGAGACCACCGCCGCCGGGACCGAGCACTGGGCCTTCCGCCTGACCCTCGACGCCCGCACCGGCGCCTTGATCGAGGCGCACACGCCCTACGACAGCCTCGACCTCAAGGCCCACGCCGCCGGCATGCCCGAAGGGGCCAGCGCTCCGGTGAAGATCACCCGCACGGTGTCCATCACCCCGCGCTGAGCCAGGGCCGATACGCCGCCCTAAGCCTGCGCGGCCGGGGCGCCGTTCGTGGGCTTCGGCGCGGAGACCGGCTCGCGGGGCTCCGGCTTCGGCGCGGCCGGGGCGGCGCTGGCCTGGCGCTGCAGGCGCAGCGAGCGGCCCTGGAAGAAGGCCCCGGTCTCCATCGCCAGCTGCTCGTGGGTGATGTCGCCGTCCACGTGGCAGGCGCCGTAGAGCCGCACCTGCTTGGCGGTGATCGAGCCCGACACCTTGCCGCGCACCTCGACCGCCTCGGCGTAGATGCCGCCTTCGACCACGCCGCTGTCGCCCACCGTCACATGCTCGACGCGCACGTCGCCCTTGATGGTGCCCTCGACGAGGATCTCACCGCCGCCGGAGACATCGCCCTCGAAGGTCATCTCGGCGCCGATGCTCGACGTGCCCTTCGGCGCACGCGCGGCGGTGGGGCGCGGCGGCTCGGAATGGGGCGCGGGCGACGCCTGCGGCGCGGGCTGCGAGGCTGACGGCGAGCCGGACTGCGAGCCCGACGCCGAGCCTGGCGAAGGCGCCGGCGTGGGGGTCGGCTGGCCCGGTTGCGGTTGGCTAGAATTTGGTTTGCTGAACATAGTCGCCGGCCTTCACGAAACGGAGTGGGTTTTGGGGGCGGCCGTTCACCCACACTTCGTAGTGCAGATGCGTGCCGGTGGAGCGTCCTGTGGATCCCATGGCGCCGATCCTCTCGCCGACGGCGACGTGCTGACCCACGGCCACAGAAATCGCGGAAAGATGGCCATATCTGGTCTTGAAGCCGTGTCCGTGATCGACTTCCACGGTATTTCCGTAGCCGGAGCGCACGCCGGCGTAGGAGACGATGCCCGGCGCGGTGACGTAGATCGGGCTGCCGTAGGCGCCGGCGAAGTCCTGCCCCGGGTGATAGGCGGGCCGCCCGGTGAACGGATCGACGCGCACGCCGAAGCCGCTGGTCTCGCGTGTGGAACTGGACGGCCGGGCGAGCGGGATCGCCGCCTCCGACGAGGCCAGCGACTGCATGTCGGAGAGGTCGGCCACCGCGTGCTGCAGGCGCCCGGCGAAGTCCTCGTCGACGTCGAGCACCGCCGCCAGCGCGCGCGGGTCCTTGCCCTCGATCAGCGGCCCGCCGAGGCCGTCGCTGGCGCCGGCGTAGGCGGCCGGATCGAGGCCGGCGAGGCGGAAGGCCAGCTTCAGCCGGTCGGCGCGGTTCTTGGCGAAGGTCTCGGCGGCGTCGATCAGCCGGTCCTGGTCCTGCTGCACCGCCTGGATGCGCTGGGCCGGCGTCGCCTGCGCCGGGGCGTTGGTGGCCAGCGCCGGCAGCAGCGCCTGCGCCGCGCCCGGCGCGGCCCTCACGTCGGTGAGCAGCAGCGCCAGCGCCTCATGGCGTTTCTCAACGCTGCTCGCCAGCTGCTGCACCGTGCCGCCGGAGCCGTTCAGCTGCGCGGCGGCGCTGGAGAGGCGCGCGTCACGGTCGGCGATCCAGCGCTCGTAGCGCGCCTCGGTCTTGGCCACTTCCCGGTCGGTCTTCGAGGGCGTCACCGCCCCGACCACCATCGCCGCGGTCGACACGCCCATCCACAGCGCGGCGGCCGAGACTCCGCCGGCGATCAGCAGCTGGCGCTGGGTGCTGAGCACGAAGCCGCGCATCTCGCCGCCGGAGCGGAGATAGAGGTGGCGTTCCGGAAAGAGCTCTTCGAGCCATCGGGCGAGGCGCGCAAAGCGTCTTAGGCTCATGGCTTTCGAGACCCCGCGAAAGTCCGACGGCTGCGCGATATGCCCTCAAGTGGGGTGGAAGCGCAACCCATGTCCGCGTGCTTTGCTGTCCAGGCCAAGGCCGAGCCGATTGCAGCACAAGTGGCGCCGCGCCCCAACCGCCCTCGCCTGGCGGGCGAGCAAGCAATCACGAGAAATATCTCAGTATAGGGAGGTATCAAAAACGGCCGATCCGCGGCCGAACGACTGTTCGAATCCGCGCCGGCCGCGGCGTTTCGCCTCGCCGGGCCGCCCGCGACTCTCGTCAAGCTCCAGCCAATGCCTTGGCCTCGCCCAGCACCTCGGCGACGTGGCCCGGCACCTTCACCTTGCGCCAGACGCGGCGGATCACCCCGGCCTTGTCGATCAGGTAGGTGGAGCGGTCGATGCCCATGTACTTGCGGCCGTACATGCTCTTCTCCACCCAGGCGCCGTAGCGCTCGACCATGTCGTCGTCCTTGGCCGAGCCGAGGGTGACCTTCAGGTCGTACTTGGACTTGAACTTGCCGTGGCTGGCGGCCGAGTCCTTGGAGACCCCGACCACCACCGCGCCGGCCTTGGCGAAGTCGTCCGCCGCCGCGGTGAACCCTTGCGCCTCGGCGGTGCAGCCGGAGGTGTCGTCCTTCGGGTAGAAGTAGAGCACCACCACCCTGCCCTTCAGCCCCGCCAGCGAGACCCGCCCATCCTCGGTCGGCAGATCGAAATCAGGCGCCTTGTCGCCGGCGGAAAGGGTCATGGGGAGCTCCTTGGTTGCGCGGGACGGCTCTACAAGGCGGTGGACGGACGCGCTAGCCTCCGCGGATGGTTGGGGCCGAGCCGTTCATCGCGGTCTACATGCTGGCGAGCCGCCGGCATGGGACGCTGTACGTCGGCGTGACCAGCGACCTGATCTCCCGGGTGGCGCGTCACAAGGCTGGCGAGTTCGAGGGGTTCACGAAGAAGTACGGGGTGACGCGGTTGGTTTGGTACGAGACGCATGAGGTGATCACGCACGCCATCCAGCGGGAAAAGTCGCTGAAGAAGTACAGGCGCGCGTGGAAGATCAACCTGATCGAGCGCGAGAACCCCGAGTGGCATGACCTGTTTCCCGGCCTGCTGGCGCCGCCTGGCCCAATGACCACGCCATGGCCCCACGATCCTCAATAACCCAAACATCGGTCATCGCCGGCCCTTGTGCCGGCGACCCATGCACACCGTGGGCGTGGTGGACGCGCCCGAGCGCGGCCACTCGTGGGGGCTGCCACCGATCTGAGGTGGCCATGCTCTGGCATGGCCATGGCGGGCACGGTGTGCATGGGTGGCCGGCACAAAGGCCGGCCAAGACCGACGTTGGGGGTGAATAGAAGCTACACCACCCTCACCAGCACGATCTTCTTCCGCCCCGCCGCCAGCTTCACCACCCCGTCCGCGTTCAGGTCGGCGAGGGTGAGCAGGCGCTGGCCGTCGGTCTCCACGGCGTCGTTGACCCGCAATCCGCCGCCCTGCGCCAGCCGCCGCGCCTCGGAGCGCGAGGAGGCCAGCCCCGCGTCCGCCGCCACGACCGCCAGCGGCAGGCCGGCGTCGAACCGGCTGCGCGGCAGCTCGACGGTCGGCAGGTCGTCGGAGAGCCGCCCCTCCTCGAAGGCCGCCTTCGCCGCCGCCGCCGCCGCCGCCGCCGCGTCCGCGCCGTGCAGCAGCGTGGTGGCCTCGTTGGCCAGCACCTTCTTGGCCTCGTTGATCTCCGCGCCCCCGAGCGCCGCCAGCTTGGCGATCTCGCCCAGCGGCAGCTCGGTGAACAGCTTCAGGAACTTCGCAACGTCGGCGTCCTCGGCGTTGCGCCACATCTGCCAGTAGTCGTAGGGGCTGAGGCGGTCGGCGTTGAGCCACACGGCGCCGCCCACCGTCTTGCCCATCTTCTCGCCGGACGCCGTCGCCAGCAGCGGCGTGGTGAGGCCGAACGCCTGGCGGCCGTCCATCCGCCGGTTCAGCTCGACGCCGTTGATGATGTTGCCCCACTGGTCGGACCCGCCCATCTGCAGCGTGCAGCCGTAGCGCTGGCCAAGCTCGCGGAAGTCGGCGGCCTGCATCAGCATGTAGTTGAACTCGAGGAAGCTCATCGGCTGCTCGCGCGACAACCGCAGCTTCACCGAGTCGAACGCCAGCATCCGGTTGATGGTGAAGTGCACGCCGAACTCGCGCAGGAACTCGACGTAACCGAACCGCTCCAGCCAGTCGGCGTTGTTGACCATCACCGCGTCCGTGGGTCCGTCGCCGAAGCGCAGGAACTTGGCGAACGCGCCCTTGATGCCGGCGATGTTGGCGTCGATCACCGCGTCGGAGAGCAGCGGGCGCTGCTGGTCCTTGTCGGTCGGGTCGCCGACCTTGGTGGTGCCGCCGCCCATCAAGGTGATCGGCCGATGGCCGGTCTTCTGCAGCCAGCGCATCATCATGATCGAGATCAGGCTGCCGATGTGCAGCGAATCCGCCGTGCAGTCGTAGCCGACGTAGGCCGTCACCACGCCGCCCAGCAGCGCCGCGTCAAGCGCCTCCGGTTCGGTGATCTGGTGGATGTAGCCGCGCTCCTGCATCACGCGCAGGAAGTCGGACTTCGGCTTGAACTCGGGGTCGGCTGACATGGCAAACGGCTCCTGGGGTTGGCTTTCGGCCGGAGACCGTCTCTTGGCAAGAGCCGCCGCCGACCGTTGGCGGCGGGGCATGAATGACCGGCCGCTCGCTTAGTGCGAGCGGTAGTAGCGGCTGCGAAGGCGGCGGCTGGCGGTCATCGGGGCGCTGGCTACAGCGTGGCCGGTGTGGCAGTCAAGCGGCGTGCGCGTCCTCGGCTTCATGACCGGCACTTCGCTCGACGCCGTCGACATGGCGGTGATCGAGACCGACGGGGAGGAGTTGCTGGGCCTCGGTCCCGCGGGCGAGAAGAAGCTCGATCCCGGCGTGCGCACGCTGCTCGAGGCGGCCATCGCCGATGCGCTGAAGCTGAAGCCCGGCGATCCGACGCCGGAGAGCTTCGGGCGGGCCGCCGCGGCGGTGGCGGCCGAGCATGTGGCGGCCGGCGAGGCCTTCATGCGCGAGCACCGGCTGTTGCCCAACGACATCGAGGTGATCGGCCTGCAGGGGCAGACGGTGCTGCACGCCCCGCCGGGCCCGGACCGCGCCGAGGGCCGCACCATCCAGCTGATCGATGCGCCGGCGGTGGCGCAGGCGCTGGGCATCGCCACGGTCTACGACCTGCGCCAGGACGACGTGGCCGCCGGCGGCCAGGGCGCGCCGCTGGCCCCCGCCTACCACGCGGCGCTGGTGCGCTATTCGAGCCTGCACACGCCGACCGCGGTGCTCAACCTCGGCGGCGTCGCCAACGTCACGCTGGTGCGCTCGGACGGCGCGCTGGAGGCGTTCGACACCGGCCCCGCCAACGGCATGATCGACCTCCTGGTGCAGGATCGCACCGAGCGGCGCTTCGATGAAGGCGGCGCGCTGGCGCGGGCCGGCCAGGTGCACGACCGGGTGCTGGCGGCCTACCTCGCCCACCCCTACTTCCAGATCCGCGGACCGAAGTCGCTGGACCGCTTCGACTTCTCGCTCGACCGGGTCAGCCCCTTGTCGCTGGAGGACGCGGCCGCGACGCTGGTCGCCTTCGCCGCCGAGAGCGTGGCGCGCGGGCTGAAGGCCTGCTCTGAGATCCCCCTGCGGCTGGTGGTCTGCGGCGGCGGGCGCCACAACCCGGCGCTGATGGCGGCGATCCGCGAGCGCGTCCCCCTGCCCATCCTCACCGCCGAGGACGCCCACTGGCGCGGCGACTCCATCGAGGCCGAAGCGTTCGCCTTCCTGGCGGCCCGCTCGATGCTGGGCCTGCCGATCTCCTGGCCGGGAACCACGGGCGTGCCAGCGCCGATGACCGGCGGGCGGATCGTGCTGCCTTAGGATAGCGGACGGGCCCCGCCCCTCACCTCTCCCCACTCTCCGGTGGGGAGAGGGCTACTGAGAACGAGCGGCGGCTCGACCGCGATTCGGCGTCTCAATCCATCGGTATCCCTCTCCCCGCTTGCGGGGAGAGGTTAGGTGAGGGGCCGGGCCGCCGCTTACCGCGACGCGATCCGCGTCTTCCCCGCGAAGTACCCATCGATCGCCTGGGCGATCTTGTCGGTGAGGGCGGCGCGCTGGTCGGGGTCGTTGAGGCGGGCCTCGTCGGCGGGGTTGGTGATGAAGCCCATCTCCAGCAGCGCCGCCGGCACGTCCGGGGCCAGCAGCACGAAGTAGCCGGCGTCGCGCTGGCTGCGCGGCAGCAGCGGAGCGCGGTCGCCGACGCGCTCGATCAGCGTCTGGGCGAAGCCGGCCGAGCGGTTGCGGGTGCTGCGCTGGGTGAGGTCCAGCAGGATGCGGCCGACCGCCTGGTCGTCGCTCTGCGCGGCCTGCTGCAGGAACCATTCGTGGGCGCCCAGCACGTAGCCGACGCGCTGCTCGCCCTTCTCGGAGAGGGTGTAGACGCTGGCGCCGTGGATCGACGGCTCGGGGCCGGAGTCGGCGTGCAGCGACAGGAACAGGTCCGCGCCGGCGCGGCGGGCGATCTGCACCCGCTGCTCCAGCGGAATGTAGACGTCGCTGGAGCGGGTCATCACCACCTGGTAGCGGCCGGTGCGCTCCAGGCGCGCCCTGAGAGCCAGCGCCGCAGCGAGGGTGACGTTCTTCTCGTAGCTCGACGAGCCGACCGCGCCGGAGTCGCGCCCGCCGTGGCCGGCGTCGATGACCACGATCTTGCGGCTATGGCTGGCATGCGGCTGGGTGAGCACGGCCGGCGTCAGCACCGGCGCCGGATCGTCGGCGCGGTCATTGGCCGCGGTGATCGGGTGGGCGATCTCGCCGGCCGGCGCGGTGACGTCGACCACGTAGCGGTAGCTGGCGATGCCGTCGGCGGGCGGCAGCAGGAAGCGGCGTACGATGCTGGCCCTGCCCGCGAGGTCCAGGGTCAGCCGGGCGCCCCCGGGAGCGTCCTTGACCGTCCAGTCGCGGACGATGCCGCGGCCAGCGCCCTTCAGCGCGCTCGGGGCCGAGGCGCCCTTCAGGATCAGGGCGATGCGGGTGGGCGAGGCGTCGTCCGCGTCCAGCGCGCCGCTGGCGGCCTTGCGCAGGTCGACGACGATGCGGGTCTGCACGGCGTCGCCGCCGAGGCGCACGGCCATCACGTCGTCGACGCCGGGCTGGCGGGCGCTGGCGGCCACGGCCACGGCGCAGCCGCCGGCGAGCACGACGCCGAGGCCGGCGCGCACCCAGCGCGTCCTCCAAGCTTTGGTCAGCACCTCGCGCATTCGCCCGCGCCCAGCCCTCAGGAAAACGACTTCGTTACCGAAAGCCCTTATCCGTCAAGGGCTGTAGCGAAACCGTTAAGTCCGCAGGCGCCGCAACGTCGTCGCCTTTCCAATTGCGACCTTATGTTGCTACATTAGGCGTGCGCGCTCAGGCGTCCGACTCCGGACCAGGGCCTGCAAGGCCAGCGTCGGGCCCGCGGTGACACCCGCGACGACGCGCCCGCTGAAGAGCGCCCCCAAATCCTTGCGGGGGCGCGCCATTGGAACAACCGATTGATGGGCAGCGCCCTCTCCCAACGAGCGATGATCGCCTCCGCAGCCGATGCGGGCGGCCGTTCTCGCGCGGACGGCGCGCCACATGACAGCCGGCGCCCGAGCGCAATGACCGCCGCGCGCCGCGGAGATCGTCGTAATGACAAAGAAAATGCTGATCGACGCCGCCCACGCCGAAGAAACGCGGGTGGTCGTCCTGGACGGGACGCGAGTTGAGGAGTTCGATTTCGAAAGCCAGGCCCGCAAGCAACTGCGGGGCAACATCTACCTCGCCAAGGTCACGCGGGTAGAGCCCAGCCTGCAGGCGGCCTTCGTCGAGTACGGTGGCAACCGCCACGGCTTCCTGGCCTTCAACGAGATCCACCCGGACTACTACCAGATCCCCCACGCCGACCGCGAAGCGCTGATGCGCGAGGTGGCCGAGGAGGGCGACGAGGAGAACGGCGCCAGCCACGCCGCCGCCAATGGCGACGAGGAGGGCGAGGCTGTCGGCGGCGTCGACGACGAGGTCGACGTCGACGAGGAGATCGAGCGGCGCCGCCGGCGCATCCTGCGCCGCTACAAGATCCAGGAGGTGATCCGCCGCCGGCAGATCATGCTGGTGCAGGTCGTGAAGGAAGAGCGCGGCAACAAGGGCGCGGCGCTGACCACCTACCTGTCGCTGGCCGGCCGCTACTGCGTCCTGATGCCCAACACCGACCGCGGCGGCGGCATCAGCCGCAAGATCACCTCGGCCACCGACCGCAAGCGGCTGCGCACCATCGTCCAGGGCCTGGGTACGCCGCCCGGCATGGGGCTGATCGTCCGCACCGCCGGCGCCAAGCGCACCAAGGCCGAGATCAGCCGCGATTACGACTACCTGATCCGCACCTGGGACAACATCCGCGACACCACCCTGCACTCGATCGCCCCGGCGCTGATCTACGAGGAAGAGGACTTGGTGAAGCGCGCCATCCGCGACCTCTTCGACAAGGACATCGAGGCGGTCTGGGTGGAGGGCGAGGGCGGCTACAAGGAAGCGCGCGACTTCATGCGCGTGCTGATGCCGGCCCAGGCCAAGAAGGTGCAGCCCTACCGGGAGCCGACGCCCCTGTTCGTGCGCCACCGCATCGAGGACCACCTCTCGCAGATCTATTCGCCGGTGGTGCCGCTGAAGAGCGGCGGCTACCTGGTGATCAACCAGACCGAGGCGCTGGTCGCCGTCGACGTCAACTCGGGGCGCGCCACCAAGGAGCGCAACATCGAGGCGACGGCGCTGAAGACCAACATGGAGGCGGCCGAGGAGGCCTGCCGCCAGCTGCGCCTCAGAGACCTCGCCGGCCTGATCGTCATCGACTTCATCGACATGGAGGAGGCCAAGAACAACCGCTCGGTCGAGAAGAAGCTGAAGGACTGCCTGAAGGACGACCGCGCCCGGGTGCAGATCGGCAAGATCTCCAGCTTCGGGCTGATGGAGCTCTCCCGCCAGCGCCGCCGCACCGGCATCCTCGAAGGCACCACCCACGTCTGCCCGCACTGCCAGGGCGCCGGGCGCATCCGCTCCACCGAGTCCAGCGCGCTCTCGGCGCTGCGGGCGGTCGAGCTGGAAGGCCTGCGCGGCGGCGGCGAGGTGGTGCTGCGCGTGCCGCGCGACGTCGGCCTCTACATCCTCAACGCCAAGCGCGAGTACCTGCTGCGGCTGCGCCAGGCGCATGGCCTGTGGGTCAACGTCGCGCTCGACGACGCGCTGTCGGCCGCCGACCACGCCATCGACCGGCTTTCCAGCGAGGCGCCGCCGCTGCAGGCGCGCACCTGGCAGGCGCCCGAGACCGAGCCTTACGAGCCCGAGCCCGAGGACCTCGCCGACGAGGAGGAGGAGATCCTCGAGGACGAGGACGAGGAGGACGAGGAGCTCGTCGCCGAGCGCGACGAGGACGACGAAGAGGCCGGGGACGAGGCCGGGGACGAGGCCGGCGAAGAGACCGAGGCGCGCGAGGACCGCGGCGGCCGCGGGCGTCGCCGCCGGCGGCGCGGGCGCCGCGGCGAGGAGCCGCGCCAGCCCCAGGCCGCCCAGCCGGCGCGCCCCGCCGAGACGCAGCGCCCAGAAGTCGCGGACGCGGCGGGAGAGGACGCCGAGAGCCGCCGCCGGCGCCGGCGTGGACGCCGCGGCGGGCGGCGGATGCGCGACGAGGCGCGCCCGGGCGACGCCTACGGCTGGTCGTGGCCGGCCCGGCCGGTCGGCGACGATCCCTACCAGTGGCGCGGCCCGGTGCAGGCGCAACTCGCCCCGCCGGAGGACTCCGGCCCGGCCGCCGCCGCCGGGCTGCCGCCGCACGCCGAAGCGCATGCGCCGGAGTTGGAGCCGGCCGAGACGTCGCAGCCGGAGCCGGTCGACGAGGCCGCCATCGACGTCTGGGTGGAGCTGCCGCCGGCCGAACCGCGCCGCGAGCGCAGCCGGCGCGGACGCGGCCGCGGCCGCGCGGCGGCAGAGGCCGAGGCGAGTGGGGCCGAGGCGGCCGGAGCCGAGCCGGATGCCGCCGAGTCGGCTGCGCTGGTCACCGACGCCCCGCCTCCCGCCGCCACCCTCGGCCGCGCCGAGCCGGATGCGGCGGTGATCGAGCCGGCGCCCGAGCCTGAGCCGCTGGCCGCCGAGGCGGCGCCGGAGCCGGTGGTCGCGGTCGCCGAAGCGGAGCCCGAGCTCGTCGCCGCGGAGGCCGAACTGGCGCCCGTCGCGGCCGAGCCCGCGCCCGAGCCTGCGCCGCCACCCGAGCCGGTCTTCGACCCGAACGAGATCAGCGCGCCGCCCGCGGCGCCGAGACGCGGCTGGTGGCGCCGGGGCGCTTGAGAGGCTAGGGTCCGCTGACGCGGGGGCGCCGAGACTGGTCCGGAGAGACGATGTGAAGGCCCGCAAGCTCCCTGCCGCTGCTTGGCTGAGAGCCGGCGTGACCAGCCTCGCGCTCGCGGGCCTGCTCGCCGCGCCGGCCGGCGTCGCCCACGCCCAGGGCGAGCTTACCGCGCTGCCGGGCGTCGAGCGCGACACCGAGATCGAGGCGATCCTGCACCACGAGATGGACCCGGTATTTGCGGCCGCGAACATCGATCCGAAGCAGGTCGAGCTCTACCTGGTCAACGACAGGACCCTGAACGCCGCCACGCTCAGCGGCTACCACATGGTGGTCAACGCCGGCCTGATCATGCAGTGCAAGACCCCCAATGAGCTCGAAGGGGTGCTGGCGCACGAGACCGGCCACATGGCGCGTGGCGACGTCGCCCGCGTCGGCGAGTCCACCAAGGGCGTGGTCGGCCCGATGCTGATCGGGCTGGGCCTCGGCCTGCTGGCGGCCCTCGCGGGAGCGCCCGACGCCGCCGCCGGGCTGATCTACTCGGGCCAGTACTTCGGCGAGATCAACGGCCTCGCCTTCTCGCGCGACGACGAGGCGCGCGCCGACGCGGCGGCCATCACCTACCTGGAGAAGGCCGGCTACTCAGGTGAGGGCATCGTCGATTTCTTCAACAATTTCCGTTACGAAGAAGAGTTTTCCGACATCAAGAAGTATCCGTTCTGGGTCGACCACCCGCTGACTGACGAGCGGCTGGAGCTGCTGACGACGCGGGCCAAGGCGCAGGCCCACTGGGCCGCCAAGGACAGCCCCGAGCAGATCGCCCAGTTCGAGATCATGAAGGCCAAGATCAAGGCCTTCACCAACCGCCCCTTCCAGACCTACGTCGACTATCCGGACACCGACAAATCCTTCCCGGCCCGTTACGCCCGCGCCATCGCCGACTACCGCGAGCTGGAGACCGACCGGGCGCTGAAGGAGATCGACGCCCTGATCGCCGAGCGGCCGGACGACCCCTACCTCTACGAGCTGAAGGGGCAGACGCTGATGGAGACGTCGCGCGCCGAGGAGGCCGAGGTCCCGCTGCGCAAGGCCGTCGAGCTCAATCCCGACGCGCCGCTGCTGCGCCTGCTGCTCGGCCAGGACCTGCTGGCGGAGAACCAGCCCGCCAAGCTGGCCGACGCCATCACCACGCTGAACCGTTCGCTGGTGGTCGAGCCGGACGACCCGATGCCCTGGCAGTACCTCGCCGAGGCCTATGACCAGAAGGGCGAGGAGGGCATGGCCCGGCTCGCCACCGCCGAGCAGGACTTCCACCTCGGGCAGATGAAGGATGCGCGCGCCTTCGCCATCCGCGCCCGCCAGTTCCTCAAGCGCGGCACGCCGGAGTGGAACCGCGCCACCGACATCGTGCTGACCTCCAACCCGTCCGCCGACGACCTCCGCTATCTGGGCCAGCAAGGGTGAGGGGTCGTGCGGTCCTCGCCGCCGGCACCGCGGCCATCGCCGTGCTCGGCCTCGCCGCCTGCAACCGCACCGGCGACACCGCCTTCGACGCCAGGGTGCAGGCCTACCTGATGAACCACCCCGAGGCGCTGCGCAAAGCCCTCGACAACATGCAGGCCAAGGAAGAGGCGGCGCAGGAACGGGCGCAGGCCGGCGAGGAGGCCAAGGCCGTGGCCGCCCTCCCTGCCCTGCGCGGACGGCTGGAGCGCGACCCGGCCGACTTCGTCGCCAACCCGGACGGCAAGGTGACGGTCACCGAGTTCTACGACTACCGCTGCCCGCACTGCATCAACATCGCCCCGAAGGTGGTGGCGCTGATCAGGTCGCGGCCGGACGTGCGGTTCGTGTTCAAGGAGATGCCGATCTTCGGCGCCACCTCCGAGCATGCGGCGCGCGCGGCGATGGCGGCCAAGGCGCAGGGCAAGGACTACGTCGGCCTCTACGACGCCTTCATGTCCGACCACGGCCTCGCCGACGCGGACATCGACCGGATCGCCGCGTCCAAGGGCGTCGACGTCGCGGCGATGAACGCCCCGGCGACGGTCGCGGCCGACAACGCCCACATGGCCGCCACCGCCGACCTCGCCAAGCAGCTCGCCATCGACGGCACCCCCGCCTTCGTGGTCGGCGACACCTTCATCCGCGGCGAGGACTACGACGGCCTCGTCGCCGCCATCGGCCAGGCCGAGCACAAGGGCTGACGGGCGGCGGCTACCCGCCCCCTACGCCAGCGCCCGCTCGATCAGGCCCGCGAACGCTTCCAGCAGGCCGGTGAGGAACTTGCGCGAGCCCTCGCTGGCGATCGAGCCGTCCTCGGCGAACAGGGTCGCGGCGCCGCCGACGTAGGCCTCCGGCTGCTGCAGCACCGGCATGTCGAGAAAGACCAGCGACTGGCGCAGGTGGTGGTTGGCCGAAGCCGCCGATGGCGCCGGGCGAGACGCTGATCACCGCGCACGGCTTGCGGCTCCAGACGCTCTGGCCGTAGGGACGCGAGCCGACGTCGATGGCGTTCTTCAGCCCGCCGGGGACCGAGCGGTTGTACTCGGGGGTGACGAACAGCACCGCGTCGCGCTCACGGATCGCGGCGCGGAACGCCAACCATTGCGCGGGCGCATGGTCGCCTTCCAGATCCTCGTTGTAGAGCGGCAGGGCGCCGATCTCGACGATCTGCAGCCGCAGCGACGCCGGCGCCAGCTTCTCGAGCGCCAGCGCTATCCTGCGATTGTACGAAGCCTTGCGCAGGCTCCCGACGAGAACCGCGACGCGACGCTCGGGCATCTGGACCGCCTCCCTCCTTACGCCGCCGCGGCGGCGCCGCGCCGGGCAGGTACGGTTTCCTCGATGAAACGGCGCAGCAAGGCCGCGAGGTCCGCCGGGCAATCGAGGTTCGGCGAATGGCCGACGCCATGCCAGAAATGCAGCCCCGAGCCCGGCGGGCATTTGGCCCAGGTGGCCAGCATCGCGGCGACCGGGATCAGCTCGTCGGCGTCGCCGCCGGCCAGCAGCACCGGCATCGGCAGCGCCCTCACCCGCTCGCCGATGCGGATCTCGAACATCGAGCGCATCGAGCCACGCAGGCGCGCTTCCGGCGCGGCGCGCATGTCGGCGGCCAGCGCCCGCATCAGCTCCGCGGAGACGCCGGCGGCGCGCGCGTCGATGGCGTCGCCGACCGCGCCCCGCGCCTGCTGCTCGCGCCGCGCCGCCATCCGCGCGTCGATCAGCTGGTCCAGCGCCGGGCCGGCGGCCGGCAGGGCGCGGCCGTCCGGGTCGGAGGGGTCGAGCAGCACCAGGCCCTTCAGCGAGGCCGGATGGTCGACGGCGAGATGGGCGGCGGTCGCCCCGCCCAGAGAATGGCCGACCAGGGTGAAATCGCGCCAGCCGAGCTGGCTGACCAGCTCGAAGGCGTCCTCGGCGAAGATCGGCACACCGTAGTCGGCCGCATTCGCCGGCGCGTCGGAGCCGCCGGCGCCGCGATTATTGATCGCGATCGACTGGTAGCGGCCCTCCGGCAACGCCTCCTGCGTCAGCCGCCAGATCCGCGCCGAAGCCTGGAACCCATGGATGAACACCACCCGCTCCGGCCCCTCCCCGTACGGGAAATACTCGAGCCTGACCTTGGAGAGCTGGGCAAAGGCCATCGGCGCGGCTCCTGTTTTCCGACCCTTCCACAGCGCCAGGCCCGGCGAATGCCGCGAGCCAGGCTGGCTAGGAACGAGCGAGCGCAACTATCGTCCGCCCTGAGCATGCATCACCGATCAGCGCGCTTGCAACCGATCTGCCTGCGTCCCCCGGCTCGCCGCCTGCGGGACGAGTGGATCACGGGGTCCAGTCGAGGCCAGAGAACAGGTCGAGGGCTGGCGGCAGGGTCCACGTCTCGAGCACGTCGTGGCGGCTCAGGCCGACGTGGCTGTGGACGAGCCGCAGCTCCTTGAGGCGCCACGGGACCGGCGTGATGGGTCGGTCGATCTTGCCCTCTCCGTAGAGAAGCGTCGTATGCGGATTGGAGAGGCCGTGGGGTAGCGGCGGCAGCCGCAGCAGGCCCATGGCGTCGACGATCGCCTGCTGCATCGCCCTGAAGGTCCGCCGTCCGTCCGCGGACGTCAGGACCAGCGGCTGATGGCCGGCTTCGCGGCGCGACGCACGGTTGAACCGGAGGTCGAACTGCTCGAAGCGGCGTTTCGCGACATAGTCGCCGATCGCCTTGTATCGCTCGATGACCGCGTCGCTGAGCATGTCGATGTCCAGAAGAACCGCCACCGTCGCGTGCAGCAGGCGGGTGCGGACCGGCGCCGCGATGCCGTCGAGGTCGCGCAACATGTCGCCGACGAGGCGGGTGATGCGCCGCTCTGCCTCACTCGGCTGGAAGAGCAGGATCAGCCTTTGCAGACCCGGATCCCGGCGCGTGAGATGGACAGGCATTCCGTATTCTTCCTCCCTATCAGCGTCCTTCCACCCGCCCCCACGCCAGCAGGACTTCCAGGGCCTCGCGGGTGATCCAGCTGCGCCAGTCGCGCTCGGCGGCTTTCCAGGCGGCCTTGTCGACGAAGCTCCAGTTCCAGCCGGGGCTCCAGCCGCCGTCGTCGGCCTGGGTTTCGATCACTGCGTCGAGCGCGGGGGGGACCGCCGCTGCGACCGCGTTGGCGAAGCGGCTGGTGGGCGTCGCGGCGGCGTCGAACGGCGAGGCGTGCTCATCGCCCGGGTCGTGGGTGGCGATCGAGCGCCGCACCAGGGCGTCGAGCGGCTCGACCAGGTCGGCGGGCGCGCCGCCGGCCTCGCCCAGGCGGATCGCGCACTTCAGGTCGTAGGCGTTCTCGATCAGCTCGGTCTCGGCGAGGGTGAAGCGCAGGCCGGCTTCGACTGCGCCGAGCAGGTCCGGCGCGACCGCGTCGCGGTAGTGGTAGAGGTGCGCCAGGATCTCGGCGGTCGGATTGAAGCGGAAGCCGTTCCAGTTCTCCGACAGGCCTTCCGACCAGGTCCACCAGGGCGCGTGCGGCGCCTGCGCCACGTCGGGTCCGACGATCGGCCACACGCCCGCCTCGCGGTCGAGCGCGCCGGCCAGCCAGTCGATCGCCCCGATCACCGTCGGGTGGCGCGCCGGGGCCGCGACGCGGGCCAGCAGCCGCAGGCCGATACTGGTGGCGATGGCGGTGGAGGCGGGGCTGCGCATGTCCGCCTCCAGCCCGTGGCCGAAGCCGCCATCGGGGTTCTGGAAGGCGATCAGCGCCACCATCACCGCCTCGGTGTCCGCCTCGCCCAGCCCGTGGCGCAGCAGCGCGGCGTCGAGCGGGCGCGGACCCGCCTCGACGAAGGCCCGGGCGGCCTGGAAACGGTCGCGTGAAAGCATGGCGGCCATGATCGTCTCCCGTGCCTGCCGCCACAGTGGCTCAGGCGCCCGGAAGTGTCAAGAACAAATAGGGAACTATTCGGCGGCCGCCCCCTGCAGCGCCTGCGGTCGCAGCCGCTCGAACCGCGCGAGGGCCGCGCCGTCGAGGCGGGCGGTGACGATCACCTCGCCCCCACCGTCACCGTCACCATCACCGTCACCGCCGCCGTCGCTCTCGCGGCTCACCACCCGCCCGTGCCGATAGAGCCAGGCGAGGCCTTCGCCGTCGGACGCCGCCAGCGCGATGGTCACCAGCGGGCCCTCGTCGACCAGGGAGGCGAGCCGCGCCGTCAGCCGCTCGATCCCCTCCCCGCTCACCGCGGAGACGGCGATGGCGCCGGCGGCGGCGCGCTCGGCGCGGGCCGCGAGGAAGGCGCGCGCCTCGTCGTCGAGCAGGTCGATCTTGTTCCACACCTCCAGCATCCGCTGGCCGGCCTCCTCGCCCGCGCCGAGTTCGTCCAGCACCCGGCGCACGTCGGCGGCCTCGGCCTCGCTGTCGGGGCTGGCGATGTCGCGCACGTGCAGGATGATGTCGGCCTCCTTCACCTCGTCGAGGGTGGCGCGGAACGCCTCCACCAGCTCGTGCGGCAGGCTGGAGATGAAGCCGACGGTGTCGGAGAGGATCGCCGGACGCCCGCCCGGCAGCCGCAGGCGCCGCATGGTCGGGTCGAGGGTGGCGAACAGCAGGTCCCTGGCCACCACGTTCGACTGGGTCAGCCGGTTGAACAGGGTCGACTTGCCGGCGTTGGTGTAGCCCACCAATGCGACAGTGGGGAACGGCACGCGGCGGCGGGCGCGGCGGGCCAGGGTGCGGGTGCGGCGCACCTCCTCCAGCTCGCGCTTCAGCCGCACCATCTTCTCGGCGATCAGCCGCCGGTCGGTCTCGATCTGGGTCTCGCCGGGGCCGCCCATGGCGCCTAGCCCGCCGCGCTGCCGCTCCAGGTGGGTCCAGGTGCGCACCAGCCGCGAGGCCTCGTAGGCAAGCCTGGCCAGCTCCACCTGCAGCCGGCCCTCGCGGGTGCGGGCGCGGCGGGCGAAGATCTCCAGGATCAGCCCGGTGCGGTCGATCACTTTGACCTGCCAGGCCCGCTCCAGGTTGCGCTGCTGCACCGGCGAGAGGGCGTCGTCGACCACCACCACGTCGAGCCCGAGCTCGGCCGCGAGCGCGCCGATCTCCGCCACCTTGCCGGCGCCCAGCAGGGTTGCGGGCGTGGGTGTGCGCAGCGGCGCGACGATGGCCTCGACCACCTTCAGGTCGAGCGCCTCCGCCAGCCCGACCGCCTCCGCCAGCCGCGACTGGGCGGCGCGCAGGTCTTCGCGGCGGGCGCGGTCCGGATGCAGGACCAGCGCCGTCTGGACGGGGATGCTTCTATCGACGCTTTTTGCGGTCAATCGGCGGAGTCGGCGGCCGGCTCGTAGAGCTGCACGGGCTGGGCCGGCATGATGGTGGAGATGGCGTGCTTGTAGACGAGCTGAGACTGGCCGTCGCGACGCAGCAGCACGCAGAAGTTGTCGAACCAGCTGACGACGCCCTGCAGCTTGACCCCGTTGACCAGGAAGATGGTGAGCGGCGTCTTGGCGCGGCGAACGCTGTTGAGGAAGGTGTCCTGCAGGTTCTGCTTCTTGTCGACGGCGGTTGCAGTGTTCATCGGGTTGGTCCCCTGTTCTCGTCTTTGCCGCGAGACGTGCGGCCACACATGAGTGCGCGCGCCGGAAGGCTCAGACAGCGGTCCGCCGCGCCTCCTCGATATAGAGCCGGCGCAGCCGTTTCGCCACCGGGCCGGGCGCGCCGTCGCCCACCACCCGGCCGTCGATCTTGACGATGGGCAACACCAGCGTGCCGGCGCCGGTAATGAAGGCTTCGCGGGCCTCCCTGACCTCCTCCAGCGAGAACGGCCGCTCCTCCACCTTCATCCCCTCGCGCGCCATGATCGCCAGCAGCGTCTTGCGGGTGATGCCGCGCAGGATGTTGGCCTGGGTGTCGCGGGTGCGAAGCGCGCCGGTCTTGTCGATGATCCAGGCGTTGCTCGACGCGCCCTCGGTGACGAGGCCCATGTCATCGACGAACCAGGCCTCCACCGCGCCTGCGGCCCGCGCCTGCTGCTTGGCCAGCGCGTTGGGCAGCAGGCCCACCGTCTTGATGTCGCAGCGCGCCCAGCGGGTCTCGGGCACGGTGATCACCGCCGCGCCGCGCTCGGCCCGCGCCTCGGCGGCGGCCCGGTCGACGCCGTGGGCGGTGGCGACGACGCTGGGCGGCACGGGCGGGTTCGGAAACGCGTGGTCGCGCCGGGCGACGCCGCGCGTCACCTGCAGGTAGACGAGGCCCTCGCGGACTCGGTTGCGGCGCACCGTCTCCTTCAGCACCACCTCCAGGGCGGCGCGGTCCATCGGCGCGGCGATCTGCAGCTCGCCCAGGCTGCGCTCCAGCCGCTCGAAGTGGCCGGCGGCGTCGCCGAGCGCGCCGCCCAGCACCGCCCACACCTCGTAGACGCCGTCGGCGAACTGGAAGCCACGGTCCTCGATGTGGACGGCCGCCTCGCCGTGCGGGACGAAGCGGCCGTTGACGTAGGCGATGCGGCCCATCAGGCCTCCGCCTCCTCGAGCTGGCGCGCGCCGCCGAAGCCGAGCGACTTCAGCTTGCGGTGCAGGGCCGAGCGCTCCATGCCGATGAAGGCGGCGGTGCGCGAGATGTTGCCGCCGAAGCGCATGATCTGCGCCTCCAGGTACTCGCGCTCGAACAGCTCGCGCGCCTCGCGCAGCGGCAGGGCGATGATCCGCTCGGCCCCGAGGCCGCCGGTCGGCGCCTGGGAGATGGCGTCGGACGGCAGCATGTCGGCGGTGATCGCCTGGCTGGGATCGCCGGACGCCAGGATCAGGATCCGCTCGATCACATTGCGCAGCTGGCGCACGTTGCCGGGCCAGGGCTGCACCTGCAGGGTGGCGATGGCGTCGTCGGCGAAAGTGCGCCTGGGCAGCCCCTGCGCCGCGCCGATCCGCTGCACGCAGTCGCGGATCAGGTCGGGGATGTCGTCGCGGCGCTCGTCGAGGCCGGGCACGCGCAGCGGCACCACGTTCAGCCGATGGAACAGATCCTCGCGGAAGCGCCCGGCGCCGATCTCCTCGCGCAGGTCCCGCGACGAGGAGGAGATCACCCGCACGTCCACCTGCACGTCGGTGTCGCCGCCGACGCGGTGGAAGCGCTGCTCGACCAGCACCCGCAGGATCCGTCCCTGGCTCTCGCGCGGCATGTCCGCCACCTCGTCGAGGTAGAGGGTGCCGCCGTGGGCGCGCTCGAAGACGCCGATCTTGCGTGGCCGGCCGCCCTCGCCTTCCTCGCCGAACAGCTCCAGGTCCAGCCGCTCCGGCGTCATGCCGGCGGCGCTGACCGGCACGAACTCGCCCTTGTGCCGATGGCTGGCGCCGTGGATCAGCCGCGCCGAGGTCTCCTTGCCGGCCCCGGCCGGGCCGGTGATCAGCACCCGGCTGTTGGCGGGCGCGACCTTGACGATCATCTGGCGCAGATGCTGGGCCGCCGCCGAGGCGCCGGGAAAGCCGTCCGGCGCGGCGCTGAGGGTGCGCAGGCGGCGGTTCTCGCGCCGCAGGCTCGCCGCCTCGATCGCCCGCTCCACCACCAGCAGCAGCCGGTCGGACTTGAACGGCTTTTCCAGGAAGTCGTAGGCGCCGCGCTTGATGGCGCTGACCGCCGTCTCGATGTTGCCGTGGCCGGAGATCATCACCGCCGGCAGGTCCGGATCGAGCTCCTTGGCGAGGTCGAGCAGCTCCAGCCCGTCCATCGTCGCCCCCGGCATCCAGATGTCGAGGATCAGCAGCGAGGGCCGGCGCGCACGGATCGCCGCCAGCGCCGCGTCGGAATCGGCGGCGGTGCGGACGGCGTAGCCCTCGTCGGAGAGGATGCCGGCCACCTGTTCGCGGATGTCCGGTTCGTCGTCGACCACCAGAACGTCGCCAGTCATACTCAAGCGTCCTTCAACTGAGAGGCAGGGGCGCGCGCCGGCGTCGGCGCGGGATGGGCGAGCGGCAGGCGCAGGGTGACCCGCGCGCCGGGCGGCTCGGCGGCGTCGGCGAGGGCCAGCTCGCCGCCGTGCTCCTCCATGATCCGCTCGACGATGGCGAGGCCGAGGCCGGTGCCCTTCTCGCGGGTGGTCACGTAAGGCTCGGTCAGCCGGTCGCGGTCCTTGGCGGGCAGGCCGACGCCGTTGTCCTCGATCTCGAAGGCGGCGAAGGCGCCCTCGGCGACCAGCCGGGCGGCGATGCGGCCGGGCGGCGGCGCGGGCTGGCCGCGGCGCGCGGCGATCGCCTCGCCGGCGTTCTTCAGCAGGTTGGTCAGCGACTGGCCGATCATCCGCACGTCGCAGAAGAGGCTGATCTCGCGCGGCGGCAGGACGATCTCGATCTGCGTCTCCGGGTCGGCGACGCGCTGGGCGAACACCGCCTGGCGTAAGAGCTCGCCGGCGTCGACCTGGGCGAACTTCGGCGCCGGCATGCGGGCGAAGGCCGAGAACTCGTCGACCATGCGGCCGATGTCACCGACCTGGCGGATGATGGTCTCGGTGCAGCGGTCGAAGGTCTCCAGGTCGCCCGAGACCTCGCTGCGGTACTTGCGACGCAGGCGCTCGGCCGAGAGCTGGATCGGCGTCAGCGGGTTCTTGATCTCGTGGGCGATGCGGCGGGCGACGTCGCGCCAGGCGGCGCTGCGCTGGGCGGCGACCAGCCGGGTGATGTCGTCGAAGGTCAGCACTAGGCCGTCGGGGCTGTGGCCGACGCGCAGGCGCAGCCGCCGCGCCTCGCCGCCGCGCACCAGGTCGACGTCCTCCTCCAGCTCGATCCCGGCCCCGCCGGCGCGGTCGACCACCGGCTGGAACTCCGGAACCAGGTCGTGCAGCGGCGCGCCCAGCCGCGTCTCCGGCAGCTCCAGCAACGCCGCCGCCTGGCGGTTGACCACCGAGATGCGGCCGGCCGGATCGAGCCCGATCACCCCGGCGCTGACCCCGAACAGCATGGTCTCGACGAACTGCCGCCGCGATTCCGCGTCCTTGTGGGCGGTGACCAGGGCGGTCTGCTGCGTCTCAAGATCCCGGGTCATGCTGTTGAAAGCCCGGGAAAGACTGGTGATCTCCTCGGGTCCTTCGGTGGTGTCGACGCGCACCGAGAGGTCGCCGGCGGAGATGCGGCCGGAGGCCTGCACCAGCCGCGCGATCGGCGCGGCGATGCTGCTGGCGGCCGACATGCCGATCGAGATCGCGCCCAGCAGCACCACCAGCACCGTCTCGAAGTAGCTGATGAAGAAGGCCGCCTGGATGCGTGCGCGGCTGGCCTTGGCCTCGCGGTAGGCGGTGATCGAGGTGTCGGCCTCACGCAGGTGGCTGAACACGCCCGGCTCGACCGGCCAGATCACGTAGAGGTAGGCGTCGGGGAAGGCGCGCAGCCGGTAGAGGCCGCGGATCAGGTCGGCGTGCTCGAACGGCTGGGCCGGGATGTCGCCCTGGTCGGCCACCTGGAAGGCGTGGGCCGAGGGGACCAGGAACTTCGGCGCGCCGTTGCCGAGCGTGCTCGCCAGCACCCGGCCGCGCCCGTCGATCACATAGGCGGCGGTGAAGCCGTTGTCCTCGGCCTGCTGGCGCAGGAACTGCGAGAAGGCCACCGGCGAGGTGGCCAGCTGCGAGGGCCCGACGTCGCCGAGCTCGCCAGCCAGCAGGGTGGCGTGGTCGCGGATGTTGGTGCGCTGCTCGTCAAGGTAGGAGAGCGCCACCTTGTCGGAGTTGACCACCACCGCCTCGACGCGGGCGCTGAACCAGTTCTCGACGCCGCGGGTCACCAGCACGCCGAAGAACAGCGCCACCACCAGCGCCGGCAGCACTGCGGCGGCGGCGAACAGGGCGACGAAGCGCAGGTGCAGCCGCGCACCGGCGTCGCCGGTCTGATCGCCCAGCAGCCGCACGATCCGCGAGCCGATCAGGAAGCCGACGCCCAGGATCAGCGCCAGGTTGAAGGTCAGCAGCGTCAGCACCAGCGGGCTCGCCGGGCCCAGCGGTCCGGCGAGGCCGGGCGTCGATCCGAGGCCGATGGAGCCGCCGGTCAGCAGCACCGAAAGTCCGTAGCCGACCCAGATCAGCGGCCGCGAGTCGAGGCGCGCCAGCCAGCTCCGGCCGGGCGGCGAGCCTGCCAGCGGGGACAACGCGACGTTTGACTCCATGCCGCCAGCCTAGGCGACTGTGCCCGAAATTCAACAGGGTAGTGGCGCGGAAACGTCAGCGCCGGCCACGGGTCATTTCGACGCCAAGCTCCTGGATTTTCTTGCGCAAGGTGTTGCGGTTGAGGCCCAGCACCTCGGCGGCGCGCACCTGATTGCCACGGGTGGCGGCGAGCGTCAGCTGGATCAGCGGCCGCTCGACGTCCTCCAGCACCCGGTCGTAGAGCCCGGCCGGCGGCACCCCTTCGGGCTGGTCGGCGAAGTAGGAGGCGAGATGGCGCTCGACCAGGGTGGACAGCGTCAGCGGCCCGTCCTCGCCCGCCGGGGCCGTTGCCTGCTCCGAAAGCTCGCGCTCGACGATGCGGGCGGTGATCATCTCCTCGGCGTAGAGGGCGCAGACGCGGCGGATCAGGTTCTCCAGCTCGCGGACGTTGCCGGGCCAGGGGTGCGCCTTCAGCCGCTCCAGCGCGCCGGCGTCGATGGTCTTGGAAGGCAGGCCCTCGCGGTTGGCGCGCAGCAGGAAGGCGCGGGCGAGGTCGGGGATGTCCTCGGTCCGCTCGCGCAGCGGCGGCAGCCGCACCGGCGCGACGTTGAGGCGGAAATAGAGGTCCTCGCGGAACAGCCCCTCGCGGATCAGGCTGCGCAGGTCGCGGTTGGCGGCGGCGATGACGCGCACGTTGGGCTTGCGGCCGGTGCGCGGATTGATCGCAGGGTCGGCGCCGTCGAACACCCGCAGCAGCCGCGTCTGGGCGTCGAGCGGCATGTCGCCGATCTCGTCGAGGAACAGCGTGCCGCCGTCGGCCTCGACCAGCTTGCCGAAGTCGCCGTCGCCCTTGCCGAACAGCTCGGTCTCGACCCGCTCGCGCGGCACCGCGGCGAGGTTGATGACCACGAAGCGGCCGTCGCGGCGGCGGCCGAGGTCGTGCAGCGCCCGCGCCACCAGGTCCTTGCCGGTTCCGGATTCGCCGAGGATCAGCACCGTCAGGTCCGCGCCCACCAGCCTGGCGATGGTGCGGTAGACCTCCTGCATCGGCGCGGAGCGGCCGATCAGCGGCAGGCGCTCGTCGCGCATCGCCCGCACCTGCGCCCTGGCCGCCTCGGCGTCGGCCGGCCGCGAGAGGGCGCGCCGGGCGGTGGCGGTGATGTCGTCGAGGTCGAAGGGCTTGGGGATGTAGTCGAAGGCGCCGATCTCGGCGGCGTTGACGGCGGTGAGCAGGGTATTCTGCGCGCTCATCACGATCACCGGCAGCTTCGGGCGCTGCTTGCGGATGCGTGGCAGCACCTCGAAGACGTTCTCGTCCGGCATCACCACGTCGGTGAGCACCAGATCGCCGTCCCCGTCGGACACCCACTTCAGCAGCGTCGCGGCGTTGCCGGTGGCGCGCACCTGGTAGCCGAGGCGGCTGAAGGCCTGGCTGAGCACCAGCCGGATCGAGGCGTCGTCGTCGGCGATCAGGATCTTCTGCTGTTGGGCGCTCATTGGCTCACCTCGAAGTCGTCGTCCGCCGGCGCGGCGGGCAGCAGCACGCGGAACACGGTGCGGCCCGGCTCCGACTCGAAGTCGATCAGGCCGCCGTGCCCGGCCACAAGCTTGGCCACCAGCGCCAGCCCCAGCCCGGCCCCACCCGCCTTGCTGGAGACGAACGGCTCGAACAGGTGGTCGCGCAGCTGCGGCGGCACGCCGGGGCCGTTGTCCTGCACGCGCACCTCCAGCGGCGCGCTCTGGGCGGCCCTGCCCTGCCCGGCGCGCACTCGCACGCCATGCCGGTAGGCGGTGGTGATCAGCACCTCGCCGCGCCCGTCGCGGCGGCTGTGGGCGGCTTCAGCGGCGTTCTTCACCAGGTTGAGGAAGATCTGGATCAGCAGGTCCTCCTCGCCCCACACCGGCGGCAGCGAGGGATCGTAGCTCTCCTTCAGCGCCAGCCCTTCGGCGACGCCGTTGGCGGCCAGCGCCCGGACGCGGTCGAGCAGCTGGTGGATGTTGACCGCCGTGCGCTGCGGGGCGGAGTCGTCGGAGAAGGCTTCCATGCGGTCGACCAGCCGGCGCACCCGGTCGGTCTCGTCCATGATCAGTTGGGCCAGCGGCGCGTCGGCGGCCTTGGCCCCGGACTTCAGCAGCTGCGCGGCCCCGCGGATGCCGGCCAGCGGGTTCTTGATCTCGTGGGCGAGCATCCGGCCCAGCCCCACCACCGAGCGCAGGCCGGCGACGTCGCCGCCGCGCTCCACCCCCAGCGCGCCGCCGCGCACGTGCAGCGTCAGCAGCACCGCCCCGTCCCCCAGCGGCGCGGCCGCGCCGTCGGCGTCGAACGGCGGATGGCCGAACAGGGCGATGGCGACGCCCCGCTCCCGCACCGGCCCCTGCTCCAGCAGCGCGCGGTTGATCAGCAGGATCAGCGGCGAGTCCGGCGGCAGCGCCGCCTTGAAGCGGCCGCGGGCCAGCAGGGCCAGGCCCTGGCCGAACAGCGCCTCGGCCGCCTCGTTGACCGCCACCAGCGCGCCCTCGGCGTCGACCACCATCGCCGGCTCGGGAATGAGGTCGAACGCGGTCGCCTTCAGCGCCTCCAGCGCCACGGCGTCGGCCGGCGTACGGATCCGCGGCTCGGTCATCCGGCGCTCGCCCGCGGCGCTGTGCTCATTTTCCGCGCATACCCATCGCCCGCTTTTTAGGCAGATTGAGCGATGCCGTAAAGCCTGGACTTGGGCCTCCGGAGCGGTCACAGGGCGGCCATGGGGTTTTCAGCCGTGATCGTCGCCGCGGGGGCGGGCGTCAGAGCCGGGCCGGGCGAGGCCAAGCAGTGGCGGATGCTGGCGGGCAAGCCGGTGGCCCGCTGGTCGGCCGAGGCCTTCCTGGCGGCGGGCGCGGACGAGCTGGTGATCGTCGTCGGCGAGGGGCAGCAGGCGCGCGCCGAGGCGGCGTTCGCCGGGCTGGCCGGCTGGCGCCTGGCGATCGGCGGCGCGGCGCGCTCGGACTCGGTGAAGGCCGGCCTCGCGGCGCTGGCGGCGGGCGAGGACGCCGTGGTGCTGATCCACGACGCGGCGCGGCCGCTGCTGCGGGCCGAGCACATCCGCCGGCTGGCGGCGGCGATGCAGGGCGCGGACGCGGCGATCCTGGCGCTGCCGCTGGCCGACACGCTGAAGCGCGACGACGGCGCGGCGCGGATCGCCGCCACCGTGCCGCGCGCCGGCCTCTGGCGCGCCCAGACCCCACAGGCCTTCCGCCTCGGCGCGCTCAAGGCCGCCTTCGCCGCCTGGCCGGCCGGCGAGGAGCCCACCGACGAGGCCATCGTCGTCGAGCGGGCCGGCGGCGCCGTGGCGCTGGTCCCTGGCGATCCCGCCCTCGCCAAGCTCACCTATCCGGAGGACTTCGCCATGGCCGAGCTGATCGCCGGCGCGGCGCGGAGCTTACGCGTCGGCCAGGGCGTCGACGCCCACCGTTTCGGCCCCGGCGACGCCGTCTGGCTGTGCGGCGTCAAGATCGCCCACGACCACGCCCTCGTCGGCCACTCGGACGCCGACGCCGGGCTGCACGCGATCACCGACGCCCTGCTGGGCGCGATCGGCGAGGGCGACATCGGCGACCACTTCCCGCCCAGCGACCCGCAGTGGCGCGGCGCACGGTCGGACCTGTTCGTCAGGCACGCGGCGGGACTGATCACCGGCCGCGGCGGGCGCATCCTCAATGTCGACGTGACGCTGATCTGCGAGCGCCCGAAGATCAAGCCGCACCGCCAGGCGATGCGCGAGCGCCTCGCCGGCCTGCTGGGCCTCGACCTCACCGCCGTCAGCGTCAAGGCCACCACCACCGAGGGCATGGGCTTCACCGGCCGCGAGGAAGGTTTGCTGGCCCAGGCCGTGGCGATGGTCGAGCTGCCGGCGTAGTAAGGCCTTCCAATCACGCTACCCCGATCACGCTACATCCTCACGCCAGGCCAGGAGCGCTTCCCAGCATGTTTTCCCTCGAGATCCAGACCCTGGCCCGGCTGATCATCGACGACGCCCGCGAGCGCAGCTTGCGCATCGTCACCGCCGAGAGCTGCACCG
>DASXEN010000025.1:0-24744 GCA_036490095.1 Caulobacteraceae bacterium
CCGGCTCAGTCGTCCGGCGCCCAGCGATCGTCGTAGGCGACGCCGGCGACGGCGTTGGCCAGCGCCTCGCGGACGTAGGGGATGGTGTTGGCCGGCAGCGCGTCCAGCGCGAACCAGGCGAGGCCGTCGCACTTGTGCGGCTCGGCGTTGACGATCTCGCCCTGCCAGCGCGCCGGCTCGAAGAAGAAGCCGATCCGCTCGTCGCCGGGGCAGCGGTGCATCACCGTCTGCAGCGTCAGCTCGCGCGGATCGAGCGCGACGCCCGCCTCCTCCAGCGCCTCCCGCGCCGCCGCGGCCGCCAGCGGCTCGCCGCCGTCGACATGGCCGGACACCAGGCCGTACTCACCGTCGCGGAAGCCGGTGTTGGCCCGCAGCGACAGCAGCACCTCGTCCCCGCGCCGAAACAGCAGGTAGACCTCGGCGATCAGCTTGAACCGGTCGATTGGCATGGCGCCGGCTATCGCCTGAGTCACGGCGGGACGTGGCAGGAACGGCGGCGGGGCGGGAGCTTTTTGGGCCACGGAAAACACGGACACTCAGCCTCACACCAAACTATCGTTGTCATCCCGGAGACCCGCGCAGCGGAGTCATCCGGGATTTCCTCAGCACCTTGGGAAGTAGGTCCCGGATGAGTCCCGCCTGACGGCGGGCTCTCCGGGATGACACTGCTGGGGTGGGTAGGAAGCGCCCCTTTTCCGTGCCCTCCGTGTTTTCCGTGGCCAAAACCTAAGGCCCGATCGCCAGCACCCGCCGCTCGCGGTCCAACTGCACCACGACGTCCGCCCTCCCCGGCATCTCCTCGGCTATGTAGCGGGTGAGGCGCTCGTAGTTCTGGACGAAGACGGCGAGCTCGGCGTCGGTCTGGCCGGGGCCGCCGCGGGCGATCAGCTTGTGCTCCTGCTGCTCGCGCCAGCCGAGCACGACGTCGAAGCCGGGCGCCAGCAGCAGCGCCTGGAAGCCGATCGGGTCGAAAAGCGCGCGGTAGGGGCCGGCGAGGGCGTCGTTGACGAAGGCGCGCCACACGCCGTCCGGATCGCGCGTGCGCTCCAGCTCGTTGACCGGCGCCGCCAGCGCCGCGGGCGGTTGCGGCCGGGCGCCGACGCACCAGCCTTCGAAGACGATCACCTCGGCCGGGCCCTCGAAGCTCGTCCACTGCGACGGCGGCAGGCGCTCGTCCGCGCCCTTGTCGAAGCGCGGTATGCGGGTCGCGCCGGCGCGGCCGAGGCTGGCCAACACCTCGAGCCCCAGCGCCACGTCGTGGGTGCCGGGCACGCCGCGGGTGGCCAGCAGCGGGTGGACCTCGCGGGCGAGGCGCCGGCGCGCGGCCTTCGGCAGGTAGAGGTCGTCCAGCGCCAGCACGACGGCCCGCAGCCCTCGCGCGGCCAGCCGCGCCGGCAGCTGCTCGGCCAGCGTCGACTTGCCGGAGCCCTGCGCGCCGGTGAGGCCGGCGATCAGCGGCGCGCCCTGCCCGGCGGCGGCCGCAGCGATGCGGGCGGCCACGGGCTCGGCCAGTCCCTCGGCGGGCGTCATGGCGTGCTTCCTCCCAGGCTCGCGACCTTGGCCAAGCCGCGCCGGCCGCGATAGCCTTCCCTCATGACCACCACCAGCACCGCCGCCGCGGAGGGCCGCATCGGCCTCGCCGTCGAGGATCGGCCCGAAGGCCGCATCGCCACCCTGGCGTTCGACAATCCATCCCGGCTTAACGCGATCGGTTCGCAGATGATGCGCGATTTCCGCGACGCCGCGGCCGAGCTGGCCGCCGACACGGACCTGCGGGCCGTGATCGTCACCGGCGCGGGCGAGCGGGCCTTCGCCGGCGGCGTCGACATCCGCGAGATGGCCGCCATCGAGGGGCCGGACGCGGCGCGCGCCTTCATCCTGCAGGTGCACGGCATCTGCGCGGCGGTGCGCGCCATCCCGGTCCCGGTGATCGCGCGGGTGCAGGGCTACTGCTTCGGCGGCGCGCTGGAGCTGGCCTGCGCCTGCGACCTGCGGATCGCCGCCGAAACGGCGCGGTTCGGCATGCCGGAGGTGCGGCTGGGCATCCCTTCGGTGGTGGAGGCGGCGCTGCTGCCGCTGCTGATCGGCTGGGGCCGCACGCGCCGGCTGCTGATGACGGGCGAGACCATCGACGCGGCGACGGCGCTCGCCTGGGGCCTGGTCGAGCAGGTCGCTCCGGCGGACGGCCTGGACGTGGCGGTCGAGGCCTGCCTCGCCGACATCCTCGCCTGCGGGCCGACGGCGATCCGCCAGCAGAAGGCGCTGATGCAGGCCTGGGAGCGGCTGCCGCTGGCCGAGGCGGTGCAGGCCGGCGTCGAGACCTTCGCCGACGCCTACCGCGGCGACGAGCCCGCCCGGATGATGGCCGACTTCCTGGCCGCCCAGGCGGCGCGCAAGGGGCGATAGGTTGGGGGAAGGTTTCGCCACGGAAACACGGAGGACACGGAAAGGTGCTGAGCCCGCCAACCATCCTCCCATGTCATCGTGGGGGATAGGACCGCGCGTCCGTGCTCTCCGTGGCCAACTAAACGCCCCTCACTCCAGCGAACCGACCAGCACCCGCCAGGGACTGATTCGGGTGGTCTTGATCATGTCGGCCGGACACCAGGGGTCCTGCGAGAGGCGCGCTTCGAGCGCTTCGGGGCTGTCGCCGCGCATGATCAGCAGCACGTCCTGGTCGGAATCCTCCAGCGGGCCGGCCAAGCGGATCAGGCCTTCCGCCTCCAGACCGTCCGTGAACGCCGCATGCTCGTTCCACAGCGGCTGCTCGCGCATCGGGCGGGCGAAGTCCCAGCCGGGACCGCGGGTGCGGATGACGGCATACCATTGGCTCATCGGCGATCTCCTCGGTTGGAGCGCCGGTTCTCGGGCGCCGCGGCGACAGCATGCTGTCAGCAGTGACGGCGCGGCGATTTGCGTTCGCCGTGGCGAAGCCCCAAAATGGAAGCATTACCCCAGACGGAAATTTCGATGTCCCATTCGTATGGCCCGACGGGCGGGCCGGCCGGCGTAGAAGTCAAACCTGAGATCGACGTGAAGGCGATGCCGCACATTCTGCGGCGCATCGTGCTTCTGGCGCTGAAGGTCGACCCGTTCCAAGTGATTCTGGCCATGGTCTGCTCGCTGGTGGCGGCCGTGGCGGGCCTGACCGTGCCCAGGCTGTTCGGCGGCGCGGTGAACCAGGTCGCGGCGCTGCTGAAGGCGCTGCAGCACGCGCAGGCGACCCACGCCAGCGCCGCGCACCGGGCGCAGATCCTGGCCCATTCGGAGCAGTCACTGTGGGTTGTCGCCGGCCTGGTGGTGCTGGCCGGCACGGTGCAGGGGCTGCTGGTGGGCTTCGGCGGCTACCAGGGCGAGCTGGTCAGCCAGAAGGTCGCCTACCGCCTCCGGCTCGAATACTTCCAGCACCTGCAGCGGCTGTCGTTCCGCTTCCACGACAACATCCACTCCGGCGACCTGATCACCCGCGGGATGATCGACCTCGAAGGCACCCGCGCCTTCATCCAGAACGGCCTGATGCAGTCGCTGACGCTGGTGCTGCTGCTGGTGGTGGCGACGACGATGATGTTCCTCGCCGACCCGCTGATGGCGCTGCTGGCGCTCGCCTTCGTGCCGTTCAGCGTCTACACGCTCGGCCGCATCGGCTACCTGATGCGCGTCGCCTGGATGCGGGTGCAGAACCTGATGAGCATCCTGACGCTGGTGATGGAGGAGAACCTCCAGGGCATCCGCGTGGTGCGCGCCTTCGCCTCCCGCAACTTCGAGATGGGCAAGTTCGACAAGGCCTCGATCGAGGCCCTGGCGCAGTCCTACCGGCGCATCCTGCTGCGGATGCGCGGGGTGCGGACCATCACTCTGACCTTCTACGCCTCGCAGGCGGCGGTGCTCTGGTACGGCGGCCACAAGGTGGCGGCGGGCCACATGTCGCCCGGCCAGATGGCGGCCTTCATCCTCTACCTGAACATCCTGCAGGGCCCGGTGCGGCAGGTGCTGATGATCGTCATGTCGGCGGCGCGGGCGACCGTCTGCGGCGGGCGGCTGTTCGAGATCCTCGACACCCCGGCCGACATCGCCGACAAGCCCGGCGCCCAGGCGCTGGCGCCCACCGAGGGGGTGCTGCGCTTCGAGCACGTCGACTTCGCCTACGTCGAAGGCAAGCCGATCCTGCACGACGTCAGCTTCGCCGTCGGCCAGGGGCAGACGCTGGGCATCGTCGGGCCACCGGGCTCGGGCAAGTCGACCATCGCCAACCTGGTGCCGCGCTTCTACGACGTGAACGGCGGGCGGATCAGCATCGACGGCGTCGACATTCGCGACGTGACGCTGCCGTCCCTGCGCGAATACGTCGGCCTGGTGCAGCAGGAAGCCTTCCTGTTCGACTCGACCGTCACCAACAACGTCGCCTACGCCGATCCCTGGGCCGAGGAGGACCGGATCGTCGGCGCGACCCGCACCGCGCAGCTGCACGACTACATCGCCGGCCTGCCCGGCGGCTACGGCACCCGGGTCGGCGAGCGCGGCGTGGCGCTCTCCGGCGGGCAGCGGCAGCGGATGTCGATCGCCCGCGGCGTGGTGCCCGGCCCCGGGGTGATGATCTTCGACGACTCCACCGCCGCCATCGACGCGGTGACCGAGAAGCGGGTGCGCGACGCGCTGGCCGAGGCCACCCGGTCGAAAGCCACCATCATCATCGCCCACCGGCTGTCGTCGCTGATGCACGCCGACGAGATCATCGTGCTGGAGGAGGGGCGGATCGTCGAGCGCGGCACCCATGAGGACCTGATCGCCCTCGGCGGCGAGTACCACGACCTCTTCCAGCTGCAGACCCGCTCCGAGCAGGGCCTGTCGGTGGCCGACCAGGTGATCCACCGCAAGGTCACGGAGGCCGCGGAATGAGCGACTTCGCCTTCGACGAAGGCGGCATGCGCGATCCGGGGCCGGCGCCCCGGCGGCGCAACGCCAACCTCGGGACTTCCGACGCCGAAGAGATCTTCATGGCGTTCGACACCCGCATCATGCGGCGCTTCGCCGGCTTCCTGGCGCCGCATCCGGGGCCGCTGGTCGGCGCGCTGGCCGCGGTGGTGGTCTCGGCCATCGCCCAGCTGTTCCTGCCGCTGATGATCGGCCAGGCGGTCGACGTGGCGACCAGCCCCGCCGGCACGGCCCACGTCGCCACGCTCGCCGTGCCGACCTTCGTCAGCGCCTCGGGCGCGCTGCGGCTGACCCGGATCGACCTGGTGGTGGCCGAGTTCATCACCGCGGCGATCGTCTTCACCATCACCTCGATCATCTCGCAGTGGCTGAGCGTGAAGCTGGCGCAGAAGGTGATCTTCGACGTGCGCCGCGGCATGTTCGAGCACTTCCAGGCCGTCGCCCTGTCGTTCATGGACAAGACCCACGTCGGGCGGGTGATGAGCCGCCTGCAGGGCGACGTGAACGCGCTGCAGGACTTCCTGGAGAGCTCGACCAGCACCATCGGCGACTTCGTGGTGCTGTTCGGCATCGTCGGCTTCATGCTCTGCATGAACTGGCAGCTGGGCCTGCTCACCATGCTGGTGCTGCCGGCGCTGATCGGCATCCGCGCCGTCTGGCTGCCGTTCTCGAAGAAGACCTTCCGCCGCTCACGCGACGCCTCCTCGATCGCCAACGGCGCGCTGGCCGAAAACATCAGCGGCATCCGCACCGTGCAGGAGACGCGCCGCGAGGCGATGAACTTCGAGCTCTACGAGGAGAAGGCGCACGACAACATGAAGGCGGCGATCGACAGCGCCTTCATCTCGCAGCTGATGAGCCCGACCGTGAACATCCTCACCGGGGTGGCCATGGCGGTGATCATCGTCGTCGGCGGCAACCAGGTGCTGGGCGGGGCGCTGAATGTCGGCGACATGGTCGCCTTCGTGATCTTCGTGCAGCGCTTCTTCGAGCCGGTGCGCACCCTCTCGATGCAGTACACGGCGCTGCAGCGGGCGATGGCCGCCGGCTACCGCGTGTTCGAGGTGCTCGACGTGCCGGTGACGCTGTTCGACAAGCCGGACGCCATCGCGCTCGACGATCCGCAGCCGACCATCGAGTTCGACCACGTGACCTTCGGCTACGATCCGGCGCGGCCGGTGCTGAAGGACATCTCGCTGAAGGTGAAGCCGCGGCAGGTGGTGGCGCTGGTGGGGCCGACAGGCTCGGGCAAGACCAGCATCATCTCGCTGGTGCGGCGCTTCTACGAGGTCGACGAGGGCCAGGTGAAGATCGGCGGCTACGACGTGCGCGACGTCAGCCTGGCCAGCCTCGGCAAGACCATCGGCATGGTGCTGCAGGAGCCGTTCCTGTTCACCGGCACCATCGAGGAGAACATCCGCTACGCCTCCGACGCCACCCACGAGCAGGTGGTGGCGGCGGCCAAGGCGGTGCGCGCCCACGAGTTCATCGTCCGCCTGCCGCAGGGCTACGACACCCCGCTGGGTCAGCGCGGACGCAACATCTCGCTGGGCCAGCGGCAGCTGATCTCGTTCGCCCGGGCGCTGGTGATCGACCCGAAGATCCTGATCCTCGACGAGGCCACCGCCAACATCGACTCGTTCACCGAGCTGGAGATCCAGCGGGCGCTGAAGGCGCTGATGGCGGGCCGCACCTGCCTGGTCATCGCCCACCGGCTGGCGACCGTGCGCGACGCCGACGAGATCATCGTGCTGCAGGCCGGCCGCATCGTCGAGCAGGGGCCGCACGAGGCGCTGATGGCCGAGGGCGGCCTCTATTCGCGGCTCTACGCCTCCAGCCACGGCTCGTTCGACGACCTGCCGGGCGAGGGCGACGACCGCGCCGACCGCGAGGTGATGATGACCTGACGGCGGGGGCGAGCAAATCGTCCATGGCCGTCATGGAAACGTCGCCGATGCCGCTCTAAGCACGGGCTCGCACGGCCGCCTGCAGGGGCGGCCCGCAAGGGGAATCCGCCATGGTCCGCTGTCTCGCCCTCGTCCTCGCCCTCCTGCTCGCCGCCGGCGGCGCCGACGCGGCCGCGAAGCTGGAGCGGGTGGTGACGGTGATGCGCCACGGCATCCGCCCGCCGACCCAGTCCAACGCCGAGCTGGCCAGGTACGCCGCCCAGGCCTGGCCGGACTGGCCGGTGGCGCCGGGCGAGCTGACGCCGCACGGCGGCGAGAGCGTCAAGCTGATGGGCCGCACGCTGCGCGCCGCCTATGTGGCGCGCGGACTGCTGCCGGCGAAGGGCTGCGCCGGGGCCGGCCAGGTCTCGGTCTGGGCCGACGGGGCCGACCAGCGCACCCGTCAGACCGGCGTCGACCTCGCCGCGTCGGTCGAGCCCGGCTGCGACGTCAAGACCGGCTGGGCGGCGCCGAGGCCCCGCGACCCGATCTTCGGCGGCGACGACTCCAAGGCGTGCATGATCGATGCGGCGCACGCCTACGGGACCGGCCTCCCCCCGCCGTCGCCCGCCGAGCTGGCGCGGCTGGAGGCAGCCACCGCCCGCCTGCAGGCGATCATGGCGCCGAAGGCCTGCGACGGGGGGGCGGGCATGTGCTTCAAGATCTCGCCGGCCGACAAGGGCCTCTTTCCCTCCACTGCCGGCCTCGCCGAGGACCTGCTGCTGGAGTACGCCGACGGCAAGCCGCTGACCGACGTGGGCTGGGGCCGCGCCCGCGAGGCCGACATCGACGCGATCATGCCGCTGCACGAGGCCGGCTTCGCCCGGCTGCGCGACAACGTCTACGCCTCGGCCCGGCGCGGCGCACCGATGACCCGCGTGATCCTGGCGGCGCTGGCCGGCGAGCCGGCCAAGGGCGGCCCGCAGTCGGGCCCGGCGCTGCGCTTCCTCGGCCTGGCCGGCCACGACACCAACCTGGTGTGGATGGCCAGCACCTTCGGCTTCGACTGGACCTTGCCGAACGAGCCGGACTCGACCGCCCCGTCTACCGCGCTGGCCTTCGAGCTGTGGCGCGACGGCGCCAGGCGCTACGTGCGTCCGGTGCTCTACTACGAGACCCTGGACCAGCTGCGCACCCTGAAACCGGCCGCCGCCAGGGCGGTGCCGCTCACCTTCAAGGACTGCGCGTCCGGCCCGCACGGCAGCTGCCCGCTGGAGACGGTGAAGGCGCGCATCGACGCCCTGCTGCCCGCCGACTGCGGTTAAGTTTCCGCAACGTGCTGGCGGGCGGCCCCGCCCGGGCCTAGATTCAGGCTCGCGCCGCGCTGCGGGATGCGGCGCCAGCCAGGGCCAGCCTCGTGAAACGCATCATCGCCAAGGCGCTCGCGGCGCTCGCCATCGTCATCGCGCCACTGGCGCTGGCCGGCTGCGGCGTCAACGACATCCCCACCAAGCAGGAGTTCGCCAAGGCCAAGTGGGCCGACGTGCAGGCCGCCTACCAGCGCCGCGCGGACCTGATCCCCAACCTCGTCGCCACCGTGCAGGGCGAGGCCAAGCAGGAGCAGACGGTGCTGATCGGGGTGACGCAGGCGCGGGCGAAAGCCACCAGCGTCACCGTCGACGCCTCGACCCTGACCGACCCGGCCGCCTTCCAGCGCTTCCAGCAGGCCCAGGACCAGCTGACCGGCGCGCTCGGGCGGCTGCTGGCGGTCAGCGAGAACTATCCGGACCTGAAGTCGAACCAGAACTTCCTGGCGCTGCAGTCGCAGCTCGAAGGCACCGAGAACCGCATCGAGATCGCCCGGCGCGACTACAATGACGCCGTGCGCGACTACAACACCACGCTGCGGGTGCTGCCGACCTCGATGTGGGCCGGCACCTTCTACCGCAGCGCCAAGTCGATGCAGCCGTTCGGCGCCACTGAGTCGGCCCAGAGCGCGCCGCAGGTGCATTTCGACATCAACGCCCCGCCGGCCGGCGCCCCGCCCGGCTCGACCCCGCCCGCGCCGACCAACGCGCCGGCGCAATGAGCGGCGCGCTCGCTTTTCCCCTCTCCGTTGTGGGGAGGGGTCGGGGATGGGGGTGGATCGCTGCGCTGCTGGTGGCGATGGCGGGGCTGCTCTTCGCCGCCCCGGCGCTGGCCGCGCCCAGCTTCCCGGCCCTCAACGGCCAGCGGGTGGTCGACGACGCGCACGTGCTCTCGCCGCAGGCCGCCGCCGACCTCACCGCCAAGCTCGCCGACCTGGAGGCCAAGACCGGCCGCCAGCTGGTGGTGGTGACCCTGCCGTCGCTGCAGGGCTACGACATCGAGGACTACGGCTACCAGCTCGGCCGCGCCTGGGGCATCGGCCAGAAGGGGCAGAACAACGGCGTGCTGTTCATCGTCGCGCCCTCCGAGCACAAGGTGCGAATCGAGGTGGGCTACGGCCTGGAGCCGATCCTCACCGACGCCCTCTCCAGCGTGATCCTGCAGACCCAGGTGCTGCCGCGCTTCCGCGCCGGCGACGTCCAGGGCGGGGTGGTGGCCGGGACCGGCGCCATCATCGACCAGCTCAGCGCCGACCAGACGACGGCGCAGGCCAACGTGCAGAAGGCGACCCGCAACGTGCATCCGCACGGCGCGCCGTTCGGGGCGATCTTCGCGCTGATCGTGCTCTTCATCGTCTTCGGCGGCCTGTTCCGCGGCCATTACGGCGGCGGCATGGGCTGGCTGCTGCCGATGATGATCCTCTCGTCCGGCTCGCGCCGCGGCGGCTGGGGCGGCGGATGGGGTGGCGGCGGCGGCTTCGGCGGCGGTGGGTTCTCCGGCGGCGGCGGCTCGTTCGGCGGCGGCGGCGCGTCGGGGAGTTGGTGATGCTGACGCCCGAGGACCACACCCGCATCACCGCCGCGGTGGCGGCGGCCGAGCAAGGCACCAGCGGCGACATCTTCTGCGTGCTGGCCGGCGAGGTCTCGACCTATCGCGAGGTCCCGATCGCCTGGGGCGCGGCGGCGGCGCTGCTGATCCCGCCCGCGGTGATGGCGGTGGCGCTGCGGCCGGTGCTGGTGGCCGTCACCGGCGGCGGCTGGACCGCCGTGCAGGTCGGCGCGCTGCAGGGCAACATCGCCTTCGCCCTGACCGGCTATGCGGTGAGCCAGCTCTGCCTCTTCGCCCTCGCCGCCCTCCTCACGGCGATCCCGCCGGTGCGCCGCGCGGTGACGCCGCGCTTCCTGAAGCGCCACCGGGTGAAGAAGGCCGCCTTCCACCACTTCGCCGCCGCCCACAGCCACGCCCGCGATTCCGAGACCGGCGTGCTGATCTTCGTCGCCCTGGCCGAGCGGCAGGTGGAGGTGCTGGCGGACGCGGCCATCCACGCCAAGGTCGGCGACGCCATCTGGCGCGCCGCCGCCTCGGCCGTGCAGGCCGGCATGCGCGAGCCGGACCCGACGGCGGGCATCGAGAAGGCCATCGCCATCTGCGGCGAGGCGCTGAAGGCCCACTTCCCCTCCAGCGAGCCCCGCCTGGCCGACCGGCCGATGGACGTCTGACCCCAATAGCCCGCTCATCCCGGCGCACGCCGGGACCCAGGCGGATTTGGCAAGGGAAACCACCAAGGACACCAAGGTCACAAAGCGTGCGCGAAGCGCGTCACCCGACGTCATGCGGGGCGTGGTGATTGGCTGGGCGCGAAGCGCCCCTTGGTGACCTTGGTGTGCTTGGTGGTGAAAAACTCCCCGAGCGTCTCGCGGCGGCGAGCCCCGCCTGGGTCCCGGCGTGCGCCGGGATGAGCGGGTATTTTGGGAAGTCAGTCCAGCCGGTAGAACCGGCGCGCGTTGTCCTTGAACATCGCGGCCTTTTCGTCCGCCGAGCAACCGCTGGCGACGCGTTTCAGGGCGTTCCAGAGGGTGGGGTAGTCGCATGAGGCGCCGTCGACCGGGAAGTTGCTCTCGAACATGCCGCGCCCCGTGCCGAACGCCGCGATGCAGGTCTCCAGGTAGGGCCGCCAGGCGTCGGCCAGCTCGGCCGAGCCAGGGCGCGGGTCGCGGCGGTGGAAGCCGAAGCCGCAGCCGGTCATGCCGAGGCCGCCAAGCTTCACCCAGACGTTTGGCCGCCGCGCCAGGTCCTCGACGCCGGTCTTCCACAGCGCGAACACCTCGCCCTGCTTACCCGCATAGGGTCCGACGCCAAGCACGCCGCCGACGTGGTTGAGCACGATCGCCGTGCCCGGAAACGCGTCGGCCAGCGCCGCCACCTCGCCCAGCTGCGGGTGGTACTGCCAGGCCTCGAACGAGAGGTCGAGCGGCGCCAGCTCGGCGAAGCCCTCGCGGAACGCCGCCGAGCCGTAGAGCCCGGCCGGCGGCGCGGTGTGGCCGCGGCGGATGTCGGGGCTGGGATCGTAGGCGCCGGCGTGGCGGATGCCCTTGAAGCGGCCGTTGCCGGCCCGCACGTGGCTCTCCAGCACCTCGCGCACCTGCGGCCCGGCCAGGTCGGCGCGCCCGACGATGCCCTCGCAGGCCACCACCGGCCCATAGCGCCCGCTCGCCGCCATCGCCGCCTGCCCGCCGACGAACTCGGTCTCGCCGACGTACTTCAGCGGCTCCGGCCCGGCGGCCCTGTAGAACGACCCGCACTCGATGAAGACGGTGCTCTCGACGTTGTGGCCGCTGGTGAGGTCGGCCAGCAGCTCCGGCAGCAGGTAGCGGCTGGCCGGGAAATCCCACAGGTGGTGGTGCGGGTCGCAGATCGGCAGCTCAGGTTCGAGGATCGGTTCGGGCATGGCTTGGCCTCGTTGGGTTGCGGAGAACCATCCCACTCCGCTTCTCCCGGCGGAAGCGGGGACCCAGGCTTTTTTGGGCCACGGAAGACACGGCAAGCACGGACGGTTCCCAGCCCCTCACACACCCTCCGGTGTCATCCCGGAGACCCTCCCGGACTTGATCCGAGGGGAGTCGTCCGGGATCTCCTCAGCACCGCAGTGGGAAGCAGATCCTGGATGAGTCCCGCCTGACGGCGGGCTCTCCGGGATGACATGGTAGGGGTGACGGAGGCTGGCGACCCGTCCGCGCCCTCCGTGTTTTCCGTGGCCAAAAACCCCGCCTACCGCCCCTGGAACACCGGCTTGCGCTTCTCGACGAAGGCGCGGAAGGCCTCGCGGCTGTCTTCGGAGCGGCCGCAGGCGGTGTGGCGGGCGGTCTCGGCGGCGATGAAGTCGGCCAGGCCCATATGTTCCTGCTCGACGAAGTTGGCCTTCATCCCCTTCAGCGCCAGCGGCGAGGAATTGGCCAGGCGATCGGTCAGCGCCGCCAGCTCCGCCTCGAACGCGGCTTCCGGCGCCACCCGGTTGACCAGGCCGATCCGCGCGGCCTCGGCGGCGTCGAACTTGCCGGGCAGGAAGTAGAGCTCGCGGGCCTTCGCGGCGCCGACGATGCGCGGCAGGAACCAGCTGCCGGCCATGTCGCCCGACATGCCGACATCGAGGAAGGCGGTGTTGAAGCGGGCGGTGTCGTCGCAGAGGCGCAGGTCGCAGGCGGTGGCCCAGCCGAACCCGGCGCCGGCGCAGGCGCCCCTGATGGCGGCGATCGTCACCAGCTGGCACTCGTGCAGGACGAGGCTGACGTTGAAGGTCTCCGGGCGGGTCGGCGCCTGGCCGCCGGCGGCGTAGGCCTTGACGTCGGCGCCAGGACAGAAGTCGCGGCCGACGCCGCGCAGCACCAGCACCCGGAGCGTCTTGTCGGCGGCGGCGTCCTGCACGGCCTCCCAGAGCTCGTCCATCATCCGCGGCACGATGCCGTTGCGGCCCTCCGGACGGTTGAGCGCGATGGTCGCGACGTGCCCGGCCTTGTCGTAGACGATCGTCTGGTAGCCGCTCATGGCGTCTCTCCGGTCCAGGGCTGGAAGTTGGGCGCGCGCCGCTCGATCAGCGACATCGCCCCCTCGCGGGCGTCGGGATGCTTGAGCTGCGCCTGGGTGAGGCGGTCGGCGTCGGCGAGCGAGGGCGCCATGGCGTCGGAGAGGTGCCGGTAGACCTGGGCCTTCATCACCGCGATGGCGCCGGGCGAGATCTGGGCGGCGAGGTCGCCGACGTAGTCGACTACCGCCGGCAGCAACTCGTCGGGCGCCAGCACGCGGTCCAGCAGGCCGATGCGCAGCGCCTCCTCGGCCCCGACGCGGCGCGAGCTCCACAGCAGGTCGAGCGCCCGGCCGGGGCCGACCAGGCGCGGCAGCAGCCAGCTGGTGCCGTGCTCGGCGATCAGGCCGCGCTTGGAGAAGACGGTGGTGAAGCTCGCCGCCTCCGAGCCGAAGCGCAGGTCGCTCATCATCGCCAGCACGAAGCCGCCCCCGGCCGCCACGCCGTTCACCGCCGAGATCACCGGCTTGGAAACCTGCGTCAGGTAGCTGAACATGCCCGGCAGGTCGGCGCGGCCGTCCGGCGGGCCTGCGCCGGCGCCGCCGCCGCCGCTGGCCTCGCCGGCCTGGGTGGTGGCGCGCAGCACCTCGGCGTCGAGCCCCGAGCAGAAGCCCCGCCCCTCGCCGACGAAGGCGATGGCGGTGACCTCCGGGTCCTGCTCCGCCTCGGCCACGCGGCGGCGGATCTCGCCCAGCATGGCGTAGGTGAGCGCGTTCAGCTGCTGCGGCCGGTTCAGCCGGATCAGCGCCACGCGGCCCATGGTCTCGAAGATGATCCCGGCGTCCGCCATCGTCCCGCGCCTCCTGGGCGTCTCTGTCGCGAGCGGCCACTCTAGACCGCGGAGGAGCGGCGTCGAGTCGGGCGGCGGCGCAGAACAGCGCCGGGTCGCGGCGCTCCAGCAGGAACGCGCTGAACGCCTTAGAGCCTTGGCAAGATTGAAGCTCCGGGTTCCGGGCCGGTCAAAGATCGCGCCCTGGGCGCGGGCCGCGGCCGCGGCGGCCCTTCGGGCCGTCTTTGACGGGTCCGGAACCCGGAGCAACCCTTGCTGCCGAGGACTTGAGGCCGAATTTCTGGATGTCAGCTTCCTCGTCCAGGGCGCCCAGAATCTCGGCCACATTGTCGAGGTTCGCCAATCGAGCGTGCCGGCCATTGAAGACCTTTGTGCGATGCACTTGCGTCGGTGGTTTGGGCGCACTCATCGGTCTGCTCTGGGGATCGGCTGCGCATGCGTAACCCAGGTGGCGCGCGTTCGCCATATGTAGCTTGACGGCTAATTAGCTAACACGCTAGATAATCGTATGGACGTCTTCGAGGCCCTGGCAGACCCCACCCGCCGCGAGATCGTCGCCATGCTGGCGGCGGGGGAGCGCAATGCGGGGGATATCGCCGGGCGGTTTCCGATCGCCGGGCCGTCGGTGTCGCGCCACCTGAAGGTGCTGCGCGAGAGCGGCGTGATCGCCTACCGCCAGGAAGCCACCTCACGGATCTACCGGCTGGAGCCGCAGTCGCTCAGCGAAGCGCGGCAGTGGATGGACGCGGTGCTGGACGCCACCAAGGCCCGTTTCGACCGGCTGGGCGCGCACCTAGACGAGATGAAGCGGCGGGAGGAAGACGATGGCTGAAGGCCTGGCGCGATTCATCGACCGCTGGACGGTGGAATTCATGCGCATCTACCCGCACCCGATCGAGCGGGTGTGGCGGGCGGTGACCGATCCCAAGGAGGTGGCGATCTGGTTCATCCGGCCGACCGTCTGGGAACCCGTAACCGGCGGAGACTACCGGTTCCACGACGACAGCTTTGCGGGGGTCGTCCAACTGGTCGAGGCGCCGCGGCTGATCCGCTTCGGGCCGCGCGCTGACACGGCGCCCGATGTCTGGCCGGGCGCGGCGTCCTACTTCCAGTTCGAGCTCGAGCCGGCGGAGGGCGGCACGCGGCTGCGCTACCTGCAACACGCGGCGGCCGGCGTGGTCGACCCGGACGAGCCCGATCCGGATTTCGTCTCGCCGGGACGCCCGGGCTCGCTCGCCGGCTGGCATGGCGCCTTTGACGAGCTCGGCCATCTGCTGAAGGGCACGCCGCTGCGCGATCGCCTGCCCCCGACCCGCCTGACCGAAATCGCCCGCAACTGGGCCTCGATGGGCATGTCCGCCGAGTTCACGCCCGACCAGAAGAAGCGGATCATCATCGGCCTGCGCGCTCGCGAGCGCTGGTTCGACTACGTCGACGCCTACCGCGAGCACGTGCGGGCCACCCGCCCGAGCGCCATCATTGCCGAGGGGCGTTGACCATGGCCGAAGCCGAACTGGCGCGGTTCATCGACCGCTACACGCTGGAGTATGTGCGCACCTATCCGCACCCGATCGAGCGGGTGTGGCGGGCGATCGTCGATCCGGAGGAGTTCGGCGTCTGGTTCATCAAGGGCCGGCTCGATCCGCAGGTGGGTGGCCGCTACTGGTTCGGCGACGACGGATTCCAGGGTCAGGTGGCGGTCATCGAGCCGCCCCGCCTGCTGCGCCTCGCGGACGACAAGAACGGGCAGGTCTTCCAGTACACGCTGACGGCGGCCGGCGCCGGCACGCGTATGCAGTTCATCCACCGCTTCCCCGCGGACGGGGTCGCGGTCCCGGAGCCCTGGATCGAGGCGATGGATCCCCAGGCGAGGCGCGAGCTGGGCGCCGAGGAACCTGGCATGTACCCGCCCTGGCGGCCGGGCGCGGCCGGTGGATGGCATGCGATGTTCGACGAGTTGGCCGACCACCTCGACGGCGTGCCCTCCGGCTCGCGGCTGCCGCCCACGACGATCAGCGAATTCGTCCGCAAGTGGGCGACCCGCGCCGGCGGGATGGACGACTTCACGCCCGAGGAGAAGGCGCGCCGTGCGGAGGTGGCGAAGTCGCTGCGCGACCGCGAGCGCTGGATGGAGCTGATCGACCTCTACCGCGCCCACATCGCCGCGACCCTGCCGCCGGCCGACAAGCGGCGCGCTTGATATGGCCGATGCTCCGCCTGCACACCCATTGAGGGAGATCCCGACATGAACCTCGGATGGCTCGAAACCAGCTTCGTCGTCGCCGACGTGGGGCGCACCGCCGCCTGGTACGAGAAGCTCGGCTTCCAGGTGGTGGACACCGCCGACGAGGGCAGGTGCCGCACGCTGGAGGCCGGCGACTGCCGCGTGGCGCTGTTCCAGGGGGTGCTGGACCCGGCAGAGACCCAGCTGATCTTCTGGAACGGCGACGTCGAGGCCTCGGCGGAGAAGCTCGCGGCCGCCGGGGCCGACATCCTGCCGCAGCCCCACTTCGCCGCGGACCAGACTGCCGAGGGCCTGGTCAGGCGGCCGAACGGCGACGTCTCGCTGATGGTGCGCGACCCCGATGGCCAGCTGATCTTCCTGATCCGCATGGCGGAGGTGAGCCGCCAGCCCGCGGCGCCGCTGCCGCCGCCCGAGCGTGGACGCTGCGAGGTCGCGCTGCCGGTGAAGGACATCGGCGCGACGGAAGCCTTTTACGCGCTGCTCGGCTTCACCCGCGACGCCGTGCCCGAGACCGAGCGGGTCGCGGCGCTGGTGAACGGCGAGACGCGGATCAACCTCTATCAGGGCCACCTCGATCCCGACGAGCTGCAGCTGAACTTCTGGCAGGTCGACATCGACGGGATGGCGGACCTGGTGCGGCGCGCGGGCCTGGGCTTCTTCCGCGAGCCGGCCGGCGGCGACGAGGGCCGCGCCTTCATGCTGAAGGACCCGGACGGGCGGCCGCTGTTCTTCATCAACATGCGCAAGTACCGCGAGGCGGCGCGCGCCTGAGGGACGCCCGGCGGCCGAGCCGGCGGTCGATCTGCCGCATGCGCGCCGGCGGCGCTTGTCTGCGGGCCCGATTGGGGCGAAGCATCGCGCCGATGACCGACGACACGGCCACCGCCGCCGCCGAGAGCCCGACCATGCCGCGCGCCGGCGGCCGGCTCGCGGGCCAGCGGCGCTATTACGAAGAGGCGGTGCAGCGCGACCCGGGCAGCATCGAGGCGCTGCAGATGCTGGGCGTCACCTGCCTGCAGGCAGGCGACTACGCGTCGGCGGCCGAGGCGCTGGAGCGGGCGGTGGCGCTCGATCCCGGCCAGGCCGCCGCCCAGGCCAACCTCGCCGCGGCGCTGGCCGGCCTCGGCCGCCACGACGCGGTGGTGGCGGCCTGCGACGCGGCGCTGGCGCTCGCCCCGGACCTTGGCCCGGCGCACGCCAACCGCGGCCTGGCGCTGCTGGCGCTGGGGCGGGCGGCCGAGGCGCTGGCGAGCTTCGAGCAGGCGCTGCGGACCGGTCCGACGCCGGACCTGCACTTCCAGCGCGCCAGGGCGCTGCATGCGCTCGGCCAGCTGCCGGCGGCGGCCGACGGCTTCGAGGCGGCGCTGGCGCTCAATCCCGGCTACTTCGAGGCCCTCGCCGCCCTCGCCGAGACGCGAGCCCGGCTCGGCCAGCTGGCGGCGGCGCTGGCCTGCTACGACGCGGCGATCGGGCTGCGGCCGCAGCTGGGGGCGCTGCATAGCGCCCGCAGCGCCATGCTGGCCGGGCTGTTCCGCTTCGACGAGGCGCTGGAGGCCAGCGAGACGGCGCTGGCGCTGGCCCCGGACGAGGCCTCGGCGCACGTCAACCGCGCCACCGCCCTCAACGGCCTGAACCGCATCGACGAGGCGCTGGCCGAGTGCGGGCGGGCGCTGGAGCTGGCGCCGGACCAGGTCGAGACCGAGACCAATCATGCCGTCTGCCTGCACCAGCTCGACCGCCTCCCCGAGGCGATGGCGCACCACGACCGGGCGGTGGCGCTGGACCCCGACTTCGCCGACGCCCGGCTCAACCGCGCCTACACGCGGCTGAAGCTCGGCGACCTGCCCGGCGGCTTCGAAGACTACCGCGCCCGCTGGCGCGTCCCGCAGCTCGCCCTGGCGGCGCCGGCGGTCGACTGCCCGGAGTGGAGCGGCGAGGCCCTGGCGGGCCGGCGCCTGCTGGTGTTCTGCGAGCAGGGGTTCGGCGACAGCCTGCAATTCGTCCGCTACCTGCCGCGGCTCACCGGCCAGGGCGCGGCGGTGACGGTGCTGACGCCGCTGCCGCTGATCCGCCTTTTCGAGCGCAGCTTTCCCGGCGTCGCGTTCCTCGAGGAGCCGCCGGAGGGGGCGCGGTTCGACTTCCAGATCGCGATGATGTGCCTGCCGCGCTTGCTCGGGACCACCGCCGCGACGATCCCCGGCGAGACGCCCTATCTCGCCGCCGACCCGGCCGCGGCGCAGGCGTGGCGCGAGCGGCTGGCAGGCCTCGCCGGGCCGAAGGTGGGGCTGGTGTGGGCCGGCCGGCGGCGCGACGGGGTGGCGGCGGTGCTCGACCAGCGGCGCAGCCTCAGCCTCGCCCAGTTCGCCCCGCTGACGGCGGTGGCCGGGGTCAGCTTCGTCAGCCTGCAGATCGGCGACGCGGCCACCCAGGCGGCGAGCGCGCCACTGCCGCTGCTCGACGTCACCGCCGAGCTGGGCGACTTCTACGACACCGCGGCGCTGGTCGAGGCGCTGGACCTGGTGATCGCCGTCGACACCGCGGTCGCGCACCTGGCTGGCGGGCTCGGCAGGCCGGTGTGGGTGCTGTCGCGCTTCGACGGCTGCTGGCGCTGGTTCGAGGGGCGCGACGACAGCCCCTGGTATCCGACCCTGCGCCTGTTCCGGCAGATCGAGCGGCAGAGCTGGGCGCCGACCATCGCGCGGCTGGCCGAGGCGCTGGCCGGCTGGCGCGACGCCCGCGCCGGGGGCTGAGATGGCCGCCGCCGCGGTGGCGTCGCTGGACGACGCGCTGGCGCTGCACCTGGCCGGCCGGGCCGCCGAGGCGCGGGTGATCTACGAGCGGCTGCTGGCGGCCGACCCGCGCGACTTCGACGCCATGCACCTGCTGGGCGTCGCCTGCATCCAGTCCGGCGAGCCGGAGCGGGCGGCGATGCTGCTGGAAGCCGCTGCGCGGCTCGACCCCGACGCCCCGGCCGTGTTCGCCAACCTGGCCGCCGCCCTCAACCAGTTGCAGCGGCACGCGGCGGCGCTGGCCGCCAGCGAGCGGGCCGTCGCCCTCGAGGCGGGCGCTGCGGCCGCCCACTCGAACCGCGGCCATGCGCTGACCGGGCTGGGCCGCCACGCCGAGGCGCTGGGCGCCTACGACCGGGCGCTGGCGCTGGCCGAGTCCGCCGACGCCTGGTTCAACCGCGGCGTCGCCCTGCGGGCGCTGGCGCAGCCGCAGGCGGCGCTGGAGAGCTTCGAGCAGGCGATCCGCCTGCGGCCCGGCTACTACGAGGCCATCTGCAACCGCGGGGCGCTGCTGGCGGCGCGCTTCGACTACGAGGCGGCGCTGGCGGCGTTCGCGGCGGCGGTGGCGCTGCGCCCCGACCTGCCGGAGGCGCAGGTCAACCGCGCGGCGGTGCTGGGCAAGCTCGGGCGGCTGGAGGAGGCCATCGCCGGCTACGACGCGGCAATCGCCGCGGCCCCCGGCTACGCCGACGCCTACATCAACAAGGCCAGCGCGCTGAACGACCTGAAGCGCACCGACGAGGTGCTGGCGACCTGCGAGCGGGCGCTGGCGCTGAAGCCTGGCAACCCCGAGAGCCTCAACAACCGCGGCATCGCCCTCTACGACCTGCGCCGGCCGAGCGAGGCGCTGGCGGCCTACGAGGCGGCGCTGGCCACGCGCCCGGACTTCGCCGAAGCGCGCTTCAACCGCAGCCTGGCGCTGCTGCTGACCGGCGACCTGAAGCGCGGCTTCACGGAATACAGGTGGCGCTGGGAGGTGGGCGACGCGCGCCGCTGGCGCCCTCGGCTCGACTGCCCGGAGTGGGCGGGCGAGCCGCTGGCCGGGCGCCGGATCGTCGTCTTCAGCGAGCAGGGGTTCGGCGACAGCCTGCAGTTCATCCGCTTCGCCGCGCCGCTGCAGGCGATGGGGGCGGCGGTGACGGCGCTGGTCGAGGCGCCGCTGGTGAGCCTGCTGCGCCGCTCGCTGCCGCTGATCGAGGTGGCGGGCGCGGTGCCGCCCACGGCCGGCTTCGACTTCCAGGCGCCGCTGATGTGCCTGCCGCGGCTGCTCGGGACCACGCTGGAGACCATCCCCGCCGACGTCCCCTACCTGACCCCCGACCAGGACGCCGCGGCGCGCTGGGCCGAGCGGCTCGCCGCCTACGACGGGCTGAAGGTCGGGCTGGTGTGGGCCGGCGCGCCGCGCCGGCATGCGCCGGCCTCGCATGCGGTCGACCGCCGCCGCAGCATGGCGCTGGCCCAGCTGGCGCCGCTCGGGAGGGTGTCGGGGGTCCGCTTCTTCAGCCTGCAGCTTGGCGAGGCGGCCGCGCAGCTCGCCGCGCCGCCGCCCGGCCTGGAGCTCGTCGACCTGACCGCGGGCCTCACCGACTTCGGCGACACCGCGGCGATGGTCGCCGGCCTCGACCTGGTGATCACTGTCGACACCGCCGTCGCCCACCTCGCCGGCGCGCTCGGCAAGCCGGTCTGGGTGCTGTCGCGCTTCGACGGCTGCTGGCGCTGGCTCGGCCGCGAGGACAGCCCCTGGTATCCAACGGCCCGCGTCTTCCACCAGCGCGCGCCCGGCGACTGGGCGGAGGTGGCGGAGCGGGTGGCGGCGGCGCTGGAAGCGTGGCGTGTCGGACGCTCGTAGCGCGGCTGCGCTACCCCAATATCTCCCGCGCCTTCACCACGTCGCCGCGGATGACCGCGAGCATGTCCTCGATGCTGTCGAACTTCTCTTCCGGGCGGATGAACTCGATCAGCTCGGTCTCGATCACCTCGCCGTAGATGTCCTCGTCGAAGTTGAAGATGAACACCTCCAGCCGCGCGGCGACGACGCCGGTGGTGGGGTTGACGCCGATGTTGGCGACGCCGCCGAGGTGGCGGCCGTCCTTCAGCCGGGTGCGGGTGGCGTAGACGCCGAGCCGCGGCGTCACGTACTCGCCGAGCGAGACGTTGGCCGTCGGGATGCCGAGCTTGCGGCCGAGCTGCTGGCCCTTCTCGACCACGCCCTCGATGGCGAACGGCCGGCCGAGCAGCTTGGCGGCGCCCACCGGGTCGCCATCGCGCAGGGCGTCGCGGATGGCGGTGGAGGAGATCTTCGCCCCGTCCGGCCCGTCGATCTCCTCGGTCACCGACACCGAGAAGCCGAACGCCTCGCCGCAACGCCGCATGACCTGCGGATCGCCGGTGCGGTTGTTGCCGAAGGTGACGTCGAAGCCCACCGCGACGTGCCGCACGCCCAGCCCATGCACCAGGATGTCCTCGACGAAGGCGTGCGCCGAAAGGTTGGCCATCTGGTGGCCGAACGGCAGCAGGTGCAGCTGCTCGACGCCGAGCTCGGCCAGCGCGCGGCCCAGCTGCCGCAAGTTCATCAGCCGGGACGGCGGCGAGTCCGGATGGAACAGCCGCTGCGGGTGCGGCTCCAGCGTGACGACGCCCAGCGGCGCGCCCAGCCGGTAGGCCGCCTCCGCCGCCTGGCGGATCACCCCCTGGTGGCCGAGGTGGACGCCGTCGAAGTTGCCGAACGCCACCGCCGCGCCCTTGGCCTCGGGCGGCAGGTCGCGCCACTGGTGGAAAACCTGCGGCGCCATCAGGCGGGACGACGCGGCACGATCACCAGCGCCTCGCCGTCGACCACGGTCTTGCCGGCCACCACGCACTCGGTGGCGAACGTCACCCGGCCGCGGCCGGCGTCGATGGCGGTGACCCTGGCCCGGGCGGTGACCGCGTCGCCGATCCGCACCGGCCGGCGAAAGCTCAGCGTCTGCGAGACGTAGATCGCGCCCGGACCGGGGAGCTGCGTACCCAGCACCGCGGAGATGTAGCCGGCGCTCAGCATGCCGTGGGCGATGCGGCCCTTGAAGGCGGTGGCGGCGGCGTAGGCCTCGTCGAGGTGGATCGGGTTGTCGTCGCCGGTGACCTGGGCGAAGGCGTCGATGTCGGCGGCCGTGACGGTGCGCTCGCTCTGCGCCGACTGGCCGATCTCCAGGTCCTCCAGGTAGGCGCCTTGCATGCGTGACCCCCGAACTGTGCGGCGCTTGTAGCGAGGCGCGTCAGGCCCGTCACCCTCCTCCCCTGTCGCGCAGACGACGAGAGACGACGGGGGAGGTGGATCGGCGCGCCGCCAGGCGCGACGGGCCGGAGGGGGCGCAAGCACCGACGTCAGCTCACCAAGCCAGCTCCTCCATCACGTAGGCGGCCTGGCCGCCGGCCGCGGCCAGCAGGTCCTCGGTTGCCCGGGGGTTGAGACGGCCGTTCAGCCCGTGGGTCTCGGCGCGGTGGATGCCGCCGGCCACGAACAGCACGTCGAGGCCCTGGCGGTTGGCGCCGGCGACGTCGGTGGCGATCCCGTCGCCGATGGCGAGCACCCGCGCCGGATCCAGCGGCGCGCCCAGCAGGCCGGCGGCCTCGGTCAGCGCGGCCTCGTAGATCGGCGCGTGGGGCTTGCCGGCCATGATCACCGGGCCGCCCAGCGCGGCGTAGAGCTCGGCCAGCGCCCCGCCGCAGAAGATCAGCCGGTCGCCGCGCTGCACCACCTTGTCGGGGTTGGCGCAGATCATCGGCAGGCCGCGCGCGGCGGCCTCGAGGAACATCGGCCGGTAGGTCTCCGGCGTCTCCGTCTCGTCGTCGACCGGGCCGGTGCAGGAGATGAACTTCGCCTCGTCGAGGCCGGCGAAGCGCAGCGGCAGGCCGGCGTAGAGCGGGCCGTCGCGCTCGGGGCCGAGGCGGTAGGCGGGCCCCGGCGCGCGCTCGGCCAGCAGGATGCGGGTGACGTCGCCCGAGGTGACCAGCCCCGACCAGGCCCGCCGGGGCGCGCCGAAGCCGTCGAGCTGCGCGGCGACCTCGGGCGACGGCCTGGGCGAATTGGAGATCAGCACCACCGGCCCCAGCTTCTCGCGCCACCGCGCCAGCGCCGAGCAAGGGCCGGGAAAGGCCTCGCGCCCGTTGTGGATCACGCCCCAGACGTCGCACAGCAGCGCGTCGTAGCGGCCGGAAAGCTCGGAAAGTCCCTGGATCTGCTGGATCATGCCCCGCCGCGGGTAGCCCGCGCCTCGCGGCGGCGTCAACGGCGACGATGCCGCAAGCGGGGCTCGCGACGCGGGACGTGCGCGGCGGTTTGCGGCGGTCGCCGCTGGCATGCCTCTGGAAGGCGCTGGGAAGGCCGCTGAGGGCCGTCGCAGGGGTGGGTGCTGGGATACTACTAGTATCGGCACCAAAGCTGCTGGCGGGGCTCCGGAGGGGCGTGGCGAGGGTCTCGACTTATCCGGGACTTTCTACTCAACCTTGGATATCAACATCCCCTCTCTCCAGTCATGGCCGGCCTTTGTGCCGGCCACCCATGAACACCGCGCCGCCCATGGCCGTGCAGCCGCACGGCCACCCCACAATGCGTGTTCATGGGCCGCCGGGACAAAGCCCGGCGGTGACCGGGGTTAGGGGGATGGGATCGACGGCGGGCTCTGAGCGCGGCTTGGTCCAGCGACACTGCATGTGGACAGCGCCACCGATCGCGCCCCCATTGACAGCTGCGCCGTCCCGACCGAACCTCCGCTCGCTGCCCGCAGGACGCATCGGCCATTGGGGCCGGCTGGGCCATGCCCGCCTGCATCAACCAGATGAAGGCAGCCCGACCATGCTCAGTCTCGAGAACCTGAAGAAGCAGGCGAAGGCGCTCGTGCGCCTGCACCGCGACCGCTCCCACCACCTGGCCTGCGTGGCGCGGGAAACCTTGCCCAAGTTCGCCGGCATGACCGACCGCCAGGTGCTGGCGGCGGAGTTCAAGCTGGCCGACGCCCAGGCCCTGGTCGCCCGCCAGAACGGCTGCGACAGCTGGGCGGCGCTGAAGGCCAGGGCGGGCGCCGGCGAGCCGGCCGAGGCGCCCTCGCCGTTCGGCCCCGGGGTGATCTGCGCTGTGCCGATGCTCTACGTGGCCGACATCCGCCGCGCGCTGGCCTTCTACGAAGCCGTGCTCGGCTTCGAGGCGGCGCAGGTGTCCGGCGATCCGCCGTTCTTCGCCGAGGTCTGGCGCGGCGGGGCCAAGATCGCGCTGCGCCTCGTGCACGCCCCGGTCATCAGCGCCGAGGCGCGGCGCCGCGAGCCCATGCTGCTGCAGGCGATGGTGCGGGTCGGCGACGTCAAGGCGCTCTTCCTGGAGCTGCTGGCCGCCGGCGCCGCGTTCGAGACGCCGCTGCAGCGCGACGCCTTCGGCCCGCAGTTCTTCTCCATCGAGGATCCGGACGGCAACCTGATCTACTTCAGCGAGCCGGGCCCCGCCGCCAAGGCGCGGGCGCTGGCCGAGCGCGGCGAGGGCTAACGCCTCGCGGCCCGCCGCAGATAGCCGAACAGGTCGCCGATCAGGTCCTCCGGCTCGGCGGCGCCCTTGCCGGCGGCCGAGAGGTGACCGGCGAGGGCGAGGTCGGCGGCGCCGTGGGCGAGGGCCAGCATCAGCGAGCTGAGCCGCTCGGGATCGGCCCTCGGCAGCTCGCCGCGGGCCTGGGCCGCCGCCACGGCGGCGACCAGCGCCCGGCGCGCGCCGCCGGCGGCCTCACCGAGGCCGGCGTCGTCGCGGTCCCAGCGGCCGAAGGTGAGACGGAAGCGCTCCGGATAGCGCCGGGCCCAGCGCACATAGCCCTGCAGCAGCGTCTCGACGCCCACCGGCTCGCCCGCGCCCGCGCCGAGGTTGGCGCCCTGTCGCGCCAGCTCGCGGGCGGCGACCGCGGCCAGCAGCGCGTGCTTGTCGGCGAAGTGCCTGTAGGGGGCGTTGTGGGAGACGCCGGCGGCCTTGCCGACGTCGCGCAGGGTGACGGCCGCTGGCCCGCCCCGGTCCAGCAGCTGGGCGGCGGCGTCGATCAGGCGGTCGCGGGTGTCGCTCATGGCGCCATCTGCGCCTGCGTGGTTGACAGCGTCAACACCGGCGCCTAAGTTGACAACGTCAACGTCGGAGCCCGCACATG
>DASXEN010000016.1:0-7595 GCA_036490095.1 Caulobacteraceae bacterium
GCCCAGCGCCAGCGCCTGGGCGATCTCGCCCTCCACGTAGCGGCCGCCGGTGGCCACCTTGCGCACCGCCGCCAGCAGCTCGTCGGGCGCGGCGTTCTTGCTGACGTAGCCGTGGGCGCCGGCCGCCAGCGAGCGGCGGGCATAGAGCGCCTCGGCATGCATGGAGAGCACCAGCACCCGGCCGGCGTCGGCCTGCACCAGCCGCCGCAGCAGCTCCAGGCCGCCCAGCCCCGGCAGGTTGAGGTCGAGGATGGTCAGCGCCGGGCGGAACGAGCGAGCGAGGATCAGCGCCTCGCGGCCGGTGGCGGCCAGCTTCACCTCGTGGTCGCCGTCGGCGGCCAGCAGCCGCGAGAGCCCGTCGCGGACGATGGCGTGGTCGTCGACGATCAATATCTTCATGCCGCCCCGCCCTGCATCACGCCGCCTCCTCCTTCGGCTCGGCGCCGAGCGGCACGGTGGCCGCCACCCGCCAGCGCCCGTCGCCGAGCGCCCTGGCTTCCAGCGTGCCACCGGCCGCCGCTACCCGCTCCGCCATGCCGGTGAGGCCATAGCCGCCGCCGGCCGGCTCGCCCGGCGGCGCGCCGTCGTTCAGCACCTCCAACGTCACGCCGCCCGCCTCGCGCCCGATGGCGATACGGATGGCGGTGGGCTGGCCGTGGCGTACGGCGTTGGAGAGGCTCTCCTGCACGATGCGGTAGAAGGTCTCCTGCACCGGCTCGGGCAGGCGGTCGGCGTCGTCGGGGAGGCGGGTGTCGAAGGCGAGGCCCGGCTGGCGCGCCTGCCAGAAGGCGACCAGGTCCTTGATGGCGCTGGAGAGGCCGAGCTCGGCCAGCTGCGGCGGCCTGAGGCGCCCGAGGATGTCGCGCACCAGCCGCTGGATGTGGCCGATGGCGGCCGTGACCCGGCGCACCTGCTCCAGCGCCGCCTTGGGACGCCCCGAGCCGATCAGGCTGGCGGCCATGGCCGCGTCGACGTTGGCGGCGAAGAGGTGCGGGCCGATCTCGTCGTGCAGGTCGCGGGCGATGTCGGCGCGCTCCTCGTCCTGCAGGGTGAGGATCTGCTCCTCCAGGATGCGGTTGCGCTCGCGCATGGCGGCGAGGCGCTCGGCCATCTCGTTGACCCCGCGGCCGACTGCCGCCAGCTCCGGCGGCCCGCGGATCGGCGCCCGCGCGCCGTAGTCGCCGGCCCCGATCCGCGGCAGCACCTTGCCGACCGCGCTGAGCGGCGAGAGGGCGAGGCCCACCACCCAGTAGACCGCCACCGCGCCGGCCACGAGCGCCAGCGCCAGCAGCAGCGTCACGTCGAGGAACTCGTCCCAGATGGCGGCCAGGTCGTCGCTGTAGGCCGGCCGCAGCTCCACCGCCTCGCCGCCCAGCCCCGGCGCGACCAGCCGGGTCGGCGGCAGCTGCTGGCGCAGCAGGTCCGAGAACCAGTCGGGCGGCGGCGGCGAGCGGGCCGACTGCGAGGCGGCGATGAGGCGGCCATCCGGCGCCAGCAGCACCGCCTGCAGGTGCCGGTTGCCGTCGAAGGTGGCGATCAGCCCTTCGAGCCGCCGCGACGGCTGCTCGGCGGTCTTCAGCTCGACGAAGGCGCGCCCCACCTGCAGGTGGCCGCTGAGCTGGGCGGTCCACAGCTCCTCGCGCAGCCACTGGCGCGCCTCCCAGCCGGCCAACGCCAGCCCGAGGCTGGCGCCGGTGGCCAGCACCAGCACGAAGGCGATCAGGACCCGAAGCCGCAGCGACATCGAGCGCAAGTGGTGCGCCGCGCCGGCCACGCCGCCAAGGGGAAATGCGGATCGGGAAAAATTCCCGATGGGGTCGGGAAGGGCGCACCTGGGAAAGGCGAGGCGACTTCTCCATTCGCTGCTGCGCTGCAGCGCAAGGAGTTTCGATGACGCCTCCCACTTTCCGGAGATGGCTTGGCGCGTCGTCCATGCTGGCCCTGGCGGCCTCCGCCGGCGGGGCGATTGCTGATGACCAGGCGCCCCCGACGCCGCCCGCGGGCGGCCCATCTGCGTCAGCCGCCGCCCCGGCGTCGGTGTCGGAGATCGTCGTCACCGCCCGGCGGCTCGACGCGGCGCGCGCCACCATCCAGCCGCAGCTCGGGGCCTCCACCTATGCGCTGTCGCAGCAGGCGATCCAGGCCCTGCCGGCCGGCGAGAACACGCCGCTGAACCAGGTGCTGCTGCAGGCCCCCGGCGTCGTCCAGGACAGCTTCGGCCAGCTGCACATCCGTGGCGAGCACAACGGCCTGCAGTACCGGCTGAACGGGGTGATCCTGCCGGAGGGCCTCAGCGTGTTCGGCCAGACGCTGAGCCCGCGGCTGGCCGGCGACGTGCAACTGATCACTGGCGCGTTGCCGGCGCAGTACGGCCTGCGCACCGCCGGCATCGTCGACATCATCACCAAGAGCGGTCAGATCGAGAGCGGCGGCTCGGTCACCGTCTATGGCGGCAGCCACGACGACATCGAGCCCAGCTTCGAGTGGGGCGGCTCGTCCGGCTCGCTGAACTACTTCGTCTCCGGCAGCTACCTGGCCAGCGACCTCGGCATCGAAAGCCCGGACGGCCGCTCCGACCCGCTGCACGACCACACCCGGCAGTACCAGGGCTTCGCCTACCTGGAGGACGTCGTCGATCCCTCGAGCAAGGTCTCGCTGATCCTCGGCGCGTCGCAGCAGCACTTCCAGATTCCGGACGTGGCCGGCGGCCTCAACGGCGGCCTCGGGCTCGACGTGGGTGGCGTCACCGACTTCCCCAGCCAGGCCCTGAACGAGACCCAGTCCGAGGCGACCCAGTACGGGGTGGTCAGCTACCTGCACGCCACCGACCGGCTGACCGCGCAGGTCTCCCTCTCCGGCCGCTACTCGACGCTGGGCTTCGACCCCGACGAGGTCGGCGACATCCTCTTCAACGGCCTCTCGCAGTCCGCCCGCAAGTCGGACGTGGCCGGCGTGCTGCAGGGCGACGGCGCCTACATCTTGAGCGACACCCATACCCTGCGCGGCGGCGTCCTCGTCGAGGTCGACCACGCGTCCAGCAGGGCCGCGTCCGACGTGCTGCTGATCGACGCCGATCCGCTGGACGCCGCCTTCGGCTCGCAGGTGGGCGACACCCCGTTCGCCATCGCCGACAACGGCGCCGAGACCGCCGAGACTTACAGCACCTATCTGCAGGACGAGTGGAAGCTCGCCTATCACCTGACGCTGAACTACGGCCTGCGTTTCGACCAGTTCGACGGCTTCCGCAGCGAGCGCCAGCTCAGCCCGCGGATCAACCTGGTCTGGCTGCCGTTCGACGCCACCACTGTGCACGTCGGCTATGCCCGCTACTTCACCCCGCCGCCGTTCGAGCTGGTGGCCGACGAGAGCGTGGCGCGGTTCGTCGAGCCGATCGCCGGCAATCCGGGCGTCACGTCCACCGGCAGCCCGGTGGTCGGAGCCTGTGGGGCGCTGGTCGCCTCGGCCGCTTGTCCGCTGGTGACCAAGGACACGACGCCCTTCGCCGAGCGGGCCAACTATTTCGACGCCGGCGTCCGGCAGAAGCTGACGCGCCACCTCACCCTCAACCTCGACTCCTACCTGAAGCTGTCGCGCGACCTGGTCGACGAGGGCCAGTTCGGCGCGCCGGTGATCCTCACCCCGTTCAACTACGCCAAGGGCCGCCAGTATGGCGTCGAGCTCAGCGCCACCTACGCCAGGGGGCCGTTTTCGGCCTACGGCAACGTCGCCTTCGCGGTGGCGCAAGGCGAGGGGCTGATCTCCAGCCAGTTCGAGTTCCCGCAGGCCGAGCTCGACTATTCGCAGACCCACTACATCGCCCTCGACCACGACCAGCGCATCTCGGCGTCGGGCGGGATGTCGTACCTGTGGCAGGGCACGCGGTTCGGCGGCGACTTCATCTACGGCAGCGGCCTGCGCGCCGACGCGCCGCTGGCGGCGCCGGCGGCCGAGCCCGACGGCTCGCTGCTGGACGCCATTCCCAACGGCGAGGCGCTGCAGCCCTACGCCCAGGTCAACCTGTCGGTGTCGCACAGGTTCGACGACGTGTTCGGCAAGCCGCTGGAGCTGCGCTTCGACGTGATCAACGCCTTCGACAAGCTCTACGAGATCCGCGACGGCTCCGGCGTCGGCGTCTTCGCCCCGCAGTTCGGCCCGCGCCGCGGCGTCTTCGTCGGGATTACCAAGGATTTCTGAGCCGCCTATATCGGCGCGATGCCGCTCGAGGCCCTGCTGACCGAGATCCGCGCCTGCCGGGCCTGCGCCGGGGAGCTGGCGCATGCGCCGCGGCCGGTGGTGCGGGTGTCGGCCGAGACCCGCATCCTGATCTGCGGCCAGGCGCCGGGGCGGCGGGTGCACGAGAGCGGGCTGCCGTTCGACGACGCGTCGGGCGAGCGGCTGCGCGCCTGGATGGGCGTCGACCGGGCGACCTTCTACGACCATCCGGCCATCGGCGTTGCGGCGCAGGCCTTCTGCTATCCGGGCACGGCCCCGGCGGGCGGCGACTATCCGCCGCCGGCCCGCTGCGCGGCGCTGTGGCGCGGGCGGCTGCTGGCCGAGCTGCCGAAGGTGGAGCTGACGCTGCTGCTCGGGCGGCCGGCGCAGGCCTGGGCGCTCGGCCGCCTCGCCAGGCCCTCGATGAGCGAGACGGTGCGCGCCTGGCGCGACTACCAGCCGGACATCTTCGTGCTGCCGCACCCGTCCTGGCGCAACACCGCCTGGCTGAAGAAGAATCCCTGGTTCGAGGCCGGGGTCGCGCCTTATCTGCGCCGGCGCATCGCCCTAATCCTGCGCGGATGAAGCTCGCCCTTGCCGCCGTCCTCGCCCTCATGGCGCTCGCCGCCTGCGCGCCGGTGGTGCAGAGGCCGCTGACGCCGCCGCCCAGCTTCGCCGGGCCGCGGCTGCAGGGCGACCGCTTCGTCAGCTTCGACGGCGCGCGGCTCGGCCTCAGCCGCTGGGACGTGGCGGGCGGCGAGCCCTGGGCGGTGGTGGTCGGCGTCCACGGCATGGACGACTACGCCAACGCCTTCCACCTCGCCGCGCCCTACTGGGCCAGGCGGGGCATCGCCACCTACGCCTACGACCAGCGCGGCTTCGGCCGCTCGCCGGACCGCGGCGTCTGGGGCGGCGACGCGCTGATGATGCAGGACCTGCGCACCTTCACCGGCCTGGTCCGCGCCCGCTTCCCGCACGCCGTCATCGCCGTGGTGGCCGAGAGCATGGGCGGGGCGATCGCCATCGAGACCTTCGCTTCCGACCGCCCGCCGCCGGCCGACCGGCTGGTGCTGGTCTCGCCGGCGGTGTGGGGCTGGTCGAGCCAGCCGCTCGCCTACAAGCTGGCGCTGGAGATCGCCGCCCACGTCGCCCCGTCGAAGGTGTTCACCCCGCCCGGCTTCGTCACCAGCCACATCTCCGCCAGCGACAACGAGGCCGAGCTGATCGCCATGGGCAAGGACCCGCTGATGATCTGGGGCGCGCGCTCCGACACCCTCTACGGCCTCGTCAACACCATGCAGCACGGCTGGAACGACATCGGCGAGGTGCGTGCGCCGACCCTCTACCTCTTGGGCGCGCACGACCAGATCATCCCCCGCCAGCCGGCGCTTGCGGCGGCCCGCAAGCTGGCGCCCGGCGACCGCACCGCCGAGTACGCCCACGGCTGGCACCTGCTGCTGCGCGACAGGCAGGCCGCCCACGTCTACGACGACATCGCCGCCTTCATCCGCGATCCCGCCGCGCCGCTGCCCTCCGGCGCGCCGCCGATTCCGGGGGCCGGTTCTGCCGCCGCGTCAAGCGCCACCCTTGAGGCGGGGCCCGCCAGAGAGTAGAGCGCGCGCCTCCCCTCCGCTTCCCGCAAGTCCCGCATGCCGATCTTCTCTTCGTCCGCCTTCGAGGACCACGAAGGCGTCCACGCCTTCCATGACCGGGCCGCCGGCCTGAACGGGATCATCGCCATCCACTCCACCGCCCTCGGCCCGGCCGGCGGCGGCGTGCGGATGTGGCCCTATCCGGACGACCAGGCCGCCATCGACGACGCGCTGCGGCTGTCGCGCGCCATGTCGCACAAGAACGCCATGGCCGGGCTGGAGCTGGGCGGCGGCAAGACCGTGGTGATCGGCGATCCGGCCAGGGACAAGACCCCGGCCCTGTTCGAGGCGCTGGGCCGCGCGGTCGAGACGCTGGGCGGCCGCTACTGGGCGGCCGAGGACGTGGGGGTGAGCCCGGCCGACCTCGTGCACGCCCGCCGCGAGACCCGCTTCATCGCCGGCCTGGAGGGCCACCCGGCCGCCTCGGGCGACCCCAGCCCGGTCACCGCCGAGGGCGTGCGGCGCGGCGTGCGGCTTTGCGTGCAGCGGGTGCTGAACCGCGACCTGGCCGGCGTCACCGTGGCGATCCAGGGCGTCGGCCACGTCGGGACCTACCTGGCGCAGAAGCTGGCCGCCGACGGCGCGCGGCTGGTCATCTGCGACGTCAACCAGGCCCACGCCGAGGCGGTCGCCGCCAAGACCGGCGCCCAGGTCGTGGCGCCCGAGGCCATCTTCGACGTTCCCGCCGACGTTTTCGCGCCCTGCGCGCTCGGCGGCGCCGTCTCGGCCAAGACGCTGCCGCGGCTGAAGGCCAGGATCGTCGCCGGCGGGGCCAACAACCAGCTCGCGGACGCCGCCGCCGGCCAGGCTTTGTTCGACGCGGGCCTGACCTACGCCCCCGACTTCGTGGTCAACGGCGGCGGCATCATCAACGTCGCCGCCGAGATACGCGCCCTGGCCGATGGCGCGGCCTACGATCCGGCCTGGGTCGAGGCCAAGGTGGCGGCGATGATCGCCACCCTGGCCGAAGTGCTCGACCGCTCGGCCGCCGAGCGCCGCCCCGCCGACCAGGTCGCCGTGCAGATGGCCAAGGAACGCATCGCCGCCGCCCGCCGCTAGCGGCCCAGGTTCGATATAGCCAAACCCCGCTGAATCACCGTTTTCTACGGGGCTAGATATATCTTAGACGCGCGCCGCGCGCTGTGGCTTCGTTCCGTAGATTCTCCGTATTTTACGGTTACGGTCCCGTTCCGGCTGGCCCGTTCGGCGCCGTAGATTCTCCGTATTTTACGGTCGCCGCCCCGCGGTTGTTTTGAACCACGGAAAACATGGCAAACACGGACGCTTCGAGTCCCTCGCGCCCTTTCGGATGGGCCCGGCCTGACGGCGGGCTCTCCGGGATGACATGGGGAGGGGGATGCAGACCGCAGTTCCTCCCTTGGTGACCTTGGTGTCCTTGGTGGTGAACGAGGGAGCCGTCGCGGAATGACCGCCGTCAAGGCGCAGGCGTCGGCGCGGCCCACTTGGGCGGCGGGGGCACGTAGGCGCGGAAGGCGGCCAGCAGCTCGGCCGGCTGCTGGGCGTAGATCAGCATCTGCGCGAACCGCGCGTCCACGAAGCCCTGCTCGACCATGCTGAGCGTCATGGCCCGCAGCGGCTCGAAATAGCCCTTCACGTTCAGGAAGCCGCTGGGCTTGGCGTGGATGCCGAGCAGGCCCCAGGTCCATTGCTCGACGATCTCGTCCAGCGTGCCCGGCCCGCCCGGCAGCGCCACGAAGGCGTCCGACAGCT
>DASXEN010000040.1:0-3559 GCA_036490095.1 Caulobacteraceae bacterium
TAGACCTCGAGCGCCAGGCCAGCGACTTCCTGGGTCTCGACGCCCACCACGGCGCCGACGCCGTGGGCGGGATAGACGACGGAGTCGCCGACCCTGAACTCGAGATCGCTCTTGGTGGTGGTGGTCATCGGTCTTGGATCCTTTCGAAGGCTCGCCGCACTTGCGAACGCGGCGCCAATCGCTTCTCCTTCGGCGACAACAGCTTTGCCTCCGCAAAACGGGGCGGCGTGGCCGTCGCGACGGGTTCGGGATCGTCCTGCGGTGAGGACGCCTTCGCCTTCGACAAGGGCTCGAAGAGGAAGGATTGGGGCTTTGTCATGCGGCGCGGGGGCTCTCCACCCCCGACGTCGCCGGCGACAATAGCACAAAAGTCAGATGATTGAAAGGTTTGTGACGCGCTGCTTGCTCGCCGGACACTCGCGGCGAAGGCGAATCGTCAGGAGCCTTTGCCTGGCTTGTCGCTGAAATACCGGTCGAACTTGTCGGTTTCCCGCTCGAAGTCGTCGGCGTCCGTCGGCGGTACGCCTTTCAGCGTGATGTTCGGCCACACCTTGGCGAAGTCGGTGTTGACCTTCAGCCACTTGCCATCCGGGTCGTCCTCGGTGTCGGGCTTGATCGCGTCGACCGGGCATTCCGGTTCGCAGACGCCGCAATCGATGCATTCGTCCGGATTGATGACGAGGAAGTTCTCGCCCTCATAGAAACAGTCGACCGGGCAGACCTCGACGCAGTCCATGTACTTACATTTGATGCACGGGTCGGTGACGATGTAGGTCATCAGCAGCTTAGGGTGTCATGGCTCTGGGGGGTCGGGGCGGGGGTGTTTGTCAGCCGGCCGGGCGGCTTGTCAATGCCGAGGCGCTGATGGCGCTGTCAGCTTTCCTCTAGCGGCGAGTGCAGCATGCGCGCTTCGGCCGGCGGACCGCGGCGTTCGCCGAGCGCTTCGATGCGCACCGCGTGCACCCGTCCGCCGAGCGCGAACACCAGGCCGTCGCCGGGTTTCACCGTGCGCGCTGGCTTGTCGAGCCGGGTCTCGACGCCTGCGCGGCTCAGCCGCACCCGGCCCTCGTCGATCAGCTTGGCCGCTAGCGTCCGCGTCTTGCAGAAGCGCGCGCGCCACAGCCAGACGTCGACCCGCACCCCCGCCTCAGCCACGCGCCTGACCCGGCGTGCGGCGGGGCGGACGCCGTCGGCGGCGCTTGGGTTGTGGTTGCAGGGCGGCCAGCACCGCGAACGGCGAGGCGGCGGGCGGCTTGGCCGATTTGCGTTCTGGCCGCGGCTCGGTGCGGCGACGCCAGACGTCCGGCGCGTCGCGACTGACCGGCGAGAAGCCCAGGCCGCGCATGACGCCGCGCGCATCGACCTCGCTCCAGCCCAGTTCCTCGCGCGCCTGGTCGGAGAACAGCACGCCGCCGCCTTGCTTGGCCCCGCCGCGCAGCAGTTCGTCCAGCCGCTCGAGCTGCTCGACCGGCGCGGCGTGGCGGCCGGCCGGGGCGAGGCCGCGCAGGGCCAGGGCTCGCGGCGACGGCGTGGGGCTCGGCACGGTCACGACGACGCGCTCGGCCGGCGTCCAGTCGGGCGCGGCGGCGAGGGCGAACGGGCGGGCGAAGGCGCGCCCGCGGCCGGCGAGCTCGGGCAGGAAGAGGGCGAAGGCGCCGATGCGCACACCCAGCGATCGCAGCGCCCGCCGCTCGCCCTGGCTGAGGCTCTTCAGCTCCGCCTCCAGTCCGGCGCGCGCCAGCACCCCGCCGGCCTCGATCAGCCGATAGGCGAGACCGCGTGGGAGCCCTCTCACCGCGCCGGACGCCACCGCCGCTTCCAGCTTGCGCAGCGACGGCAGCCGGCGGCCGGCTTCCGCCGCCAGGAAGGCCTCGATGCGCCGCGCGGCACGTTCGCGGGCTGGCGCTGCGCCGAGCTCGCCGAACAGCCGCACGCGCGGCGCGAACGGCCGGTCGCAGGCCAGCGCCGCCGCCGCCTCGCCGCGCCAGAGCACCAAGCCATCGGGCGAGAGCGCAAAAGCGTCATCCGGCTCGGCGGCGATGCGGCCCAGGCGCCGGACGATCTCCGGCGCCACGGCGCGTTGGGCGGCGGCGCGCAGGGCTTTGGACTCCAACGTCGTCGCACCCTTGGCTCCTTCGAACGCCAGCCCGTTCAGCCGGCCGACGTAGTGGCCCTCGATGGTCACCGCCCCGTCCGCCGCGACGCCGGCCAGCAGCTCTTCCGACTGGCCCAGTCCGCGCATCAGCGCGCTGGTCCGCCGGTCGATGAACCGGGCCATCAGCTTCTCGTGCAGGGTGTCGGAGAGACGGTCCTCCAGCGCCCGGGTGAGGCCCTGCCAATGCGCCGGGTCGGCCAGCCAGTCCGGCCGGTTGGCGACGTAGGCGAGGGTGCGGACGTTGGAGAGGCGCATGGAAAGGGCGTCGATCTCGCCCTCCGCCCGGTCGATCTGCTTCAGCTGACCGGCCATCCAGGCGTCGGGCACGTGGCCTTCGCCCTCGGTCAGGTGCTCGAACAGGGTCTTGGCCAGGCGGACGTGGTCCTCAAGCGTGGTCTTGCGAAAATCCGGCGTCTGGCAGGCGTCCCAGAGCCGGAAGAGCGCCGAGCGATCGCGGGCGCGCTCGGTCAACGCCGCATCGGCGGCGAGGTGGCGCAGGGTGGTCTCGTCGAGCGCCTCCTCCGACGGCTTCAGCCCCTCGCGCGGCGCCGGCTCGGAGAGCGAGCGCAGCAGGCCGGCCAGCGAGCCGAAATCCAGCCGCGCATTGCGCCACAGCGCCGTGGTCACCGGCTCGAAGCGATGTTCCTCGACCTGCGCCACCAGCTCGTCGTCCATCGGCTCGCAGGCGCCGGTCACTCCGAACGTGCCATCGCGGCGGAAGCGCCCGGCGCGACCGGCGATCTGGCCGACTTCCTGCGGATAGAGCGGGCGGGTGCGCTTGCCGTCGAACTTGGCGAGGCCGGCGAAGGCGACGTGGCCCAGGTCCATGTTGAGGCCCATGCCGATGGCGTCGGTCGCCACCAGGAAATCCACCTCGCCAGACTGGTAGAGCGCCACCTGGGCGTTGCGGGTTCGGGGGCTCAAGTTGCCCATCACCACCGCCGCCCCGCCGCGCTGGCGGCGGATCAGCTCGGCGATGGTGTAGACCTCGGCCGCCGAGAAGGCGACGACGGCGGTGCGCCGCGGCAGCCGGGTGATCTTCTTCGGCCCCTCGTAGGTGAGCTTGGAGAAGCGCTCGCGGGTGGTGATCTCCACGCCGGGCAGCAGCCGCCGGATCAGCGGCGCCATCGTCGATGCGCCCAGGAACATGGTCTCGAACTGGCCGCGCGCGCCCAGCAGCCGCTGGGTGAAGACGTGGCCGCGCTCGGGGTCGGCGCAGAGCTGGATTTCGTCAACGGCCAGGAACTCGACGTCGCGGGCCAGCGGCATCGCCTCGACGGTGCAGACGAAATAGTGCGCCCGCGGCGGGACGATCTTCTCCTCGCCGGTGATCAGCGCCACCGAACGCTCGCCGCGCGCCGCGACGACCCGGTCGTAGATCTCCCGCGCCAGCAGCCGCAGCGG
>DASXEN010000045.1:0-12829 GCA_036490095.1 Caulobacteraceae bacterium
CAGGATCACCACCAGCGAGGCGGTGAACACCAGCATCAGCACCACGCCGGTCAGCGCTGCGGCGATCCAGGCGATCGCGCCACCCACCCAGGCGATGCCGCGGAACGCCGAGCGTCCCGGGGTCCGAAGTCCGTATCGCGGCAGTCTGGGCATGGCCTCCTCGAAAGGGCGTCGGCCGATAGTTCGGGCCATCAATGCTGAACGTCAACTGAAGAAGCGTCGGAATCGCGCCGGCGCCTGATAGAAGGACGCCTCATAAAAGAGCCCAGGCGCGCGGAAGGTTCACGGCTGAGCATGGCGGCGGCGGCGGCCCGGCCGGGCTGGGAGTTCTGGATCGACCGCGGCGGCACCTTCACCGACGTGATCGGCCGCGCGCCGGACGGCTCGGAGCGCAGCGCCAAGCTGCTGTCGGCCTCCGGCGCCTACGAGGACGCCGGCGTCGAGGCGATGCGGCGGATGCTGGGGGCCGCGCCCGGCGCGCCGTTTCCGGCCGCGCAGGTCGCCTCGATCAAGCTCGGCACCACGGTGGCCACCAACGCGCTGCTGGAGCGCAAGGGCGCGAAGACCCTGCTGGTCGCCACCCGCGGCTTCGCCGACGCGCTGCTGATCGGCGACCAGGCGCGGCCCAGCCTCTTCGCCCTCGACATCGAGCGCCCCGCGCCACTCTTCGCCGACGTGGTCGAGGCGGACGAGCGGCTGGACGCGGCCGGCGCGGTGGTGCGACCGCTGGACGAGGCGGCGCTGGCCGCCGCGCTCGCCCGCGCCGCCGCCGAGGGCTACGAGAGCCTCGCCGTCGCCTTCCTGCATGCCGACCTCAACCCCGCCCACGAGCGCCGCGCCGGCGAGCTGGCCAGGGCCGCCGGCTTCCGGTTCGTGTCGCTGAGCGCCGACGTCTCGCCGCTGCCGCGCTTCATCCCGCGCGCCGAGACCACCGTGGTCGACGCCTACCTGACGCCGGTGCTGGGGGCCTACGTGGCGCGGCTGGAGGCGGCCGTCGCCGGCGCGCCGCTCTACTTCATGACCTCGGCCGGGGCGCTGGTCGGCGCCGTCGCCTTCCGCGGCCGCGACGCCCTGGTCTCCGGGCCGGCCGGCGGCGTGGTGGGCGTCGCCAGCCTCGCCGACGCGCGCGGCGCCGGGGCCGTGCTCGGCTTCGACATGGGCGGCACCTCCACCGACGTCTGCCGCTATGCCGGGGCGCTGGAGCGGCGCGACACCGCCCGCATCGCCGGCGCCAGGGTGCGCGCGCCGATGCTGGACGTGGAGACCGTGGCCTCCGGCGGCGGCTCGATCCTGCACTTCGACGGCCTCAGGGCCCGCGTCGGGCCGATGAGCGCCGGCGCCGATCCGGGACCCGCCTGCTACGGCCGCGGCGGCCCGGCGACGGTCACCGACGCCAACCTGGTGCTGGGCCGGCTCGACCCGGCCGGCTTCCCCGCGGTGTTCGGTCCGGTGGGCGACGCGCCGCTCGATCCGGCCGCCGCCCACGCCCGGCTCGCCGAGCTCGCCGCCGCGATGGGCGCGCCGAGCGCACGGGGCGCCGCCGAGGGGTTCCTGGCTGTCGCGGTCGAGCAGATGGCCGGCGCCATCCGCCGCATCTCCACCGAGCGCGGGTTCGATCCGCGCGAGCACGCGCTGGTGGCCTTCGGCGGCGCGGCGGGACAGGTGGCCTGCGACGTCGCCGACGCGCTCGGCGTCACCGAGGTGCTGTCGCCGCGCTACGCCAGCGTGCTCTCCGCCTGGGGCATCGGCCAGGCGCGGATGCGGGCGATCCGGGCCGCGGGGCTCGGCCGGCCGCTGGACGGCGCGGGGCTCGCGGCGGCCGGCGCGGTCGCGGCGCGCCTCGCGGCGGAGGCGGCGGCCGCGCTCGCCGACCAGGGCGCCGAGCCCGGCGCGGAGGCCCGGGGACTCTACCTCAGCTACGCCGAGGCAGACGCGGCCCTCCCCGTTCCGCTCGGCGACCTGGCGGAGGCCAAGGCCGCGTTCGACGCCGCCCACCGGCGCCTGTTCGGCTTCGTCGAGCCGGACCGGCCGATCGTCATCGCCAGCGTGGAAGTGGAGGCGTCGGAACTCCCCTCCCCCTCGAGGGGAGGGGTCGGGGGTGGGGGGCTCTCGCCGCAAAAAGTCTCGAACGCCGAGCCCGGTCCAGCCAGCCCCCCACCCCCTGCCCCCTCCCCTCAAGGGGGAGGGGCGTTGATCACCCGGCCGGACACCCAGATCTTCGTCGCCTCTGGCTGGGCGGCGACTGAGGACGCGGACGGCCTGGTGCGCCTCGTCCGCACCACGCCCAGCGCCAAATCCGCCCGCCCGGCCGCCGACACCGCCGATCCCGTCACGCTGGAGCTCTACAACCGGCGCTTCATGGGCATCGCCGAGGCCATGGGGGCGGCGCTGGAGCGGACCGCCCACTCGGTCAACATCAAGGAGCGGCTCGACTTTTCCTGCGCCCTCTTCGACGCGGGCGGCGGCCTGGTCGCCAACGCGCCGCACATGCCGGTACACCTCGGCTCGATGGGCGCCAGCGTCCGCGCCGTCTGCGAGCGGCATCCAAGCTTGCGGCCCGGCGAGGCCTTCGCCCTCAACAGCCCCTACGCCGGCGGCACCCACCTGCCGGACATCACCGTGGTGATGCCGGTGTTCGGCCCCATGTCAGGCGATGACGCCGAGCCGGCCTTCTTCGTCGCCGCGCGCGGCCACCACGCCGACGTCGGCGGGGTGCAGCCGGGCTCGATGCCGCCGTTCTCCCGCAGCATCGACGAGGAAGGCGCGCTGCTCGACGCCTTGCCGATCATGCGGGGCGGCGTCTTCCTCGAAGCGGCGACGCGCGCCGCGCTCGCGGCCGGCCGCTGGCCCGCCCGCGCGCCGGACCGCAACCTCGCCGACCTGAAGGCGCAGATCGCCGCCTGCCAGGCCGGCGCCGCCGCGGTCGCCGCGCTGATCGAGCGGCAGGGGGCGGACGAAGTGGCCCGCTACATGGGCTTCGTGCAGGCCAACGCCGAGGCCGCGGTGCGCCGCGCCGTCGGGGTGCTGAAGGACGGGGAGGCGCGGGTGCCGATGGACGGCGGCGGCCAGATCGTGGTCCGCGCCCGCGTCGACGCCGCGCGCGGCGAGGCGGTGCTCGACTTCACCGGCTCCAGTCCCCAGCTCGCCTCCAACTTCAACGCCCCGGCCTCGGTGGTGGACGCCGCCGCCCTCTACGTGTTCCGCTGCCTGGTCGACGACGACATCCCGCTGAACGCCGGCTGTCTGACGCCGCTGCGCATCGTCGTGCCGGACGGCTCGATGCTGAACCCGCGCCCGCCCGCCGCGGTGGTGGCCGGCAACGTCGAGACCAGCCAGCACGTCGTCGATGCCCTCTTCGCGGCCCTGGGCGTGATGGCCAACAGCCAGGGCACGATGAACAACTTCACCTTCGGCGACGCCGAGCGGCAGTATTACGAGACCATCTGCGGCGGCGCCGGCGCCACGGCCAGGGCCGCCGGCGCCTCAGCGGTCCACACCCACATGACCAACTCGCGCCTCACCGACCCGGAGATCCTGGAGCGGCGCTTCCCGGTGCGGCTGGAGGCGTTCGAGGTGCGCCGCGGCTCGGGCGGGGCCGGCGCGCATCCGGGCGGCGACGGCGCGCGGCGGCGGCTGCGCTTCCTCGGCGCCATGGAGGCGGCGCTGCTCTCCACCCGCCGCGATCACGCCCCGCAGGGCCTCGCCGGCGGCGGCCCCGGGCGTCCCGGAAGTCAAAGGTTGATCCGGCCATCCGGCGAGGTAATGGTGCTGGACGGCTGCTTTTCCATCTCGGTGCGGCCGGGCGACGTCATCGAGATCGAGACTCCCGGGGGCGGCGGGTTTGGGTCGAACGCAGGCTGACGCGTCCGACCGCCCGCCCACCTTACGGAACCCCCGCGTATGATCCCCGCCCTCATCCTCGCCGCCACGCTGATGACCGCCGCGCCCGACGACGCCGCGGCCGGCGGCAACGTCGGCGAGCCGCTGCCGGCCGGCGCACCCACCGACAGCTACGAGCTGGCCGCCTGGTGCTACGGCGCGCTCGACCAGTACCTCAACATCTACGAGAAGGTGATCCCGGACCTGAAGGACATCGACCGGATGTTCGGCACCTCGGTGAAGGAGGCCAAGCCCTACAGCTCCGACATGGCCGCCGCCCGGGTCGAGCTGAAGCTGATCGGCGCCGCGGTCACCGCCGCCGAGAAGGCCAGCCCCGAGCCGATCACCGGCCGCGGCGCGGCGGCGATCTCGCAGGGCCGCAACGTCTGGTCGCTGGCCCAGGCCAAGACCGAGCGTGAGCTGGCCCGCGCCTGGCTGGGCTGGGCGCTGCCGGACGCCTGCGACACCAATGCCCGCGCGCTGACCAAGCGCTCGCTGCTGCTCGGCGCCTCGCTGCGCTACAACGCCGGCCAGGCGCCGCCGCCGGCCGAGGACGCCGCCCCGCACGACGCGGCCCCGCAGGACGCCGGGCCACAGGACTCGGGGCCGCCCGCCGCCGATGCGCCGCAGGCGGCGCCGTCGCCGACGCCGGACAAGCCGCAGGTGGACACCATCGACAGCTTCCTGGCCAAGCAGAACTCCGGCGCCGCGGCGGCGAGCGACGGAAACGGCGACCCCGCCCCGCCGAAGGCCGACGACGGCGCGCCGCCGCCGCAGCCCTAGAACGCGCCGACCGCGAAGGTTTTCTCGAACGCCGCCAGCCCCGGCGCGGTGAAGGCGACCGCGCGGCAGCCCTCGACCCGGCGCGCCCAGCCGCGGGCCAGGATCTGCGCCAGCAGCGCCTGGCCGAGCGAGCCCGCCAGGTGGCTGCGCCGCTCGCTCCAGTCGAGGCAGGCCTTGCACACCGGCCGCCGCCCGCCGGCCAGCGCCTCGTCCGCCACCCCGAACGCCCGCGCCAGGCCTGCCCCGGCGCCGGTGAGGCTGAGCGCCCCGCCGCGGTCCTCGATCGCCCCACGGGCGACGAGGCCGTCGAGCATGGCGACGCCCAGCTCGCCGGCCAGGTGGTCGTAGCAGACCCGCGCGCGGCGCAGCGCCGGATCGCGCGGCCCCGGCCGCGTGCGCCGATGGCCGGCCGCCGCGGCCAGCCCCGCCAGCTGCTCCATCAGCTCGGCCACCCGCGGCCCGGTCAGCGCGTAGTAGACGCAGCGGCCCTGCCTGCGCGGCGCGATCAGCCCGCCCTCGGCCAGCCTGGCCAGGTGCGACGAGGCGGTCTGCGGCGTCACGCAGGCCTCGCGCGCCAGCTCGCCGGCAGTCAGCGCCTGGCCGCCCATCAGCGCGGTCAGCATGTGGGTGCGCGCCGGATCGCCCAGCAGCGCGGCGATCCTGGCGATGTCGGGTCCATCTCGCATGCGCCCAGCCTAGCGCCGCGGCGGCCCGACCACCATTCGACGCGGGCCGAAGCTTTGTCGGCGCCGGGCGCGTTACCAGGACGACGTCCAGGACCTCAGGGAGCCGCCGCCATGACTATCGTCTGCTGCATCCGCTACGTGATCGACCCGTTCCAGCGCGACGCCTTCGAGGCCTATGCGAAGAAGTGGCTGTCGATCATCCCGGCCTGCGGCGGCGACTGCCTCGGCTACTTCATGCCCCACGAGGGGACCAACAACGTCGCCCTGGCGCTGGTCGGCTTCGACAGCCTCGCCGCCTACGAGACCTACCGCGCAGCCTTGCGCGCCGACGACGCCGCCATGGCCAACTTCCGCGACGCGATGGAGAAGCGGTTCATCCTCTCGGAGGAGCGGACGTTCCTGGCGCAGGTGGAGGGGTAGGCCGGCGCTCCCTCACACGCGGTCTTGGCCGGCCTTTGTGCCGGCCATCCATGAACACCGTGCGAGCCGAGGCGTGCGGCCGCACGGCCACTCCCGGCGCCGTGTTCATGGGCCGCCGGGACAAAGCCCGGCGGTGACCGTCGTTAGTGGGGATGAGATCGAGAAAGCACCATCGTTCGCTTGGCTGATGCTCTTCCGAGGGGCCGGACCGCGTCAAGGACGGCGCGAAGCGCCGCCGCTCCGCGGTCGCGCCGGAGGCGCGATCCTTGACCCGGCCCGGACCTCGGAAAAAATGCCTGCCATGCGATCGACGGCGGGCTCTGACCGGGTCTATCGGTCGCGAGAGCGGCGCCGCGACCGCGAGGGCCGACTTGCCGAAGCGCCAAGCAGCGTGGCGACTTCGTCCCTACCGCGCCGGCGCGCCCCCGCCCAGTTGCCAGCCGGCGGCTTCGCGCAGCTTTTGGAAGAATTCCGGCTCGTAGGCGTGCGCCGGATCTTCTCGCACCAGACTGTCCATGCGGTGGGCGTCGTCGCCGACCAGGATCCGCCACTGGGCCGCCTTCACCCCGTCGAGGATGATCTTGGCGGCCTGGGCGGCGCTGGTCGGGGCGTCGTCGCGGAAGCGGCGGCCCTGCTCGTCGACCATGGCCTGGATCTGCGCGTCGGTGAGCTGGTCGGCGGCGAGGCCCATCCGCGCCATCTGCCGGCGGGCGTTGGCCAAGGCGTCGGCGCCGAGATGGGTGTCCTGCGAGCCGGCGATCACCAGCCGCGAGTTGATGGCGATGTCGGTGCCGATGTGGCCGGGCATCACCACCGAGCACTTCAGGTGCGGCGCGTTGATCCGCAGGTCGTTGATCAGCGCCTCGGTGAAGCCCTTCACCGCGAACTTGGCGGCGCTGTAGGCGGTGTGCGCCGTCTGCGGCCCCAGCGAGGCCCAGAAGCCGTTGACGCTGGAGGTGTTGACGATGTGGCCTTCGTCGGCCTTCATCAGCATCGGCAGGAAGGCGCGGCAGCCGTAATAGACCCCGCCCCAGCAGACGTTGAAGGTCTTCTCCCACTCCGCGCGGGTCGAGTTGACGAAGCTGCCGCCGCCGCCGATGCCGGCGTTGTTGAACAGCAGGTGGATCCTGTCGGTGTCCTGCTCCTTGGCCACTTCGTCGCGGAAGCGGACGATCTGATCCTCGACCGAGACGTCGGCGAGGTGGGTCGACACCTTGGCGCCCTGACCCGCCTCCTGGCGGCACAGCCGCGCGGTCTCGGCCATGTTGGCCTCGGAGAGGTCGCACATGGCGACGCTGCAGCCCTCGGCGACCAGCTGGCGGGCGAGCTCGCGCCCCATGCCAGTGCCGCCGCCGGTGATCACCGCGATCTTGCCGCTGAAGTCCTTCATCCGCAAACGTCCCTTCTGTGATTCAGGCTTTCGTGGTCAGGCGGCCAGCGCCTGCCACATGGCGCCGATCATGGCGAACGAGCGGGTGTCGCCGACCGTGCCGCCGCCCATCCTGTTCATCGCGTAGCCGTAGGTGGCGTGCGCGGTCATGTCGATGATGATCACCGAGCCGCCGTAGCCGCCCCAGAAGATGGTGTCCGGGTTGGGCGCAGGGACGAGGCCGTCGGCCAGCCCGAAGCCCATGCCGAAGCGGATCGGCGCGCCCAGGATCAGGTCGTCGCCCTCGATCTGCAGCTCCAGCGCCTTGCGGCAGCCGGCTTCCGACATGAAGCGCTTGCCCTGGGCCACCCCGCCGTTGGCGAGGATCATGTGGACGGTGGCGATCGAGCGGGCGTTGCCCGTGCCGCCGGCCGCCGGGATCTCGGCGCCGCGCCAGGCCCGGTCGCGCGTCGCCAGCACATCGACGACCGGGTTGGACAGGGTGATCTTCGAGAGCTCGCTCTGCGCCAGGGTGCTGATGTCGCCGCTGGGCGGCGGCGGGACCAGGTCGGCGACGCGGCCGTCCTGCGACGCCGGCAGGCCGATCCAGAAGTCGGCGCCCAGCGGCCCGGCGATCTCGTCGCGGAAGAAGGCCCCGATCGTCCTGCCGGTGACGCGCCGCACCACCTCGCCGACCAGGTAGCCCTGGGTGATGGCGTGGTAGCCGCTCTGCGTGCCCGGCGGCCACAGCGGCGCCTGGGCGGCGAGGCCGCTGACGCACTTTTCCCAGTCGTAGAGGTCCTCGGTCGTCATCGGCTCGCGCCAGCCCGAGAGACCGGCCGAGTGGGCCATCAGGTAGCTGACCGGGATCTCGCCCTTCCCGTTGGCGGCGAACTGCGGCCAGTACTTCGCCACCGGCGCGGCGAAATCGAGCTGCCCCTGGTCGGCCAGCATCAGCGCGCAGAGGAAGGTCATCGTCTTGGTGGTCGAATAGACGTTGACGATGGTGTCCTTCTCCCAGGGCCGGGTCTTCGCCTCGTCGGCCCAGCCGCCCCAGAGGTCGGCCACCACCTCACCGTCCAGGGTGGCGCAGAACGAGGCGCCCAGGTCCGCGCCCGAGGCGAGGTTGTGCTCGAAGGCGCCGCGCACGGCGGCGAACCTGTCCGCCACCACCCCGTCCACCATGTCCAGCGCCATTCCGACGTCCTCCCTTATCGCCGATCACCCTAGGCCGAACGGCGCCCCTCGCGCCAGATCACGCCACGGCGCCGCGGCGAGTTTGCCAGCCGCGCCGGATGCCGCATGCTCGGGCCATGCGCACCCTCGCCCTAAGCCTTGCCGCTGCCGCCGTCGCCCTCTGGTATTGGAACCGGCATCTGTGGTCTTGGATGGGAAAGAACTGGCTTCCTTAGTAGGCCATGCAGGGCCGCTTCCGACCCTAAACGGACCTTGCGGAGGACCTCGTGCTAAACAGCCGCCATGGCTGAGCCCGTTGAGTTCGACTGCTCCATTTTAACTGGGCCGCCCGGCTGGGCGTCCTGCTCATTGAGGGTCGGCGAGCGGTCAGTCAAAATCGGACCCTTTTCCCATGCGCTGACGGACGGTCTCGACGACCTCGTCCGCGCGACCGTCAGCATAGCGTGCCAGGGCGGGAGGGCCGAGACCTTCTCGATGGACGACGAGCCGGAACCACGATGGCAGTGGCTCTTGAAGCTGGCGCGCGGGCCGGAACTGGACGTCGTCATCACAAGGATCGACGACGTGGAGACGATGATCGCCACCGAGGTCCTGCGCGCCACGTGCGATCCTGATGACTTTGGTCGTGCGATCCTTTCGGGGCTGCTGCGCACGATGTCCAATGAGCCACACGATCAGTTGCTGAAGCGGTGGTCGCATTTCCCAGTGCGGGCCGTCGCCGCCTTGGAAGCCGCGCTCGCGAAACCTCCGGACGCCGCAGTCATCTAGATGCCTGCTATCGGCCCGAACCGAAGCGGCCCTAGCGAGCCAGCAGCCTGAGCGCGTCGTCCGGGTCGTCGCCCAGCGCCCGCCTGGGTGTGAGGCGGTCCACTTCGTCGTTCCACCACGGCGGCGGCTGTTTGAAGACCGAGACCTCCCGATATCTCTTTCTGATCGCTTCCGCAGATGGCGCAGTTATCCACCACCGCAATCCGCCCATGCCGTAGTCGTAGCAAACAAGGTATGGGCGCATCGCCGCCGCTCAGGTTGGTCGGGACAGCAGCCGAGCATCTTCTTGGGAGGTCCGCAAACCACCCTCAGCGGCGGTTGGCGAAGTCCGCTTGTGGGACGGGCGGACTAACGTCGGCTTGCTGGCAGGAAGCGAGGGATCGGAGTCGACCCATAGCAGTCGTGAGACGGACGCCCTAGCTTGGCGAAAACTGCGGAGCGGGCGGTGGCCGAGAACCCCTTGAAAACTCTTCTGGGCGATTGGCTGCCCGAGATTGACTTTGGCGTTATGGCCCACGGTTTCGCGCCGCACGGTCGGGACTACGTCCTGATCTTGCAAGCCGGCGCGACGTATGAGGTCACCCTCACCCATGTTGTCGAGGCGCATTACGAGACCAGGGTTGGGGACGACGTGTGGCCTCGGTCGTGGGACGACGTGCTTACCGACTACGCCGCCTGGGAAGCGGCAGGCGCGCCGGACGGATATGTCTGGGGTAGCAACTGGTCGCTTGCCTATCCGGGCGTTGACGCTCCAGACGAGGACCCCGTCGCGGAGAACTGGGCGACCCGCATAGGGAAGCCGATGTACGCCGCGAGCATCGAGACGGACCGGTTCAAGCTTTCAGTCGTCTTTCACGCCGTGCGCGCGGAGAGGCTATCGGACGACAGTTCCGTCGTGCGCCGTGTGTTGAACCCGATGCCGCCCGTACATTGACGCTGGCTGCTTCCGTGGTCGGCCCCAACGTCCGCTTCCCACCCATCGCGGTCATTCGGAGAGTCCGCTCAGGCGACGTCATCGACGCCAGGAACAGCGCGATCCTGCTAGGCCGCCACCGCCCGCGTCGGCTCGTAGTTGAGGATCGGGGCGAGCCAGCGTTCGGCTTGCGCCAGCGGCCAGCCCTTGCGGCGGGCGTAGTCGGCGGCCTGGTCGCGCTCGATCTTGCCGACGCCGAAGTAGTGAGCCTCAGGGTTCGAGAAGTAGAGGCCGGAGACCGAGGCCGGCGGCATCATGGCGAAGCTCTCGGTCAGCTCGATCCCGGTCGCCGCCGTGGCGTCCAGCAGCTGGAACAGCGTCGCCTTCTCGGTGTGGTCGGGCTGGGCCGGATAGCCGGGCGCCGGCCGGATTCCGCGGTACTTCTCGCCGACCAGGGCGGCGATGTCGAAGGCTTCGTCCGGGGCGTAGCCCCACAGCTCGGCGCGCAGCTTGTGGTGCAGCGCCTCGGCGAAGGCCTCGGCCAGGCGGTCGGCGAGCGAGGTGGCGAGGATGGCCGAATAGTCGTCGCCGGCGGCCTTGAAGCGGGTGGCGACCTCCAGCTCTCCGAGCCCGGCAGTGACCGCGAAGCCGCCGATGTAGTCGGCCGGGCCGCCGATCGGGGCGACGAAGTCGGCCAGCGCCAGGTTGGCGCGGCCGGCGGCGCGCGACATCTGCTGGCGCAGGGTGTGCAGGCGGCCGCGCTCGGTGGTGCGGGTCTCGTCGGTCCAGACTACGATGTCGTCGCCGTCGGAATTGGCGGGCCAGAGGCCGGCGACGCCGCGCGCCTCGTACCAGCGCTCGGCGATCACCTGCTTCAGCATCGCCTGGGCGTCGGCGAACAGCGAGCGGGCCGCCTCGCCGACCACGTCGTCCTCGAGGATGGCCGGATAGGGCCCGACCAGCTCCCAGGTGGCGAAGAACGGCGTCCAGTCGATGTAGCGGGCCAGCTCGCCGAGGTCGTAGGGGCCGAACGTCCGTGTGCCGATGAAGCTCGGCTTCGGCGGCTGGTAGGCCGGCCAGTCGATGGCGAAGCGGTTGGCCTGCGCCGCCGCCAGCGGGGTGCGCACCTTGGCCTCCTGGGTGCGGACGAACTGCTCGCGGATGCGGACGTACTCGGCGCGCGTCTCGGCCTCGGCCTTGGGCCGCTCGACCGGCGACATCAGGCCGGACACCACGCCGACCGCGCGGCTGGCGTCGGTGACGTAGGTGGTGGACCCGCGCCGGTAGGCCGGCTCGATCTTCACCGCCGTGTGGGTGCGGCTGGTGGTGGCGCCGCCGATCAGCAGCGGGATCGACATGCCGCGCCGCTCCATCTCGCCGGCCACGAACACCATCTCGTCCAGCGACGGGGTGATCAGGCCGGAGAGGCCGACAATGTCGACCTCTTGCTTCACCGCCTCGTCGAGAATGCGGTCGGCCGGGACCATGACGCCCAGGTCGATCACCTCATAGTCGTTACACTGAAGAACCACGCCGACGATGTTCTTGCCGATGTCGTGCACGTCGCCCTTGACGGTGGCCATCAGCACCTTGCCGGACGACTTGCGCACGGCGCCGCCCTCGGCCTCCATGAACGGCAGCAGGTAGGCCACCGCCTGCTTCATCACCCGCGCCGACTTGACCACCTGCGGCAGGAACATCTTGCCGGCGCCGAACAGGTCGCCGACCACGTTCATGCCGGCCATCAGCGGCCCTTCGATCACCTCCAGGGGCTTGGCGGCCGCCAGCCGCGCCTCCTCGGTGTCGGCCTCGATGAAGTCGCCGATGCCCCGCACCAGGGCGTGGCTGAGCCGCTCGCTGACCGGGGCGGCGCGCCAGGCGAGGTCGGCGGTCTTCTCCACCGCCGCGCCGCCCTTGTACTTCGGCGCCAGGTCGACCAGCCGCTCGGTGGCGTCGGCGCGGCGGTTGAGGATCACGTCCTCGACGGCCTCGCGCAGCTCCGGCTCGATCTCGTCGTAGACCGGCAGCTCGCCGGCGTTGACGATGCCCATGTCCATGCCCGCGGCGATGGCGTGGTAGAGGAACACCGAGTGCATCGCCCGGCGCACCGGCTCGTTGCCGCGGAAGCCGAACGAGATGTTGGAGACGCCGCCCGAAATGCGCGCGTAGGGCAGCTGCTGCTTGATCGCCCGCGTCGCCTCGACGAAGTCGACCGCGTAATTGTTGTGCTCCTCCAGCCCCGTCGCCACGGCGAAGATGTTGGGGTCGAAGATGATGTCCTCGGGCGGGAAGCCGATCTCCTCCGTCAGCAGACGATAGGCGCGGCCGCAGATCTCCACCTTGCGGTTGCGGGTGTCGGCCTGGCCCTGCTCGTCGAAGGCCATCACCACCACCGCCGCGCCGTAGCGCAGGCATTTGCGGGCCTGCTCGAAGAATTTGGCCTCGCCCTCCTTCAGGGAGATCGAGTTGACGATCGCCTTGCCCTGCACGCACTTCAGCCCGGCCTCGATCACCTCCCACTTGGAGCTATCGATCATGATCGGCACGCGGGCGATGTCGGGCTCGGCGGCGATCAGGTTGAGGAAGGTGACCATGGCCTTGGGGCTGTCGAGCAACCCCTCGTCCATGTTGACGTCCAGCACCTGCGCGCCGGCCTCCACCTGCTGGCGGGCGACGGCGAGCGCGGCGTGGTAGTCGCCGTTGGCGACCAGCTTGCGGAAGCGCGCCGAGCCGGTGACATTGGTCCGCTCGCCGATATTGACGAAGACGGGACGCATCACAGTCTCTCAGACACCCTTCCCCCTCGATGGGGGA
>DASXEN010000082.1:0-13027 GCA_036490095.1 Caulobacteraceae bacterium
AGCCACTCGTTCAAAAACAACACCTTCTGATCGATCACTGACGTCGGGCTCCAAGGCATCGGCAGGCTCCTCCTGCCGAACCGCTAGACCGTCAGCGATGCAATCGGACTAAACTGTCAGCCTTCTAACCGGGTCGGACCGATCCCCTCACCCTCCCAATGCTGCGCATCGGGCCCCTCCCTCTCCCGATGGGAGAGGTCTTCGCACTCTTCACCTCTCCCATCGGGAGAGGGAGGGGCCCGCGATGCGTGAGCATCGTGGGAGGGTGAGGGGATCGTGCGCCGGGAGTCCGCCATGACTCGCCTCGACGACGCGGTGGTCTCGGGCGCCGAGATCGTGGCCGGCCACGACGGCGCGGCCGAGCTGCTGGTGCGGCTGCTGCACGGCAACGGGGCGACGAGCGCCGTCGCCCTCGACCCCCAGACCGGCTTCGACCTGCTCCGCGCCGCGGGCGCCGACAGCCTCGCCGCCCTCGTCGGCCGCCCCTGGCGCCCGCTGATCAAGGACCTCTGAATGTTCGACCTCCTCATCAAGGGCGGCACGGTCGTCGACGGGACCGGCGCGCCGGGCTTCGCCGGCGACGTCGCCATCAAGGACGGCCGCATCGCCGCCGTCGGGCCGCGGGTCGAGGGCGAGGCGGCGCGCACGCTCGATGCCGCGGGCCGGACGGTCGCGCCCGGCTTCATCGACCCGCACACCCATTTCGACGTGCAGCTCCTCTGGGACGGCGCCGCGCGGCCGGCGCTGGCGCACGGGATCACCGCGGTGGTGCCGGGCAACTGCTCGCTCTCTCTGGCGCCGCTGAAGGCCAAGGACCGCAAGGCGCTGGTCGGCATGTTCCAGCAGATCGAGGAGCTGCCGCCGCAGGCCTTCACCGATGCGTTCGAGTGGACCTGGGAGGATTTCGCCGGCTACCGCGACGCGCTGGCGCCGGGCCTCTCCATCAACGTCGCGCCGCTGGTCGGCCACAGCGTCATCCGGCTGTGGGTGATGGGCGAGGCGGCGAACCAGCGTGCCGCGACGGCCGCCGAGATCGCCGCCATGCAGGACCTGCTGCGCGATTGCCTGGGCGCCGGCGCGGTCGGCCTTTCCACCAGCTTCGTCGACGTCAACGAGGAGGGCCGGCCCGTGCCGTCGCGCTTCGCCGCCTTCGAGGAACTGGACTCGCTCTCGGCGGTGCTCGGCGAGTTCGGGCGCATGCTGCAGATCGTGCCGGAGTTCTACGCGGTCGACCTCACCATCGCCCGCATCGACCAGCTGGCCGAGCTCTCCTTGAAGCACGACATCCCCACCACCTTCTCGCCGCTGTTCGACTCGAGCTTCACACCGGAGAGCGCGCCCCGGGCGCTGGCGCGGGTGGAGGAGCAGGCGGCGCGCGGCGCGCGGGTGTGGCCGCAGATGCAGACCCGGCCGATCGACATCAGCTTCTCGCTGCTGCGGCCCAGCCTGTTCTTCGCCCGGCTGCCGCGCTGGGTGCGGGTGCTGCGCCAGCCGCTGGAGCTGCGGCTGGCGGCGCTGCGCGATCCGGACGTCGTGGACAGGATGATCGAGGACGCCGGGCCGGACGGCGGCATGGCCATCTTCGGTGCGCTGGTGGTGCGCGGCGGCGACGAGGCGCCGGCGCACCTGGCCGGCCGCACCCTCGCCGACATCGCCGCCGAGCGCGGTCAGAGCCCGGCGCGGGCGCTGATCGACGTCTCGCTGGAGCACGGCCTCGACGTCGGCTTCCTCGCCGCCAGCCGCGGCCACGACGACACGGCGCGGATCGGGCCGATGCTGGCCCACCCGCTGGTCCACATCGGCGCCAGCGACGGCGGCGCGCACCTGGCCTCGTTCGCCACCTATGGCGACACCGGCTACCTGTTCAGCGAGTTCGTGCGCGGCTCGGGCGCCTTCACGCTGGAAGCGGCGGTGAAGAAGATCACCTCCGACACGGCGCAGATCTGGGGTCTGAAGGACCGCGGCGAGCTGCGCCCCGGCTTCGCCGCCGACGTGGTGGTGTTCGACGCCGGCACGATCGGCCGCGGCCCCGAGCGGCCGCAGTTCGACATGCCGGGCGACGGCATGCGCTACGTCCGCGACGCGGTGGGCGTCGAGGCCGTGGTGGTCAACGGCGAGGTCGCCTGGGAGGGCGGCCGCTACACCGACGTGAAGTCGGGCGTGGTGTGCGAGCTGAACTGAGGGAGTGACGACCATGGCCGATGACGCATCCCACGACGCCTTCGTGCTCGAGATTCCCGAGATGGTCGGGATCGCGCTGTCGCCGCAGCGCGCGCCGCAGGCGGCCGCCAGGCCGTGGCCCGAGGGTACGGTGATCGTCTCCGCCGACAGCCACATGCTGGAAGGCGACATCTGGGTGGACCGCTTCCCCGAGCACCTGAAGCAGCAGGCGCCCAGGATGGAGTTCCGCGACGGCGGCTACCAGCTGACCGTCGCCGGCAAGCCCATGACCCCGCCGCCGCTCGCCGCGGCGCTCTGCACCTCGCTGGAATGCACGCCCGGCTTCACCGACGTCGCGGCCCGCCTCGCCGACCTCGATATCGAGGGCGTCGAGAAGGAGCTGATCTTCCCGCAGCGGCTCTTCGGCCTCTTCATGTTCGGCAAGATGATGAACCGGCCGGAGACCTTCGCTGCCTACAACGAGGCGATCGCCGAGGCCTGCGCGGCGGGCCAGGGCCGGCTCTTCCCGGTGATGATCCCCAACTACTGGGATCCGGCGCTGGCGAGGGAGAGCGTCGAGCGCTGCGCCGCGCTGGGCGCCCACTGCCTGATGGTCCCGATCAAGCCGGGCGAGGACGTGGACGGCGAGCCGATCCAGTACTCCAACTCCAAGCTCGATCCCTTCTGGGAGGCGGTGGAGGGTAGCGGCATCCCGCTGTGCTTCCACATCGGCGAGGCCATCCCCACCGCCGCGCCGGGCGCCGCGGGCACCTTCGTGCTGACGCAGATGCAGGGCTTCCGCCACATCTGGGCGCAGCTGACCTTCGGCGGCGTGTTCGACCGCTTCCCGAAGCTGCGCGTGGTGTTCGCCGAGGGCGGCATATGCTGGGTCGCGTCGATGCTCCACGACGCCGACATGATCTACAACTCGTTCCCGACGGTGATGAACCCCAAGCTCGCCCACCCGCCGAGCTGGTACTGGTTCAACCACTGCTACGCGACCTTCATGACCGACCCCGCCGGCCTGGAGCTGCTGCACCGCATCGGCGCGGACCGGGTGATGTGGTCGTCCGACTACCCGCATCAGGAATCGACCTTCGGCTATACGCGCAGCGCCATCCAGGCGGTGTTCGACGCCGCGTCGGTGGAGGACGCGCAGAAGATCGTGGGCAAGACGGCGCTGGAGCTGTTCCGGATGGGGTGAGGCCGCAGCTGGTGTTGCTAAGAACGGCCACGGAAAACACTGAAAGCACGGACGGGTCCGGATCTTTTCAAAGATCAATGTCATCCCGGCCGGAGCGTAGCGGAGAGCCGGGATCTACTCGGCGCAAATCGAGAAAGCAGATCCCGGACGACTCCGCTTCGCGGGTCTCCGGGATGACACTGGAAGGTGGTGAAAAACTCGGCCCGTCGGTGTTTTCCGTGCTTTCCGTGGCTCCCTGAAAATCTACCCGATCTTCTCCAGCGCCCGCCGGAACAGGCTCAGCGTGTTGTTGTGCAGGTAGTCGCCGGTGGCCTTCGGGGCCTTGCCGGCGCAGGCGCGGGCATACGTCCCTTCGAGGATGCAGCCGATCTTGTAGCAGGCCAGCACCTCGTACCAGTCGGCGCGGCTGACATCGCGGCCGGTGATCGCCGCATAGTGGTCCACCAGCTCGGCGCGGGTCGGAAAACCGCTCCAGGGTTTCACCGGGCCGGTCGCGGCGCCGTCCGCGGGCCAGCCGGAGAGCACGCCCCCCAGGTCCACCAGCGGATCGCCCAGCGTGGTCAGCTCCCAGTCGACCATGGCGGCGATCTGCGGTCCATCGCGGCGGAAGAGCACGTTGCCGAAGTGGAAGTCGCCGTGGATCAGGCCTGGCCCGAACGACGGCGGCCGATGCTCCTCCAGCCAGCGTCCGATGTCGGTCACGCCGGGCAGGCCGGCCAGCCCCGGCCAGCCGTCGTGCTCGGCGTAGCTCTCCAGCTGGGCGCGCCAACGCGGGACCTGGCGCTCCAGGAAGCCGTCCAGCCGGCCAAGCCCGTCCAACCCCTTGGCGCGCCAGTCCACCTTGGCGAGCGCGCCTATCGCGCCGAACATCTGCAGGCCCATCTCATGCCGGATGGCCGGATCGCCCGCATGCAACGCCGGCATCTCGTCGCGCGGACAGAAGCCGTCGACCGGCGCCATCAGGTAGAAGGCCGCGCCGATCACATCCTCAGCCGGCTCGGCGGCGATCAGCGCCGGGTGGCGCACGTCGGTCCCGGCCAGCGCGGCCAGCACCCGCGCCTCGCGCCGCATGGTCTCGTTGGAGTTGGCGCGCAGGTGCTTGGGCGGCCGGCGCAGCACGAAGCCGCGGCCGCCGCGCTCGAAGCGCAGCAGGATGTTCTGGGTGCCGCCGGGCAGCAGCCGCGCGTTTTCGATCGGCCCGCCGCCAAGCCCCCGCGCGTCCATCCACGCCGCCAGCGCCGCCAGCGGGACCAGCTCGGCCCAGTCCTGGTCGCCACTGGGAACCAGCGAGGCCGGCGCCGCTGTCTTAGGTCCCTGATCCGCCACTTGCCTTCCCGCGGGTGAGCGGTGGATCAATCCCGCCACCGCCACGGACTATCGCCCGCCATGTCGCTGAAACGCCAGTACGAAGAGGACGGCGTCGTCCTGCTGAAGGCGGCGCTGCCGCCGCCGGCGCTGGCCGATGCGCTCGCCGCCTGGGAGTGGAGCCTCGCCAATCCAGGCCCCGGCGCCGCCCGCTTCGCCCAGGCCACCGACGCCGTCTTCCTCAACGACCTCTACAATCCGCGCTGCCTGGACGGCTACCGCGCCATGCTGCAGGCCTCGCCGCTGCCGGGCCTGATCGCCGACATCTGGGGCGCGCCCGACGTATGGTTCTTCTACGAGCAGGTGTTCCTGAAAGAGGGCGGCGAGACGCGGCGCACGCCCTGGCACCAGGATAGCGCCTACCTCGCCATCGCGGGGCGCCACCTCGCGGTGGCCTGGATCAGCTTCGACCCGGTCCCCGCCGCCGACGCGCTGGAGTTCGTGCGCGGCTCGCACAGGGGCCGGCTCTACAACGGCTCGCGCTTCGAGCTCGGCGACGACACCGCCCCGATCAACCCGCAGTCCTCGCTGCCGCGCCTGCCCGACATCGAGGCCGGCCGCGCCGCCGATGCCGCCGCCTGGGACATCGTCGGCTACGGCACGGAGCCCGGCGACGTGGTGCTCTTCCACCCCGCCATGCTGCACGGCGGCGCCGCCACGCACCCAGGCGGCCGCCGCCGCACCCTGACCCTGCGCTTCTTCGGCGAGGACGCGGCGTACGACGCCCGCGAGGGCCGCGCCGGCCCACGGATCAGCGGCTTCCACGAGCGGCTGAATACGGGCGACCCCTTCCGCGACCCGTCGTTCCTGAAGCTGCGGTAACCGGCTCCGGACCAAGCCCCGCTTTTCCCCGCGGAAGCGGGGACCCAGGCTTTTTCTGAAAAGCTCGCGCCCTCCGATAAAACCCCTGGGTCCCCGCTTCCGCGGGGAAGAGCGAAGTCAGGCGCGTCCGTCGCCGCGGTCCGCGTCCGCCACCCGCAGATGGCCAGTCACGCGGCGCAGGCGGGAGACGGGGTGGCGCGCCGGCCGCGCGCCGCCTTGGCCGCTCAGCGCGGCGTCGGTGGTGGCGAATTCGTCGCCCGAGTAGGCGCCGGTGAGCGCGCTCACCTGGCCGGCGCGGCCCTTCCACGAGCAGAAGATGTGCTGGCCGATTTGGGTCACCTGGGCGACCGAGACCAGCCAGTTCGGGCGCACGTACTCGGCGTAGTAGTGGGTGGAGGCGCCCACCTCGGGCACGACGTAGCCGTCCAGCGCCTGCTCGGCCAGCGGGCGCAGCCGTTGCCACAGGGCGGGGATGGCGCGGCGGCGGCGGATCGAGCCGTCGCAGGTGAAGGAGAACTGGCAGCCGGTGCGCCGGCTCCAACCTTCGTAGACGACGCCGCAGACGGTCTTCGGGAAATGCGGGTCGCGCAAGCGGTTCAGCACCACCTGGGCCACGGCGCGCTGACCCTGCTCGGGCTCGGTGGCGGCCTCGTAGTAGATGGCGTCGGTAAGGCAGCGCACGGCGCGCTCGCGCCCGGCCGGGCTGACGCCGGTGAGGTAGAAGGGCGGAGCGGCGGCCAGGCCCGCCAGCGCCGTCGGCGCCGACGCCGAGGGGGAGACCACGTCCCAGTAGCCCGCGGCCAGGCTGTTGAGCTGCGCGGGATCGAGGCCGACGACGGCGATGACCAGCAGGGCGACGAGCGCGAGCAGAAAGGGCGCGCGCGGCCGCGCCGGCGCCGAAAGCGCGGTGGCGTAACTCATGTGGCCTCAAGGAGCGGGCGGTTTTTGACTTGCCCCCCGAGACGGGAGCGGCGAAGTGCGCCGACACCCCCCGGGGCCGCGCGCCACCCTCCGTTAACAGCTGATTTCCCCGGGGGCGACGTGCGGCGCGTGCGTCATACTGTCTGCGCGAAGCTTGGAACCGGGGTCGCGGCTTGACTGTAGCGGGGGCGGCACAGGCGGGGATTCGGCCGTGCGGGGGCCGCGTTTGCGGGCGCCTCGAGCGCGCTTCTCCGCCTACGGTGGCCCCGCTCAGATCGCCCGGCCGCTCCAGTAGCGGTCCTTGAGCACCCGCTTGTACAGCTTCCCCGTCGGCAGCCGCGGCATCTCCTCGATGAAGTCGATCGAGCGCGGCGCCATGTAGTGGGCCAGGTGCTCGCGGGCGAAGGCCAGCAGCTCGGCGGCGAGGTCGTCGGTGGGGGCGACGCCGGGGGCGGGCTCGACCACCGCCTTCACCTCCTCGCCCATCTCCTCGTTGGGCACGCCGAACACCGCCACGTCGCCCACCTTGGGGTGCACGATCAGCGCGTCCTCGATCGCCTGCGGATAGATGTTGACCCCGCCGGAGATGATCATGAAGGCCTTGCGGTCGGTGAGGTAGAGGTAGCCCTCCTCGTCGACGTAGCCGACGTCGCCTAGGCTCATCCAGTTGTCGTGGGCCGGGTGCTGGGCGGCGCGGGTCTTGGCCGGGTCGTTGTGGTAGGCGAAGGTCATCTGCTCGCGCTCGAAGTAGATCAGCCCGCTCTCACCGATCGGCAGCTCGGCGCCTTCCTCGTCGCAGATGTGCAGGACGCCGAGCGCCGGGCGGCCGACCGAGCCGGGGTGGGCCAGCCAGTCGGCGCTGTCGATGATGGTCGCGCCCGTGCCCTCGGTGCCGGCGTAGTATTCGTGGATGATCGGCCCCCACCACGCGATCATCCGGTGCTTGACGTCGACCGGGCAGGGCGCGGCGGCGTGCACGGCCACCTGGTGGCTGCTGAGGTCGTAAGCCGCGCGCGTGGCGTCATCCAGCTTCAGCATGCGGACGAACATGGTCGGCACCCACTGGCTGTGGGTGATCCGGTATTGCTCGATGAACCTCAGCGCCTGCTCGGCGTCGAAGTGCTGCATCATCACCACCGTGCCGCCGAAGCCCTGCACGTTGGTCACGTAGCCCAGCGGCGCGGCGTGGTAGAGCGGCGCCGGCGACAGATAGACCGTGTCCGCCGAGAAGCCGTAGCGGTTCATCGACTGGCGCAGGTCGAAGCCTTCGTCGATGGTGCGATCCTGCAGGGGACGGAGGATGCCCTTCGGCCGGCCGGTGGTGCCGGACGAATAGAGCATCACGTCGCCCATCCACTGCTTGTCCAGCGGCGTCGTCGGCTGGCCGGCGATGGCGGCCTCGTACGAAGCCCAGCCGTCGATCACGCCGTCGACCATCAGCCGGATCGGGCAGCCGGGGATCAGCGCCGCCAGCGGCCCGGCGATCTCGCGCCGGTCGCAGGAGCTGACGATCGCCCTGGCCTGGCAGTCGCCGACCACGTAGGCGGCGTCGTCGGGCGGCAGGTAGCGGTTGACGGCGGTGATGTAGAGGCCGGAGCGGAAGGCGGCCCAGACCACCTCCATGAAGCGCAGGTTGTTCTCCATCAGGATGGCGATGTGGTCGCCGCGGGTGAGGCCCCGGCCGCGCAGGTAGTGGGCGAACTGGTTCGAGCGCTCGTCGAGCTCGCGGTAGGTGATCTGCTCGCCGGTCTCGGCGATGATGATGGCCGGCTTGTCCGGCGTCCGGCGGGCCTGGTCGGCGATGAACATGCGGCGTCCTGGTATGCGTTGGCGTATTCGGCTGCTTGTCAGCAGCATCGCCCGCTTCACCCCGCGAGAGTCAAATTCCCTTGTTCCGGGGTGGGAGCCGACGCTCTTTCAACCACGAACCTCACGAACGGCTCGGATAGGCCGCAGTCAGCACGTTCGTGGGGTTCGCGGTTGAAAATTCCGGCGCCCGAACTGCCACAACCTCCCAGAAAAAGGCTCGGTCCCCGCTTCCGCGGCGAAGAGCGGAGCGTAAGAGTTTCCGCGCAACCGGGGAGGACGGGCATGGACGGACCGAAGGACGCCACCGAGGCGACGCGGGCGGCGAACCGGGCCGTGCTGGCGCGGCTGCCGGCCGAGGACGGCGCGGACTTCGAGCGGGCGCGGCGCGGCTTCATCGACACCCTGCCGGACGCCCGGATCGAGAGCCCAGCGCGCGGGATCGCCTGGGACCTGGCGCCGTTCGCCTTCGAGAGCGAGCCCACCCCTCCGGACACGGTCAATCCCGGCCTCTGGCGGCAGGCGCGGCTCAACCTCAACCACGGGCTCTTCAAGGTCACCGACGGCGTCTACCAGGTGCGCGGCTTCGACATCTCCAACGTCACATTCATCGAGGGCGAGACCGGCTATGTGGTGATCGATCCGCTGACCACGGCCGAGCCGGCCGCGGCGGCGCTGGCGCTGATGCGCAAGCATCGCGGCGACAAGCCGGTGAGCGCGGTGATCTACACCCACAGCCACGTCGACCACTACGGTGGGGTGCTGGGCGTGCTCTCCGAGGCGGACGTGGCGGCCGGGGCGCGGATCATCGCCCCGGAGGGCTTCCTGATCGAAGCTGTCAGCGAGAACGTGCTGCTGGGCAACGTGATGAACCGGCGCGCCACCTACATGTACGGCGCGCTGTTGCCGCGCGGGCCGAAGGGGCACGTCGACGCCGGGCTCGGCAAGGCGGTCTCGCTCGGCCAGCCCAGCCTGGTCGCGCCGACCGAAAGCATCGTCCGCACCGGGACGAAGCTGACGATCGACGGGGTCGAGACGGTGTTCCAGGTAACGCCGGGGACCGAGGCGCCGGCGGAGATGAACTTCTTCTTTCCGCGCCTCAAGGCGCTGTGCATGGCGGAGAACTGCACCTGCACCCTGCATAATCTGTACACGCCGCGCGGCGCGCAGGTGCGCGACGCCAAGGCCTGGAGCTTTTACATCGATGAGGCGCTGCAGCTGTTCGCGGACGACGCCGACGTGCTGTTCGCCAGCCACCACTGGCCGCGCTGGGGCCGCGAGGACGCCGCCCGGTTCCTCGCCACCCAGCGCGACGTCTACAAGTACGTGCACGACCAGACCCTGCGGCTGGCCAACCATGGCCGCACGCCCAGGGAGATCGCCGAGGAGCTGGCGCTGCCGCCGACGCTGGCCGCCGAATGGCACGTGCGCGACTACTATGGGACGCTGAATCACAACGCCAAGGCGGTCTACCAGCGCTACCTCGGCTGGTTCGACGGCAACCCGGCCAACCTGCATCCGCTGCCGCCGGTCGAGGCCGCCCGGCGCTACGTCGACCTCGCCGGCGGGGCCGAGCCGCTGCTGGCCAAGGCGCGCGCCGCGTTCGAGGCCGGCGACTATCGCTGGGTGGCGGAGGTGGTGAACCACCTGGTGTTCGCCGAGCCGGACAACGAGGCGGCGCGGGCGGTGCAGGCCGACGCGCTGGAACAGCTGGGCTACCAGGCCGAGTCCGGGCCGTGGCGCGCCTTCTACCTCACCGGTGCGCAGGAGCTGCGCGGCCGCCGCCCGCCCGCCGCCACCCCGCGCCAGGCGGCGCTCGCGCAGCTGCCGCGGCTGCCTGGCGCGATGCTGCTGGATTCGCTCAGCGTGCGGCTGAACGGCCCCAAGGTGGGCGCGGCGACGCTGAAGCTTGGCGTCGCCTTCAGCGACACAAGCGAACGGTTCCTGATCGAGGTCGAGAACGCGGTGATGCGGCACTATGCGGACCGCACCGACCCCGCAGCTCCGACCATCACGCTGGCCCGCGCGACGCTGGTGGAGTTGATCTCGGGCGCCAGGACTGTCGAGGCCGCGCTGGCCGACGGCTCGCTCGCCGTCGAGGGCGACGCCGCGCCGCTGGCGATGTTGCTTGGCTGGCTCGACCGCTTCGACTTCTGGTTCGAGCTGATCGAACCTTAAGCACCGCCATTGGCGCGTCCGCGCATCGGCGCCACAGTCGCGGCCATGAGCGACACCCTCACCGCCCGCGAGGCCGCCTCCCAGGCGCGGCCGGCGACCTGGGCCGACGCCGACCGCGTGGCCGAGACCCTGGCGAAGGCCTTCCACGACGACCCGCTGATCTGCTTCCTGCTGCGCGATCCGGCGACGCGGGCGGCGAAGGCGCCGCGGCTGTTCCGGCTGCTGTTCAAGCTCGGCCTGCCGCACGGCTGCTGCGACCTGACGGAGGGATACGAATCGGTGGCCCTGTGGCGGCCGCCGGGCGCCTGGGAGATCCCCTTCCATCAGTACATCACCAACGGGACCGAGTTCGTCGGCGTGTTCGGCTTCGGCGGCGGCCTCAAGGTGATGGGCGCCATGGACGTGATCGAGAAGCGCCACCCGCACGCGCCGCACTACTACCTGCAGGCCATCGGCACGGATCCGGCCCGGCAGGGCAAGGGCTACGGCGGCGTGGTGATGCGCCGCCAGCTGGCCGCCGCCGACGCGGCCCGCATGCCCGCCTATCTGGAGAGCTCGAAGGAGATCAACATCCCGATCTACAAGAGCTTTGGCTTCGAGGTGACGGGCGAGATCAAGCTGCCGGATGGGCCGACCCTATGGCCGATGTGGCGGGCCGCGCGGCCCTGAGCGAGGTCGCCGCTCCCTGACATCGCCGATGCGGACTACCCCGCCGCCCGTCGCGCTGCGCGCAATCGGCGGCGGACAGTCGTCATCGTTGCGGTGGCGCAATAATCTGACACACGCGGAAATATCCTGGAGTGAGTTAATTTCCAGAAGATGCATAGATCAGACAGGACGATATCTCATGACGTAAATAATGCGGAGTCGAGCCTGAGTCCGGCCAGAGTCTACCTGGAGTCCAGATCGCGAATATCTTGACGGCAATTCCGCGGCGGCGGAGAACCTCGTTCGGCGAATGAGCTGGGGGGCATGCCGGGGACGGGGAGGCCTGCCATGTTCGCGTTGAGAATGCGCCGTGTGTCGCGCCGCGGGGCGCTGATGGCGACCACCGCAGCGACGGTCATGTTCGGGTTCGGGACGGCGCATGCCGGCGTGCCGATCACCGGCGTCAAGCAGCAGTCCGATGTCGGGACCACCGTCGACCCGGACTTCCAGGGCGGCACGCTGCAGGACAACCAGAACAACGCCACCGACAACCACGGCTACGTGGTGGAGGATTTCCCCGCCAACACCATCGACGCCGACGGCCACAAGACGACGTTCGCCGGCAACTTCACCGGCGCCGGGGGCCTGACGATCACCGACAGCGTCGGCGGCGGCAACGTCGTTTTCGGCGCCGTCGGCATTCTTGGCGGAACCGTGCTGATCGACGGCGGCGCCACGGCGACCTGGGGCGACGGGACCAACCCGGCGTTTCTGATCGGGCCCGGCAACGCGGTCACCGACAACGGCTTGCTGGTGATGGACTTCGGCGCCGGCAACGTGCTGGCCGGCCAGGTGCCGATCTCCGGAACCGGCGCGGTCGACGTTCACTCGGGCACGTTCGATCAGCTGGGGGCGTCCACCTACACCGGCGGGACCACCATCGACGCGGGCGCGACGCTGCAACTCGGCGACGGCGTCGCCGGGGAGGACGGGACCGTCGCCGGCGACATCGTCAACAACGGCGCGCTCGAGTTCAACTACGCCGGCGCGGCCACCACGCCGGGCGTCATCAGCGGAGCCGGCTCGGTCGAGGTTCAGGCCGGCACGGCGGTCTTCACGGGTCAGAGCCCGACGGGCGGGACCGTCACCATCGACTCGGGCGCCACGATGCAGTGGGGCGCCGGCGGCGTCGGCTTCCTGGTCGGCCTGGGCAACGCGGTGACCGACAACGGGGCGCTGGTGGCCAATTTCGGCGGCGGCGGCATCGGCGGCCTGATCCCGATCTCCGGGACCGGCACGCTGGAGGTGCAAAGCGGGATCTTGAACGACAGCGGCGTCAGCACCCTTAGCGGCGCCACGACGATCGACGCCGGCGGCGCCCTGGGGCTGGCCGGCGCCGGCTCGTTCGCCAGCTCGGACGTGATCGACGATGGCGTGCTCGACGTCAGCGGCGGAACCGGCGGCAACTCGATCAAGTCGCTGGACGGCGGCGGGTCGGTCTCCGTCGGCGCGAATACGCTGACGCTCGACGACGCTTCCGGCGTCTTCTCCGGCGTCATCCAGGATGCGGGCGCCTTCGCCGGCAGCGGCGGCGGCCTGACCATCGCCGGTGGGACCGAGGTTCTGAGCGGGACCAACACCTTCACCGGCACGACCACCATCGACGTCGGCGCAACGCTGGAGCTCGGCTTTGGCGGAACCACCGGCAGCGTGGCGGGCGCCATCGTCGACAACGGCGTGCTGCTGTTCAACTACGGCGGCGCGGTCACCACGCCGGGCAACATCTCCGGGACAGGCGACGCGGAGGTCACGTTCGGCACGGCGGTCGTCACCGGCCTCGACACGATCGGCGGCACGGTCACCATCGATCCGGGCGCCACGCTGCAGTGGGGCGCCGGCGGCGTCGGCTTCCTGGTCGGCGGC
>DASXEN010000086.1:0-36218 GCA_036490095.1 Caulobacteraceae bacterium
CGCCCATCCGGTGCGGCCGTCGAGCTATCAGAAGATCGACAACTTCTACACCGCGACCATCTACGAGAAGGGCGCGGAGGTCATCCGCATGCTGAAGACCATCATCGGCGCCGAGGCTTTCCGCGCCGGGATGGACCTCTACTTCGAGCGCTGGGACGGCCAGGCCACCACCATGGAGGCCTTCATCCAGTGCTTCGCCGAGAAGACCGACCACGACCTGGGGCCATTCTTCGCCTGGTACGAGCAGGCCGGCACGCCGAAGGTGTCGCTGGAGGCGGCCTACGACGCCGAGGCCCGCGCGCTCGACCTCAGCCTGTCGCAGGAGACGGCGCCGACGCCCGGCCAGCCGCAGAAGCAGGCGCTGCCGATCCCCATCGCCGTCGGGCTGCTGGACGAGGACGGACGGTCGATGCGCGACACCGAGGTGATAGTGCTCGACGCACCCTCGCGCCGCGTGCGGATCGAGAACGTGCCGCGCGCGCCGGTGGTCTCGGCCCTGCGCGGCTTCTCCGCACCGGTCAACCTCGTCACCGACGCGCCGGCCAAGGACGCCTATGTGGTGCTGGCCGCCGACCCGGACCTGTTCAACCGCTGGGAAGCCGGCCAGAGCCTGGCGCGCGACCTGATCCTGGCCCGCGCCGGCGGCCGTCCGGACGAGGTCGGCGAGGAGCGGTTCGCCGAGGCGCTGGAGCGGGCGCTGAAGGACCAGTCGTCCGATCCGGCGTTCAAGGCGCTGCTGCTCATGCCGCCCAGCGAGCCCGACCTGGCGGTGATCGCCGCCCCGGCTGATCCGGCGGCGATCCATTCCGCCCGCGAGGCGCTCCGTGCACGGATGGCCGCCCACCTGGAGGCGGAGCTGCGCGAGCTGCACGCGCGGCTGCAGGAGGCGGCTCCGTTCTCGCCCGACGCCGAGCAGGCCGGCCGCCGGGCTCTGCGCAACGCCGTCATCGAGCTGATGGCCGCCAACCCGACGCCGCTGAACCGCGAGCGCGCCCGCGCCCACTACGAAGGGGCCGGCAACATGACCGACGCCATCGGCGGGCTGATGGCGCTGATGGCGATCGGCGGCGAGGCGTTCGAGACGGCGCTGGAGGACTTCTACACGCGCTGGAAGGACGAGCCGCTGGTGATCGACAAATGGTTCGCGCTGCAGGCCCGCGATCCGTCGGACGGCGCGCTCGGCCGGGTCCTGGGCCTGACCGCGCACCCGGCGTTCGACGCCAAGACCCCGAACCGGCTGCGCGCCCTCGTCGCCACCTTCGCCAGCTTCAACCCCGACCGGTTCCACGACCCGTCCGGCGACGGCTACCGGTTCCTGGCCGACCAGGTGCTGGCGACCGACGCCTTCAACCCCAACGTCGCCGCGCGGCTGCTGGAGCCGCTCGGCCAATGGGCCAGGTACGCCCCGCAGCTGGGCCAGAAGATGCGCGCCGAGCTGGAGCGGATCACCCAATCGCCGGGCTTGTCGAAAAACGTCCTTGAGCTAGCTTCCAAAGCGTTGGCTTGATCGTTCGGGCGCGCGCGTGCCGGTCTCTCTGGAAAAGGTGCGGTTTCTGATCGTGGACGACAACGTCCACATGCTGAACATCGTCAGGACCATGTTGCGCGGCTTCGGCGTCATCAACGTGCACGAGGCCAAGAATTCCCAGGAAGCGTTCGCCCACCTGCGCCAGGAGGCGATCGACATCGTCATCCTCGACTATGTGATCGGCGACGAGGACGGCGTCGACTTCCTGCGCCAGCTGCGCCGCGACCCGGCCAGCCCCTCGCCGTTCGTGCCGGTGATCATGCTCACCGCCCACGCCGAGCGCACCCGGGTGGAGGCGGCGCGCGACGCCGGGGTCAGCGAGTTCTGCACCAAGCCGGTGACCGCCGGGGACATGATGCGCAAGGTGGCCCGGGTGATCGACCACCCCCGGCCGTTCATCCGCACCGGCAATTACGTCGGCCCCGACCGGCGCCGGCGCGACGATCCGGACTATCGCGGCGTCGAGCGGCGCCGCGATCGCCGCAAGCCGAAGTGAAGCTGCGGCAAAGCGGCCGTCTTCGGGTGACGTGGCCGTTACCCCCCGGTAGGATTCGCTAACCACACTGACTCGCGCCCTGATTTGCGTGGGCGGGGCTGGATCGGCGGAGCAAGACGGAGTTGGCGGCAGCGAGGGGCGCCGTAGCGAGGGCCCGGACCGCGCGGCGCGCGGCGCCGGGCTTTGGCGCGCGCGGGCCGCGCTGGGGCCGTGCGACCACGCTCGCCATCCTCGCCTCGCTGGTGGTGCTGGCGATCGATACCGGCCTCACCGCGGTGCGCATGCGCGACACCTCCGGCGTCTCCGCCAGCGTGCTGTTCGCGCCGATGGTCACCGCGGCCATCCTCGCCGTGCTGCTGGTGGTGCAGAGCCTGCAGGCCGACACCGCGTCGCGCGCGCTGGCCGAATCCGAAGAGCGCTTCCGCCTCGCCGTCGAGGCCGCGCGCTGCGGCATCTGGGAATGGGACCTGGCCGGCGCCGAGCTCTACATGTCCGACATCACCGGGGTGATGTTGGGCTGGGGCGGCGGCGGCGTCGCGCCCACCGCCGAGGTGCTGGCGCGGGTCGCGCCGGAGCACCGCGAGCGGGTGCGCCAGGCGATCGCCGCGGCGATGGCGCACGGCGCCTTCGACGTCTCCTTCCGGGTGCAGCGGCTCGACGGCGCGGTCTGGATCGACGCGCGCGGCCAGGCGCTGGGCGAGCGCGCCGACGGCCGCTTCAGCCGCCTGGTCGGCGTCGCCCTCGACGTCACCGAGGAGCGCGTCGCCCAGGTGCGCGCCCAGGCCGCCGAGGCGCGCCTGCAGGGCGCCATCGAGAGCGTGCCGGAGGCCTTCGCCCTCTGGGACCGGCAAAGCCGCCTCGTCATGTGCAACCAGAATTTCCCGCGCTTCTTCGCGCTGGATCCGCGGGTGCTGCGCCCCGGCGTGCCGCGCCGGGCGATCGAGCGGCTGATGCGCGCCGCCTTCCGCCAGGATCCGCCGGCGCTGGAAGGCGAGGAGGCGCGCGAGGCCGAGCTGGCCGACGGCCGCTGGGTCAGCATCGCCGAGCGCCGCACCGCCGACGGCGGCTACGTGGTCACCTGGGTCGACGTCACCCAGCTGAAGCACCAGGAGGAGACGCGGCGGCTCAACGAGGAGCAGCTGCAGCGCGCGGTGGTCAACCTGGAACGGGCCCGCGGCGAGGCCGACGACCTGGCGCAGAAGTACGCCGCCGAGAAGGTGCGCGCCGAATCCGCCAACCGCGCCAAGAGCGAGTTCCTGGCCAACATGAGCCACGAGCTGCGCACGCCGCTGAACGCCATCAACGGCTTCTCGGAGATGATGGTGGCGAAGATGTTCGGCCCGCTCGGCGACGCCCGCTACGAGAGCTACGCCCAGGACATCCTCTCCTCCGGCCAGCACCTCTTGGCGCTCATCAACGACGTGCTCGACATGTCGAAGATCGAGGCCGGCAAGCTCAGCCTGCACTTCGAGCCGGTCCACCTCGACGACCTCGCCGAGGATGCCGTGCGGCTGATCAAGAACCGCGCCGAGACCGCCGGCCTCGGCGTGGTCATCGACGTGCCCTCGGTGCCCGATGTCGAGGGCGACTACCGGGCGCTGAAGCAGGTGCTGCTGAACCTGCTCTCCAACGCGGTGAAGTTCACCCCGCGCGGCGGGCGCATCGTGCTGAGGGCCGAGGCGCGGCGCGACGCCATGGGCGAGCGCATCCGGGTCAGCGTCGGCGACACCGGCATCGGCATCGCGCCCCAGGATCTCGCGCGCCTGGCCCGCCCGTTCGAGCAGATCGAGAGCCAGCAGTCGAAGACCCAACAGGGCACGGGCCTGGGCCTGGCGCTCTCCAAGTCGCTGATCGAGATGCACGGCGGCGTGCTGGAGATCGAGAGCGAGCCGGGCGTCGGCACCACCGTCAGCTTCCTGCTCCCGGTCCGCCAAAGCCGCCTCTACGGCGAAGACCGCAGCTTCGCCGCAGCCTGAGCGCCCCGCCTTCCCGCGCGATCGCAGCCGTCAGCGACCCACCACGGTCATCCGGAGACCCTCCCGGACTTGATCCGGGGGGAGTCATCCGGGACCTGCTTCAACGATCGCGCCAAGTAGGTCCCGGCTCTTCCACCCGCTTCCGCGGGTGTCCGGCCGGGATGACACCGAGAGGTGGATGAAAGCGCTGAACCCGTTCGTGTTGTTCGTGAGGTTCGTGGACCGACAAAGCGGCGCCCGCCGCAGCCCGCATTCTTGGAACAAGGAGGCGCCTGGAGGCTCGGCGCCCGCCTACGGAGCAACGCCTCAGGCCGCGGCGGCGTCGGCCTCGTCGGCGTGGTCCAGCACCGCGGCGATGGCGCTGAACAGCTGCTCGATGACGATCGGCTTGGCGACGAAGGCGTCCATGCCGGCGGCGCGGTACTCGTCGGTCTGGTGGGTCATGGCGTTGGCGGTCAGCGCGATGATCGGCGTGTGGGCGCGGCCGCTCGCCGCCTCGTGCTGGCGGATGGTCCGGGTGGCGGTGGGGCCGTCCATCACCGGCATCTGCACGTCCATCAGGATCACGTCCCAGTGGCCGGCTTCCCAGGCCGCCACCGCCGCCGCACCGTCGCCGACGATGGTCGGCTCGATGCCGACCTGGCCCAGCAGCGTCTTCAGCACCAGCTGGTTGACGGCGTTGTCCTCGGCCGCCAGCACCCGCACGGACGCTTCGCCGAGCGCGCCGTCGTCGACGGGCGCCTCGGGGCCGGCCGCCTCGCCGATCCGCTCCAGCGGGATCTCGACGGTGAAGCGGCTGCCCTCGCCGGGCCGGCTGGTCACCTCGACCGCGCCGCCCATCGCCTCGCAGAGCTCGCGGCAGATCGACAGGCCTAGCCCGGTGCCGCCGTAGCGGCGCGTCGTCGAGGCGTCGACCTGCACGAACTTGGCGAACAGCCGGTCGATGCGGTCGGCCGGGATGCCGATGCCGGTGTCGGCGACGACGAAGCGCAGCGCGCCGGCCGGCCGGTCGATGGTCAGCCCCACCCGGCCCTCGGCGGTGAACTTCAGCGCGTTGGAGATCAGGTTGGAGAGGACCTGCCGCAGCCGCACCGCGTCGCCCCGGTAGGTCCCACGCGCCGCCTCGGCGATCTCCAGGCCGAAGTCGAGCGACTTGCCCTGCGCCACGTCGCCGAAGCTGGCGTGCACCTGCCCCACCAGCTGCTCCAGGTCGAACGGCGCGCTTTCCAGCTCCAGCCGGCCGGCCTCGATCTTGGAGAGGTCGAGCACGTCGTTGAGGATCGACAGCAGCGCGCGGCCCGACTGGCCGATCACCTCCAGCCGCGCGCGCTGGGCCTTGGAGAGGCGGTCGCGCTGCATGGCCTGCACCATGCCCAGCACCCCGTTCATCGGCGTGCGGATCTCGTGGCTCATGATCGCCAGGAACTCGCTCTTGGCGGCGTTGGCGGCCTCGGCGGTCTCCTTGGCGAGCCGTTCCTGCTCGACCTCGGTCTGCTGGGCGCGCTGGATCTCGGCCGCCTGACGCTGGCGCGCCTCGACGGTGTCGCGCATGCGCACCACGTCGCGCATCAGCTCGGCCAGGTCGCCGCGGCCGATCACGGCGATCTCGTCGGCGTGGACGCCGGCCTCGACCCCGCGCACCACCTGGCGGGCGCTTGCCAGCGCCAGCAGGATGCTGCGCGACATGGCGAACGCCAGCGCGATCGAGACCATCACCGCCGGCGCCAGCACCAGCACGATCAGGTCGTGGCCGCGGGCGGCGAAGGCCTTCATCGCCAGCCGCCCTTCGATGACGATGTTGGTCTCGTCGTCGACCGCGGTCTGCACCGGCGCGTCGATGCGGTCGAGCAGCGCCTGCGACGGGGGCTCGGTGGCGGCCGCCTGCAGCGCCCGCCCGGCCGCCGCCAGCGAGGCGCGCACCGTGCCGTCGCGCGCCTCGGCCTGCACCGCCGCCATCGTACCCGCCAGCCGGTGGGCGGCGTCGGCGAAGTCCGGGGGCGTCACCATCAGCCGCCCCAGGGACTTGGAGTCGAGTTGGGCGCCGCGCAGGTCGTCGAGGGTCGAGACCTCCTGGGCGTCGAACCGGTCGCGATAGTCGCTGAAGGCCTTGTACTGGCCGGCGGCATAGAGGCCGGCGGCGACGCTCAGCGTCAGGATCGCCAGGCAGCAGCCCCAGACCTGGGCCATCAGCGGGATGCGGTTGGTCAGCCGCCCGACCGCCGGGGCCGGCAGCATGCGCTCGATCACGCTGACGCGGCGCACCGCGCGGTTGAAGATCACCGCGCCGACATGCAGCCCGATCAGCGCCATCAGGGTGAAGCCGGTCCAGCGGTGCGCCAGCTTCAGCCAGGTGACGTCGTCGCTGGTGAGGGCGAGGAACTGCGGCAGCCTGACGAGGCCCAGCACCTGCACCTCGTCGCCGCGCGCCCAGGCGCTCATCATCCCGAGCACCGGCTGCACCAGCAGGATCGACGTCAGCAGCAGGTGGGCGGCCTTGGCCGCGAAGCGCTGCCACGTCGGCAGCGGCCGCTCGTCGCGCGGCGCCTTCCAGCGCACGCCCATCGCCACCCGCGCCGCCGCCAGCAGCCAGATCGCCGTGCCGCAGCCGCGGTGGGCGCTCAGCACCACCTCGGCGAACTCCTCGGACTGCAGCTGGCGCAGCACCATGATCAGCATCAGCTGCAGCAGCACCAGCAGGGCGAGCGCCCAGTGGATCAGTTGCAGCGGCCGCGGATAGCGCTTCAACGCACCGCTCATTTGACGATCACCGTCATCCGCATGCGCGGATGGATGCGGCAGGTGACCTGGTAGGCGCCGGTCTTCATCAGCTGCACCCGGAACGGCTCGCCCGGCGATTGCAGGCCGCTGGAGGCGGAGAAGCCCTGCCCGACGATGCTGATGTTGTGCGAGGTGTCGTCGCTGTTGAGGAAGATCACCGAATCGCCCTTGGCGACGACGAGCTGCGGGACGCTGAACTTCAGGTTCTTCTGGTCCACCGTCACCACGGCCGCGTAGGCGACGCCGGCCGCCAGCCCGGCGAGGGCCGCGCCCAGCAACAGCGTTCGCAGAGCGGCGTTCCGCCAGATCGCAGGTTCGGCTGAGGACCGCATCGCCGCCACCGCCCTCAGTGTCCGGCCAGGGCGCCGAGCGGCGCCAGCGCCACCCGGGTGGAGAAATACAGGGTGTCGTTGGCGCTCGCGCCGGCGGCGCGGCCGTTGAACTCGGTGTAGCCGACGAAGCGCACGGTGAAGCGGGTGTTGGCCCAGACCACCGAGCGCGACTTGCCCCACGGCGTGTAGGACAGCTCCACCACGTAGCCGCGCGAATCCGGGCTGCCGGTCGGGGTCTTGAAGAAGGGCTTGTCGGTCGAGCCGGTGGTTTCGAACACCTCGGCGGCCGGCGTCCAGGTGTCGTCGTAGCTCCAGACCACGTCGGCGCGGGCGACGTCGAGATGGTCGACCGGGCGGCTGTGGAGGATGATGTGGCTGGCGGTGAGGTCGTCGTCCTCGTGGATCAGCGTCGCGTGCGCCGTCACGAAGCTCTTCTTGCCGCCGATGTACTGGTAGGTGGCGTCGAGCGCCGCGTCGTTGAGGGTGTCCTCGCCGCCCTGTTGCGAGCCGCCGGGAAAGCGGCTGGCCTGCAGCCCGTAGGCGCCGATCTCAAAATAATGGCGGTCGTGGAAGCTGTGCTGCAGCGCCACCCGCCAGTAGGGCGCGACGCCGGAATAGACGTCGGCCGTCGGCGGGGTGTTGAGGCCGAGCCGTTGGCCGACGAAGCCGTTGGACAGCGGCGAATAGGCGGTGAACTCGCCATAGAGGAATTCGTCGTAGAGACCGTAGGCGCCGACGCCCACCGCCCGGCCGCCCAGCTTGCCGTCGACCAGTGGCCCGACCTGCGGCGAGACGCCGAACGCCGAGCTGGCGGTGTTGAACTCGAAGGCCGGGGTCGAGTTCCACAGGTCCTGCACGGTCGGCTTGTCGTTGAGGTCGAGCCCCAGCACCACGTCCTTGCCGCCGACGGTCGGGTTGAAGGCGCGGCGGATGTCGACGTTGCCGATGGTCCAGTTGTCGTGGACGCCGTCGTAGACGGTCTCGGCGAAGGCGCCGACGCCGCCGGCCACCTGCCCGGCGTAGGCCAGGATCAGGCTCTGGAAGGCCCAGTTGTCGTTGGCGTTGTAGCCGGGGACCGGCGTGCGGTCGTGCTCGGTGCGGGTGTAGGAGGCGGTCGCCACCGCGGCGATCGGCGGCAGGGTGCTCTTGCCGTCGTTGCTGACGTAGCCGAACAGCTTGAAGTCGCGGCCGTAGGGCTTCAGTTGCGGCCCGAACGCGCCGACGTGGCACTGGGCGCAGGGCTGGCCGGTCTGCTGGGCGAAGCTCGGCAGCGCCTGCGTCGGGCCGGCCCAGACGGCGGCGGTGATCAGGGTCACCAGGGCGGCGAACGGCGCCAGGCCGCAGCGGCCGCGCCGAGCGGCTTCGGCGCCGCCGAATGTACCCCTTGCGACCACCTGTTCCCCGCCCATCGCGCGAATAGGCGGTGAAGATAGAAGCCGGTTGGAAAATAGTCAGTTAATGCAGGGACTCGCGCATTCGATATACTTCGCAGCTACTTTGTCGCAGGCAAAAACAACCGTGAGTACGCTGGGCAAAACGTCGCAGGCGCCGCCCGCGCCGGCGCCTGGCGCACGGTTGTTCCTCAGTGCGGCGGCGTCGAGCGTTTCGACAAGGCACGCTGCATGCCGGCCGCGACGATGGCGCGGTCCGCCGGCGGCATGGCGGCGACGTAGGCGGTGACCTTGTGCTCGACGACGGCGCGGGTCGCCACGTCGATCTGGCGGCTCTGCGCCAGCTGCTGCTCGATCGCCGCGGTGTCGGGCCTCGGATCGGCGAGCGCCGACCAGGCGGCCATGCGCAGCGCCAGGCTGCGGTCGGCGTCGGCGCGCACCTGCTGGCGCGTATTGGTCAGCATGGCGCGGATCTGGCGGCGATCGGTGCGCGGCAGCTTCTGGGTCGCCCAGAACAGCGCGGCGACCCGCTCGCCGCCGTTCTCGCGCGCCAGCCGCGAGCCGAGCGCGATGATCCCGGCCCCCGCGCCGATCAGGAACAGGTTCAGGGCCAGCGAGACGACCAGGCCGATGACGAGCCAGCGCGGGCGCATCAGCCGTTCGCCGCATCGCCCGCCGGGTCGGCGAGCGAGTCGCTGACCACGGTGGTGTCCGCGCCGCTGAGCGAGCGGGCGAGGTCGCCGGGCGTCAGCGTCAGGCCGGCGGCGACGCCCGCCGCGCAGGCCCCGGCGAGGCCGGCGCCCAGCGCCAGTCCCGCCGCCCAGCGCCAGGCGCGGCCGATGCGCCGCTGCCTCGGGGCGGCGGCGACGATCCGCGCCCGCAGCGCCGGGCTCGGCTCGGCGGCGCGGTAGGCGCTCAGCATCTCGTCGAGGCGGGCGTCGTCCATGTCGTCAGCTCCCCCTCAATCCGGCCCGCCGATGTCCGCCAGCGACGCCTTCAGCGCCCGCCGGCCGCGCGACAGCAGGCTCTCCATCGCCTCCACGCTGACCCCCATCGCCCTGGCGGCCTCCAGGTTGCCCAGCTCCTGGTAGTGGCAAAGCACGATCGCCTCCCGCTGCCTGGGCGGCAGCTGCTGCAGCGCCGCGCGCACGCGCCGCCCCACGTCCAGCGCCAGCAGGCCGCGGTCCGGCGCCGGCCCGGGGTCGGGCGTGTCGGGCGGCTCGGCGGTCGGCCGCTCGCGGCGCCGCCGCAGCCGGTCGTAGCAGAGGTTCAGCGTCACCCGGTGCAGCCAGGTGTCGAAGCGCGCGGCGCCCGGCCGCCAGCGCGGGGCGTTGCGCCAGGCCCTGAAGAAGGCCTCCTGCGCCACGTCCTCGGCCTCGGCCGCGTCGCCCAGCATCCGCTCGGCGAGCGCGAGCACGCGGCGCAGCTTGCGCGCCACCAGCGCCTGCACGGCCGCGGCGTCGCCCAGGCCGGCGCGCCGCACCAGCTCGTCGTCCGGATCGACCGGGTCCGATGTCAAAGGCAGCCTCGCTCAAGCCACCACGCTCCCATGTCGCATGCCCCGCGCGCCGCCGCGAGCTTCCCCGTGCCGTCAGCCGTTCAACGCGCGGATGTTTCAGTTCCGTCGCGCTGCGCCAGAATGGCGCGGAAGGCGCGGTGGGCGCCGCTGCGGCGCTCGGCGAGGGCGGCGCGCAGGGCCCGCAGGTCGCGCACGCCGGCGGCCTTGGCCAGCAGCGCGCGCAGCGCCTTCGGCTCCGCCTCGGGATCGGCCTCGCCCTCCAGCGCCACCTTGAGCAGCTGCGAGAGGTCCTGCTGCAGCCGCCAGGCGGCCGCCAGGTCGTCCAGCAGCGCGGTGGGCGCGAGCCCGGCCGCGCGCAGGGCCGCCAGCGCCGCGGCGGTGGTCTGCCGCAGCGGCCCGCCGGCCGGCGCGTGGATCAGTTGCAGGAACTGGGCGGCGAACTCGATGTCGACCAGCCCGCCCTCGTGCAGCTTCAGGTCCCAGAAGCCGTAGGCCGGGCGCTCGCGGGCCATCAGCTGGCGCATAGCGGCGACGTCGGCGGCCGTGCGGCGCGGATCGCGCGGGCGGCGCGGCTTGGCCTCGATGGCGGCGGCGGCGCGGGCCGCGAAGGCCGCCGAGGTGGCCCAGACCACCCGCGCGCGGGTCAGCGCCATGTATTCCCAGGTCTCCGCCTCGCCGGCGTAATAGCTCTCGAAGGCAGCGAAGCTCACCGCCACCGGGCCCTTGGTGCCCGAAGGCCGCAGCTGCATGTCCACCTCGTAGAGGCGGCCCTCGGCCGTGGGCGAGGCCAGCGCGGTGATCAGCCGCTGGGTGAAGCGGCCGTAGAAGGTCTCCGCCGCCCAGCCCTTCTCGGCCGAGGCGGCGTCGGGCGCGGCGGCCTCGTAGAGGGTCATCAGGTCGAGGTCGGAGGCGGCGGTCATCTCCCGCGAGCCGCATTTGCCGAGCGCGATCACCGCGACCTGACCCGGGAAGTCGCCGCCCTGCCGGACCGCCTCGGCGAGCGCCGCCTGCGCCAGTCCGGCGACGCAGACGTCCGCGAGGTCGGCGAAGGCCTCGCCGGCCTGGGCGGCGCTGGCGGTTCCGGCCAGCACCTGCAGGCTGACCTGGAAGGCGCGCTCGCGATGCAGCCGCCGCGCGGCGTCCATCGCCGCCTCGAAGCCGTCGGCCCCGCCGAGCGCCGGCGGCGGCGCGTCCAGCGGCGCGAGCGGGGCGAAGAAGGCCGGGTCGAGCAGGGCGTCGAGCGTCGCCGGCCGGCGCGCCAGCGCCCGGGCCTGGGCCGGCGCGATCGCCATCACCCGCACGATCAGCTCCAGCAGTTGCGGCTGGGCGAGGAACAGCGACTGCACCTGCACCCCGGCCGCCAGCCCGGCGAAGAAGTCGGCGAAGCGGGCGAAGGCGGCGTCCGGCGCGCCGGTGGCGGCGATGGCGTCCAGCAGCCGCGGCGCGAGCCGGGTGAAGAGCTCGCGGCCGCGGGCGGTGCGGGTGGCGGCGACGTGGCCGTGGTGCCAGGCGCGCACGGCGGCGGCGACCCTGGCCGGCTCGGCGAAGCCCATCCGCTGCAGCGTGGCCTTTGTCTGCGGGTCGTCCTCGACGCCGGTGAACACCAGGCTGCCGAACTTCGACGACAGCGGCTCCTCGCCCTTGAACAGCTCGGCGAAGCGGCGCCCGACGGCCTTCAGCGTGCGCACCACCGCGGCGTCGAAGCGGCGCAGGTCGCCCTCGCCCGCCAGCGCCGCCACGCGGCGGCGGTCGCGCTCGCCGGCCGGCAGCCGGTGGGTCTGCTCGTCGGCGATCATCTGCGCGCGGTGCTCCAGGCCGCGCAAGGTGCGGTAGGCGCCCGCCAGCTCCTCGGCGGCGGCCGGCGCGACGTGGCCCGCGGCGGCCAGCGCCGCCAGCGCGTCCAGCGTGCGGCTCCCGCGCAGGTCCGGGTGGCGCCCGCCCAGGATCAGCTGCTGGGTCTGGACGAAGAACTCGATCTCGCGAATGCCCCCGGCCCCCAGCTTCAGGTCCGCGCCCTTGGCGGCGAGGCGGGCGTCGGGCTGCAGGTCCTGGATCTGCCGCTTGATCGAGTGGATGTCGGCGATGGCGGCGAAGTCGAGGTTGCGGCGCCAGACGAAGGGCTGCAGCTCGGCGAGGAAGGCCGCGCCGCGGGCGGTGTCGCCGGCGCAGACCCGCGCCTTGATCAGCGCCGCCCGCTCCCAGTTCTGGCCGACGCTCTCGTAGTAGTCGAGCGCCTGCTGGATCGGCACGGCGGGCGGCGTGGAGTCGGGCCGAAGCCGCAGGTCGACGCGGAACACGTAGCCGTCGCCGGTGCGGGTCTGCAGCGTCTCGGCCAGCGCCTGGACGTAGCGCACCGCGAAGGCGTCGGGATCGACCCCGTCCGCCACCGGCAGCGCGTCCGGCTCGTAGAAGACGGTGACGTCGATGTCGCTGGAGTAGTTGAGCTCGAACGCGCCCATCTTGCCCAGCGCCACGACGAAGAGGCCGGGCAGCGGGCCGGCCGCGGCGGGATCGAACGGGACGAGGCGGCCTTCGAGCTGGCGCGCGGCCAGCGCCATCGCCGCGCGTACCGAAGCGTCGGCGAAGCGGGTCAGCGCGCCGGTCACCTCGTCGAGCGACCAGACGCCACCGAGGTCGCAGAGGGCGGTGATCAGGTGCAGCCGCGCCTTCAGCCGCCGCAGCCGCGCGGCTCCGTCCGCCGGCTCCAGCCCGCCCGCCGCCTCGGCCTCGGCGACGATCGCCGCCAGCGCCGCCGCCGGCTCGGCGGCCAGCATCGCCTCCAGCTCCGCCGGGCGCCGCGCCGCCAGCCGCGCCAGGTAGGGCGAGGCGGCGAACACCGGCGCCAGCGCCGCCCAGGCGCGCTGCGCCAGCGCCCCGCCGCCCACCGCCTCCCGCGCCCGCTCCGCCGCGGCGTCATCGATGACGGGTCCGCAGGGGCGGATAGCCTCGGCCAGGCTGGCATTCATGTTCCGCTCTCCGCGCGAACGCAGGGCCCCGGTGTGGAACCACGGAAAGCACGAAAAACCCGAACGCGCCCAGCCCCTATCCACCTATCAGTGTCATCCCGGAGACCCGCGGAGCGGAGTCATCCGGGATCTCCTCAGCGCCGCTGTGCCAAGTAGATCCCGGACGAGTCCCGCCTCACGGCGGGCTCTCCGGGATGACACTGCTGAGGGGATGCGGGCGCGGCCGTTTCCGCAGATTCCAGTGACATTGTATCGATTGCAGCGCCGCGCCTACCCGCCCGGCAGCACCAGCGCCGTGCGCAAGCCGGGGCCCATGCCGCCAACCGCGCCGGGGCCTTCGTCGAGCTCCAGGCGGCCGTGGTGGGCGCGGGCGACGGCGGCGACCAGGGAGAGGCCGAGGCCGACGCCGGGGGCGTTGCGGCTGTTCTCCAGGCGCACGAAGCGGCCCGTCACCCGCTCGCGGTCGGCCTCGGGCACGCCGGGGCCGGTGTCGGTGACCGACAGCTCGATCTCGCCGGAGGCGCGGCGGCGCACGCGCAACATCACCGCCCCGCCGGCCGGCGTGTACTTCACCGCATTGTCCAGCAGGTTGGCCAGCGCCTGGGCGATGAAGCCGTGGTTGCCGCGCAGCGACAGCCCGCCCGCCAGCTCGGCGTCGAAGTCCAGCCCCTTCTCCTCGCTGACCGGCTCGTAGAGCTCGGCGACGCCGGCGGCGAGCTCGGCGGGGTCGAAGCTGGTCTGGTCGGGCGCCTCAGTGGCCGCTTCCAGTCGGGCGATGGCCAGCACCGCCCCGAAGGTCCTCAGCACCCCGTCGGCGTCGTCAAGCGCCTGGCGCAGCGCGCCGACCGGGTCGCCGCGGCCGGCTTCGGCCTCGATCAGCGCCGCCTCCATACGGGCGCGCAGCCGGGTCAGCGGCGAGCGCAGGTCGTGGGCGATGGCGTCGCCGGCGTGGCGCAGCCCGGCGATCGAGCGCTCCAGCCGGTCCAGCATGTCGTTTAGGCCCGCGGCCAGCTCGTCCAGCTCGTCGCCGGCGCCGCGCACCCGGGCGCGCGCGCCGAGGTCGCCCATGCGGGCGGTGTTGATCACCTCGTTCAGCGCATTCATGTTGCGCGAGACGTCGCGGGCGACGAACACCCCGCCAGCCAGCCCCAGCACGATCACCAGCGCCGCCGCGCCCCAGAGCGCGTTGACGATCTTCAGCACATAGCCCTGCGCCTCGCCGACGTCGGCGCCGACGAACATCAGCTCGCCGCCCGGCAGCCGCTCCTCCAGACCGCGCGCCGGCCGCCGCACCCGGGCGCCGCCCGCGTCGGCTTCGGTGAGCCCGAAGCTCGCCCAGGAATGGTCGCGCGGCGGCTTGGCGATCGGCGACTTGGCGATGCTGCCCGAGACCGGCTCGCCCTGGGCGTCCATCACCAGGTAGAGGAAGCCGCGGGTGCTGGAGGAGCGCTCGATCACCGCCTCGTTGAGGGCGTTGAAGCCGCCGTGGCCGTAGACGTCCTCCAGCGAGCGGGCCTCGCGGGTGATGGCCGCGTCGGCCGCGCGCGCCGCCTCGCCGGCGGTGGCGATGTAGATGTAGCCGAGGAAGGCGAAGGCGGCCGCGGCGAACAGCGCCAGGAACAGCAGCGTCAGCCGGAACGGCGTGGTGCGGACGAGGCGCGGCAGGCGCATCAGGGTTGCGCGTCAGGCGTCCAGTCGGTAGCCGGCCCCGCGCACCGTCTGCAGCATCGGCCGGTCGAAGCCCTTGTCGATCTTCGACCGCAGCCGGGAGATGTGGACGTCGATGACGTTGGTCTGGGGATCGAAGTGGTACTCCCAGACCCGCTCGAGCAGCATGGTGCGCGTCACCGACTGGCCGGCGTGGCGCATCAGGAACTCCAGCAGCTGGAACTCGCGCGGCTGCAGGTCGATCTCCTGGCCCTTGCGGCGCACCTCGCGGCCGATCAGGTCCATCTCCAGGTCGCCGACGCGCAGCAGGGTCTGCACGGAGCCGGTCTCGCGGCGCCGCGCCAGCGCCTCGACCCGGGCGATCAGCTCGGCGAAGGCGTACGGCTTGACCAGGTAGTCGTCGCCGCCGGCCTTCAGCCCCTCGACGCGATGGCTGATCTCGCCGAGCGCGGAGAGGAACAGCACCGGCGTCTGGTCGCCGTCCTTGCGTAAGAGCTCGACCATGGCGACGCCGTCGAGCCGCGGCATCATCCGGTCGACGATCATCACGTCGAAGCGGCCCTTGGAGGCGGCCACCGACAGGCCCTCGTGGCCGTCGGCGGCGACCACGCACTCATGGCCGGCCTCGGTGAGGCCGCGCGCCATCGCCTCCGACGCCTCGGCGTCGTCTTCCACGATCAGCAGCCGCATGCGCGCCCCTTTCGCTTGCGAGCCAAGGCCGGCCTAGCCGTCGATCTTGATCGGCACGAAGCCCTGCACCTGGCCGCCGCGGCGGATCTCCAGCGGGATCGAGGTGCGGCCGGCCTTCTTCCAGTCGGCCACGGCGGCGGCCAGGTCGCCGGCGCTGACGATCTCGCGGTCGCCGGCCCGCACCACCACGTCGCCCTTCTGCAGGCCCTTGTCGGCCGCGTCGGAGGTGCCCTTCACCGCGGTGATCACCGCCCCGCCCTTGACGGTCTCGGGGATGTTGAACTGGCCGCGGGTGTCGGCGTTGACCGGCGCGAACTGCATGCCGAGCAGGGCCGGGCCGACCGCCGGATGGTTCGGCGACGCGCCGCCCCCGTCCTGGTCAGGGGCCGGGCGGCCGTTCAGCGCCAGCTCCTGCTCGGAGGGCCTGAGGCCAGCGCGGATGTCGACGGTGCGCTCCTTGCCGGCGCGGTAGACGTCGAGGTGGATGACGTCGCCGGCCTGCGACTTGGCCACCTCGCGGGTCATCTCCACGTTGGACTTCACCGGCACGCCGTTGACGGCCACCACCACGTCGCCGGCCGCCAGGCCGGCCTTCTGCGCCGGACCGCCGGGGATCACGTCGGTGACCTGCGCGCCCTTGCGGTCGCCCAGGCCCCAGGACTGGGCCAGGTCGTCGGAGAGCGACTGGATGGTCGCGCCGATATAGCCGCGGGTGATCTTGCCCTTGGAGATCAGCTGCTGGGTGACCGAGTTGGCGACGTCGGCGGGAATGGCGAAGCCGATGCCGACCGAGCCGCCGCTGGGCGAGTAGATCTCGGCGTTGACGCCGATCACCCGGCCGTAGATGTCGAAGGTCGGGCCGCCGGAGTTGCCCTTGTTGATGGGCGCGTCGATCTGGATGTAGTCGGTGAAGTTGGTGCCGATGTCGCGGTTGTAGGCCGAGACGATGCCGGCGGTGGCGGTGCCGTTGAGGTCGAACGGGTTGCCGACCGCGACCACCCAGTCGCCGACGCGCGGCTTCACCTGGGTCTCGAACGACACGAACGGGAAGTCGTGGCCCTGCACCTTCAGCACGGCGAGGTCGGTGCCCTCGTCGCGGCCGACCACGGTGGCGGCGAGCTCCGTGCCGTCCTTGGTGACGACCTTGATGTCCTCGGCGCCGTCGACGACGTGGTTGTTGGTGACGATGTAGCCGTCCTGCGAGATGAAGAAGCCGGAGCCCGAGGACTGCTGCTTCGGCGGCGGCCGGTCAGGGTCGCCCTTCGGCACGATCTCGAACGGGAAGTTCTCGAAGCCGGGGATCTGCCGGCCGAGCTGGGAGACGTCGATCTTCGAGGTGACGTGGATCGACACCACCGCGGGCGACACCTTCTCGAAGATGTCGGCGAACGATTCCGGCCCGCCGGGCGGCGGCGCGAAAACCGGCGCGGTCGAGGCCTGGATCAGGCTGCCGCCGTGCGGGCCGTTGGCCCAGGCGGCGGGAAGCTTCATGCCGGCGCCGGCGAGGGCCGCGACAGCGACGCTGCCGCCCGCCAGGGCGCCGACGACGAATGCGGTCTTATTGACTGGCATATGTAGAGTTCCTTGTCCCGGCGAGCGGAGGACCCCGGGAAGTCCGGCTAATTTAGGGGCGGATGCCAAAGGGCGCCACGGCCCTCAAGTTACCTTTCCGTCATCGCCGGGCAATTGCGCGTTTGTGCGGCTTAATGGTGTCAGCTTGCTTGCTCGCGTGAAAGCTTCTCGACGTCGGCTTCTTCTTCCACGCTGAGACCCGGCGGCTCCGGCGTCTTGCTGCGGCGGCTGAAGAGGGCGGCCGCGCCGGCGATCACTACCAGCACCGGCCCCGCCCAGAGCACCGCGTTGCCCAGCGAGGCCTTCGGCGTCAGCAGCACGAACTGGCCGTAGCGGGCGACGAGGAAGCTCTTGATCTGATCGTCGGTGCGACCATCCGCCACCTGCGCGCGGATCACTTGCCTGAGGTCGTGGGCCAGCGGCGCGTCGGATTCGTCGATCGACTGGCTCTGGCAGACGAGGCAGCGCACGTCGCGGAAGAGCTGGCGCGCATGCGCCTCCTGGCGCGGATTGGCGAGCCGGTCGGCGGGATCGGCCGCGGCGGCGCAGAGCAGCGCAGTGGCGATGAGGGGCAGGGCGGCGCGGGCCAGGACGGCGCGGGTCAGGGTGGCGCGGGGAAGCCAGCGCATCGCCGCTACTCCGCCGGGGCCGGCGCCGGCTGGCGCGCGGCCCGGGCGCGGGCGGTGATGGCGAAGCGCAGCCGCCGGTCGCTCAGCGACACGAGGCCGCCCAGCGCCATCAGCAGTGGCCCCAGGAAGACGAAGCGCACCCAGGGGTTCCAGTAGCCGCGGATCAGCCAGCCGGGGCCGCCCGCCGCGTCACGCCGGTCGCCCTCGACCACGTAGACGTCGTCGAGCACCCGCGGGCAGATGGCGACGCCGGAGATGGTCTGACCGCCGGCGGCGTAGAGCCGCCGCTCGGGCGCGGCCTCGCAGATTAGCCGGCCGGCGCGGTCGGTGACCCGCAGGTGCGCGCGCTCGGCCTCGAAGTTGGGGCCGAACACCTGGCCGACGCGGTCGAGCCGCAGCTCGAAGCCGGCCAGGTGCATCGACTGGCCGAGCCGCAGCACCTCGGTGGCCTCGGCCCGCCAGGCGGTCTCGAACGAGGCGCCGAGCGCGAAGACGCCGATGCCGATGTGGGCCAGCGTCATGCCCCAGGCGCCGCGCGGCAGGCCGCCGGCCCGCCTGCCGACCTCGCGCCAGGGGGCGCGGAACGCCTTCACCCGGTCGGCCGCCTCGGCCAGCGCCCCGAAGATCACCCAGCCGCCCAGGGCGATGCCGCAGGCCGCCAGCAGGCTGCGCGGCGTCACCAGGCCGAAGGTCGCCAGGGCCGCCGCCAGCGCGATCACCGCCGCCAGCCACAGCCGCCGCAGCGCCGCCGGCAGGTCGCCGCGCTTCCAGGCCAGCAGCGGCCCGGCCGGCAGGGCGATCAGCGCCGGCGCCAGCAGCGCCGTGAAGGTGAGGTTGAAGTAGGGCGCGCCGACCGAGATCGGCGTCCCGTCGATCGCCGCGCGGATCAGCGGCAGCAGCGTGCCGATCAGCACCACGGCGGTCGCCGCCGCCAGCAGCACGTTGTTGAGGAAGAGGGCGCCCTCGCGGCTCACCGGCGTGAACGCCGCCTCGTCCTTCAGCGCCGGCGCGCGCCAGGCGTAGAGCGCCAGCGCCCCGCCCGCGGCGATGCCGAGGATGCCCAGCAGCAGCACCCCGCGCCTGGGGTCGATGGCGAAGGCGTGCACGCTGGTCAGCACCCCCGAGCGCACCAGGAAGGCGCCCATCATCGAGAGGGTGAAGGCGCCGATGCCCAGCAGCACCGTCCAGCTCGCCAGAGCCCCGCGCTTCTCGGTCACCGCCGCCGAGTGCAGCAGCGCCGTGCCCAAGAGCCAGGGCATGAAGCTGGCGTTCTCCACCGGGTCCCAGGCCCACCAGCCGCCCCAGCCGAGCTCGTAGTAGGCCCAGAAGGAGCCGAGGGTGATGCCGACGGTGAGCAGGCTCCAGGCCGCCAGCGTCCAGGGCCGGATCCAGCGCGCCCAGGCCGGATCGACCCGGCCCTCGACCAGCGCCGCCACCGACAGCGAGAACACCACCGAGAAGCCGACGTAGCCCGAGTAGAGGAACGGCGGGTGGGCCGCCAGCGCCGGGTCCTGCAGCAGCGGGTTCAGCGAATTGCCCTGCACCGGCAGCTCGGGCAGCCGCGTCAGCGGGTTGGAGGCGAACACCATGTAGCCGATGAAGAGCGCGCCCAGCAGGCCCTGGGTGGCCACCGCCGACGCCTTCAGCCCGAACGGCAGCTTGCCGCTCGCCGCCACCGCCGCGCCGTAGCCGGTCAGCATCAGGCACCAGAGCAGGATCGAGCCCTCGTGGCTGCCCCAGGCGCCGGCGACCTTGTAGATCAGCGGCTTGGCCGTATGCGAGTTGGCCGCCACGTTCAGCACCGAGAAGTCGGAGGTGACGAAGGCGTGGATCAGCGCCAGGAAGCCGAGCGCGATGGCGATGAAGGCGCCCAGCGCCGCGCCTTCGCCGGCGCCGGCCAGCGAGGCGTCGCGGCGCACCCGCCCGGCGATCGAGAGCCCGACCTGCGCCAGGCTCAGCGCCAGCGCCAGCACCAGGGCGAACTGGCCGAGCTCGTCGATCATGGTGCGGTCCCCGTGGGCGCGGTCCCAGTGGGCGCGGTCCCTGCCGGCGTAGTCCCGGCGTAGCTCGGCGTGGCCCCGCCGCCCCTCCACTCGCCCTCCTTCTTGAGCGCGGCGGCCAGCTGCGGCGGCATGTACTTCTCGTCGTGCTTGGCGAGGATCTGGCTGGCGACGAAGTCGCCGCCCGGTTCGTAGGCGCCGATGGCGACCACGCCCTGGCCCTCGCGGAACAGGTCCGGCAGCTCGCCGCGGAAGCTCACCGGCGAGGCGGCGGCCTTGTCGGCGACGACGAAGTCCACCTCGCCGTCGGCCCGGCGCACCACGCTGCCGGACTTGACCAGCCCGCCCAGCTGGATCTGCCGCCCCGGCGGCACGTGCGCGGCCTCGGCCTGCGAGGGGGTGTAGAAGAAGGAGATCGAGCCGCGCATGGCGTAGAGCGCCGTGCCGACCGCCAGCGCCAGCACCGGCGCGGCGACGGCGAACACCATCAGGCGGCGCCGCGCGGTGCGGGATTTCGGCAGCCAGGCCATCGCCGTCACCTCGGCGCCGCTGCGGGGGACGACGGCTGCGGCGGCTGCGTGGCCGCGGCCAGCGCGGCCAGCACGTCGGCGCGCCCGGCGTAGCGCGAGCGCGCCTCGGCCAGCGCCGCGTCGCGCGGGCCGGTCTCGCCGAGCACCGTGTAGGCGCGCACCAGCCGCACCCAGCCGGCCGGATCGTCGGGGTTGGCCTTCAGCCGCGCCGCGAGGCCGTCGACCATGCCCTGAATCTGCGCCGGCCCGACGCCCACGCCGCCGCCCGGGCCGGCCGCGGGCCCGGCGCCTTGCTGGACGTCCAGCTTGCCGGTGCGCGAGACCGCCGCGATCTCGTTGTCGAGCATCCGCCGGCGCGGGTCCTCCACCGAGAGCGTCGCCGAGAGCGCCCGCCAGTCGGCCAGGCCCCCGGCGACGTCGCCAGAAGCCACCTTGGCCCGCGCCAGGTAGTAGCGGGCGACCGGGGCGACGGGGTCGAGCGCCAGCTGCTGGCGGAACGCCTGGGCCGCGTCGGCGCCCATGTCGCCGCCGTTCTGCAGCACGCTCGCCTGTCCCAGCAGCCCCCAGAGGTCGGCGCGGCGCGGGGCGGCCCTCAGCGCCTTGTGCAGCGCCTGGATCGCCTCCAGCGGCTGCCCGGAGGCCAGCTCGGCCAGAGCCAGGTTGTGCAGCGGCTCCGGATCGCCGGGCCGCTCGGCCGCCACCTCGCGCAGGATCGCGGCCATCTGCGGCGGCGACAGCGACTGCGGATCGCTGTTGCGCCAGTCGGCCAGGCGCTGCGCGAACGGCTGGTCGGGGAAGCCGGGCGCGCCGATGGCGAGGTAGGCGCCCAAGGCCAGCAGCGGGACGGCGGCGGCGACGGCGAGCACCGCCAGCGGCCGCGAGGCTTTCAGCGGCGGCTCGGCGCGGCCGGCGGCGGCCAGCAACCGGCGCCCGGTCTCAGCCCGCACCCCGCGCCGCTCGCCCTCGGCCAAGAGGCCCCGGTCGGCCAACTCGTCCAACTCGGCCATCTGCCGGCGATAGACCGCCAGCGCCGGGTTTCCGGCCCCGTCGCCCGCAGCCGCGTGCTGGGCCGCGCGGGCGGCGCGCTGGACCATCAGCGCCGCCAAACCCGCCGACACCAGGGCGGCCGCGATCCAAAGCCAGATCATGGCGGCGCCATATCGGAAAAGCGGGCCGGGCGCGAGCGGCGGCGGTGACGCAACCCGCCCTCCGGCTGACGCGTTCCCAAGCGCATCTGGACTGGCTGGAGACCTGCCATGACCTTCAAGCTCATCCTGCCGCTCGCCGCGGCGGCCCTGGCGGCGAGCGTCGCCATGGCGGCCGACCACGAGGCCGGCGTGCCGCTGTCGCCCGCCGAGGCGGCCGGCGGCTGGACGGTGGAGAACGACGGCCACGCGATCTGCAAGATCACCCTCACCGCCGCCCACGGCGCGACGGCGGGCGCGGACTGCGCCAGCGCCCTGCCCGCCGGGGTCACCGGCTGGCAGCCCACCGCCGACGGCATGGCGCTGACCGGCGCGAACGGCGAGGTGCTGGCCCCGTTCAACCGCTGGAGCAACAGCCTGTTCGTCTCGCACCGCTCCAGCGGCACCGACGTGCAGCTGATGCGCGGCCCGCCCAGCGGGCAATAGCCTCCGCCAACTGCTGTCGCCGGCCGCTAGGCGGCGCCGGCTCCTGCGGCTATGCTCGTTTCCGTTGAAATCCAAAGCGATTTGACGGGGACGAGATGCTCAAGAGCTGTTTGGCCGCGCTGTGCGGCATGACGATGCTGGCCGGCGCCGCCCAGGCCCAGCCACCCCAGGCCCAACCCGCGCCGGTCCAGCCTGCGCTGGCGGCCGCGCCCGAGACCTATCCGCCGAACGACTACGCCAACCCGGCCAACTGGCTCTGCTGGCCCGGCCGCCACGACGCCTGCGCCAGCGACCTCACCACCACCGTGGTCCGCGCCGACGGCTCGACCAGCGTCGAGCCGTTCCACGCCGACCCCGACGCGCCGATCGACTGCTTCTACGTCTACCCCACCGTGTCGCGCGATCCGGGCATGTTCGCGACCATGAAGATCGAGCCTGAGGAGACCAACGTGGTCATCCAGCAGGCGGCGCGGCTTGCCGCCAAGTGCCGGCTCTACGCGCCGATGTACCGCCAGTTCACCCTGACGGCGCTGACCGCGGCGATGACGCATCCGCCCAAGCCGGGCGCTGCGGCCCCGCCGCGCCAGCCGGTCGGGTTCAACGACGTCAAGGACGCCTGGGCCTACTACATGGCGCACGAGAACCATGGCCGCGGCGTCGTGCTGGTCGGCCACTCGCAGGGCTCCGGCGTGCTGATCGGGCTGATCGGGGCCGAGATCGACGGCAAGCCGCAGCAGGCGAGCCTGGTCTCCGCCATCCTGATGGGCGCGCCGCTGGCCGTGCCGCAGGGCAAGCTGGTCGGCGGCGACTTCAAGTCGATCCCGCTCTGCACGTCGGCGACCCAGCTGGGCTGCGTCATCGACTATTCGTCGTTCCGCGAGACCAGCCCGCCGCCGGAAAACTCGCGCTTCGGCCGCCCGCGCTCGGGCGGCGCCGGCCTGGAGGCGGCCTGCGTCAACCCGGCCAACCTCGACGGCGGCGCCGGCCCCGCCAAGGCCTACTTCGGCGCCCTGATCGCCGCCCAGCAGGCGCAGCCGTTCCCGTGGCTGAAGGGCAAGACCATCGATACCCCGTTCGTCAGCGTGCCCGGCCTGATCACCGCTAGATGCGTGCGCACCGGCCCGTTCCACTACCTCGCCATCCACCTGAACGCCGACCCCGCCAGCCCCCGCACCAGCGACATCCCCGGCGACATCGTGGTCGGCGGCTACGTGCTGAAGGACTGGGGCCTGCACCTGATCGACGCCAACCTCTTCATGGGCAACCTGGTCGACATCGTCGGCGAGGAGGGCGCGGCCTGGAAGGCGAGGGGGAAGTAGCGGCGATACAGGCTGTTTTGAACCACGAAAAGCACGAAAAGCACGAACGAGATCGGCGCGCGCCATCCCCCTCCCATGTCATCCCGGAGAGCCCGCCGTCAGGCGGGACTCATCCGGGATCTACTTCCAACAAAGGCGCTGAGGAGATCCCGGATCACTCCCCCCGGATCAAGTCCGGGAGGGTCTCCGGGATGACATTGCAGGGTGGCGGGCGCGCAAACCGTTCGTGCTTTTCGTGCTTTTCGTGGTTCGAAACGGCCCTCACCCCCTCACGAAGCCGTCCGCGCTCCAGCCCTCGCTGCCGACGCCGTGGTGGACGGTGAAGAGGCCCGCCGGGTCGTAGCGGCGCTTGACGGCCAGCAGGCGGGCGTAGTGGGGGCCCCAGAAGGCGCGCTGCCAGTCCGGCTGGAAGTAATCGCACTCGTTGACGTAGGCGCCGGTGTCCGGGGCGGCGGCGCGCAGGGCCTGTATCGCCGCCCGCACGCGCTCGCGGCCCGCCCGGGCCGCCGCCAGGTCTGGCGCCGCGCCGGTGAAGAGGGTGGGGCCGGCGTCGCCGGTGATGGCGAGGGCGAAGGCGTCCAGCACGTCGGGGTTCATCGGCGTGTCGCGCGAGGCCGCCAGCGCCTCGGGCAGCGCGCCGGCCAGGCCCTTGTTGAAGTGCAGCGAGACGCCCTGGTGGCGGCTGGCGGCGAACAGCGCGTCCGCCAGCCGGCCCTGGCCCTGCGGCTGCAGCAGCGAGCGCGGCAGCCAGGCGGAGGCGTAGCCGTGCCAGAAGACCCCGACCTGGCTGCCGTCGCCCGTCCACCAGAAATCGTTCGGCGAGGCCGCCGGCCGCTGGTCTTTCACCGCCGCGCCGATCTGGGTGACGAGGCTCGCGTCCCAGAAGCGGCGGGCGGGCAGGGCGGCGACGAACAGGCTCTTCTGGCCCTCGTAGTCGGCGCCGCCGGCGTCGGCGAAGGCGATCAGCGGCTGGATGGCGGCGCGTGCGGCATCGGCGGTGATCCCCTGGAACACCATGCTGAGCTGCAGCCGGTTGTCGGGGCTGAAGCGGACCTGCTCGCCGAAATGCGGGCCGAACAGGCTGGCCGCGTAAAGGTCGAGGAAGCGGGCGACCAGCCGGCGATAGGCCTCGTCCGACCTGGCGTGCAGGGTCAGGTTCAGCGCCCCGAACGTCTGCGGCAGCGGATGGGTGGCCAGCGTCAGCCGGGTGACGGCCCCGAACGTGCCGCCGCCGCCGCCCTTCAGCGCCCAGAACAGCTCCGGCTCGCGGACGTGGTTGACGGTGCGCAGCGCCCCGTCGGCGGTGACGATCTCGGCTTCCAGCAGGTGCGCGCCGGCGAGGCCGAACGCCTTGGAAAAGCTGCCGAAGCCGCCCCCCTGCACCAGCCCCGCGACGCCGACGGTGGTGCAGCCGCCGCCCTGCACGTAGCGCCCGGCGCCGACGCTGACGGCCTGGTAGGCGCGCAGCCACATCGCCCCGGCCCCGCAGGAGACGGCCGGGACCGGCGCGGCGCCCGACCCCTGCGGCGTGAAGGCGTCATGGACGGCGACGTCGTCCATGTGGCGGGTCCAGAGCAGCAGCGAATCCGGCGCGCTGGAGCCGCCGAGGTAGCTGTGGCCGCGGCCCTTGATCACCAGGCGCAGGTTATGGACCCCGGCGAAGCGCACCGCGGCGGCGACGTCGGTCGCGCTCTTGGCGGTCACCGCGTAGGCGCTGGGCGCGGCGCGCCAGGCGTCCAGCCAGCCGGAGCTCTCGGCGAGGGCCGGCTGGTCGGCGATGTAGAAGGGATTGGCCAGCAGCTTGTGCGCGTCGGGTCCCGAGAGGTCCGGCGCGGTCACCGGCCCCAGCCGCCCGCCCACCGCTTCGCCGAGCTTCGCCCAGGTGTCCGCGTCCGGCCACCCGGGCCCGCCAGGCCGCGCCCGGCTGACGCCCGCCGCACCGGCGGTCGGGACGGGAAAGGCGGCGGCGCCGGCCATCGCCAGCCCGGCCCCCAGCAACTCACGGCGCTTCATCAGGCTGGCTCCAGGCGGCCTCATTGGCGAGGCCGCGGCCAGTATGGGCGGCGAGGCGGGCGGGAATCCAGCGCGGGGGCGGTTTTTGACCCACGGAAAACACGGAGACGGGCGGCCTGCCCGCCATCCACCCTCCCATGTCATCCCGGAGAGCCCGCCGTCAGGCGGGACTCATCCGGAACCTACTTCCACCGCGGCGCCGAGGAGATCCCGGACGACTCCGCTTCGCGGGTCTCCGGGATGACATGTTGGGGAAATGCGGGCCTGGACTGCGTCCGTGCCCTCCGTGTTTTCCGTGGCCCCTAAACCGCCGGCCGCAGCGTCAGTTGAAGATCGCCTGGTAGCTGACGCCGTCCTTGTCGCGCCCCACCGGCACCAGGAACACCGACACCTGGCCCATGTCCGCATTCTCCAGCGCGTAGGTGGCCTGCGGCAGCACCGTCTGGCTGGCGCTGCGGAACACCAGCGAGAAGGAATCCCGCGCCTTGCCCGGATGGTCGTACTGCTGGATCAGCGCGGCTTCGGTGAGCGTCAGGGGCTCGCGCGCCTCGCCGACCGCGACCTCGAAGGTCTCGTTGAGGCGCGGGCTGAACTGCTCGAACGTTATGCTGGTCACGTGCGGGCGCTCCGATCCGGCTGGCAGATGCGGGGACCGATAGCACGGCGCGCGCGGCGCAGGCGAGGCCGCGGGGGCCGCTACAGCCGCACCTCCCCGCTCATGATTCTGGCGTAGAGCGGGCGGGTCAGTTTCTGGTAGCCCTTGGGGCCGCGGACGTAGAGCGGATCCTTGACCGCCGACGGGTCGAACCCCGCCGCCACCAGGTCGAGCTTGCGGGGCTTGAAGGTGCCGGTGACGGCGATCTCGGGCAGCAGGCGCAGGAACACCGGCTGGGCGTAGGCCGGCAGCCGCTGGGCGGCGAAGGCGGCGAACGCCTTCGGATCGAAGCCGGCGTCCACCACCAGCCCGGCCATGCCGGCGCGCCCGTCGAGGTCGCCGACCTTCACCCCGTAGACGTTGACCTCCTTCACGCCCGGCGCCTCGCCGAGCTGGCCGGCCACCTCGCCGGTGGAGACGTTCTCGCCCTTCCAGCGGAAGGTGTCGCCGATGCGGTCGACGAAGTAGAAATAGCCCTCGCGGTCCTTGCGCAGCAGGTCGCCGGTGCGGAACCAGGCGTCGCCGGGGCGGAAGGCGCCGCGCAGCACCTTCTTCTCGCTGGCGGACTTGTCGGCGTAGCCGACGTAGGCGGTGCGGGCGTCGGCCTTGATCTCGCCCAGGCACTCGCCGGCCTCGCCGACCGCCGCCTCGATGCAGCGCCCGTCGGCGCCGCGCACCGGCGCCTCGGCCTCGACGTCGAAGCGGGCGAGCCGGATGTTGAAGGCGAAGCTCAGCCAGCGCGGCGCGCGGCCGATCGCGCCCAGCTTGCCGTCGAAGTTGAACATCGAGACGTTGCCTTCGGTCGAGCCGTAGAACTCCAGCACCCGCGGCACCGCGAAGCGGCCGACCAGCTTCTCCCACACCTCGGGGCGCAGGCCGTTGCCGAAGGCGAGCCGCAGCCTGTGCTGGGTCTCTTCAGGAACCGGCGCCTGCGTCGCCAGGTAGCGGCACAGCTCGCCGATGTAGACGAACATGGTGCAGCCCTCGGCCGCCACGTCGCTCCAGAAGCGGCTGGCCGAGAAGTGCTTGCGGATCACCACCGAGCCGCCGTTCAGCAGCGCCGCGCCGACGGCGCAGAGCCCGCCGGTGGCGTGGTAGAGCGGCAGCGCGACGTAGATGCGGTCGCCCTCGTTCGCGCCGGTCGCGCCGGCGAAGCCGCGCATGTAGAGCCGCGCGCGCATGTGGGTGATGCGGGCCGCCTTCGGCAGGCCGGTGGTGCCGCTGGTGAAGATGTAGAGGGCGGTGTCGGCGCCGGCGAGGCCCTCGCGGCGGGCGCGGTCGGGGCGCAGCGGGCCGCAGCTCTTCAGCGCCTGCGCCAGGTCGCGCTGGTCGCCCTGGGCCGGACCCAGGTTCCAGACCTGCATGGCGTGGTCCACCTGGGCGCGGGCCGCCTCCAGCGCCGGGCCGGTCTCCTCGTCCACCAGGCAGTGGGCCGCGCCGGCGACGTTGACGCAGTGCGCCAGCGCCTCGCCGGTCAGCTGGTTGTTGATCAGCGCCGTGACGATGCCGACCTTGGAGAGCCCGAACCAGATCGGCAGGTACTCCAGCCGGTTGGGCATCAGCAGCGCCACCACGTCGCCGCGCCGCAGGCCCGACTGCTCGGCCCAGTGGGCGTAGCGGTTGGCGAGGTTGTCCAGGTCGCCGAAGCTCAGCGTCTTGCCGTCGAAGCTCAGCGCCGGGCGCTCGCGCCAGCGGTCTACCGCGGCCTCCAGGTCGTCGGTCATCAGGTCTGGCGAGTGGGCCGAGACGGCGCGCACGCGCAGCAGCGTGCGCACGAGGCCGCCGAGGAAGCGCCAATCGCGCTCGAGCCGGGCCTGAAGACCCCTACGCTCGCCCATCCGACGCACTCCGCCGCGCCCCCGCAGCTTCCCGTGGCCCGGCGCGGCCGGTCAAGCCACGCTTAGGCGCCGGACGATGCATAGTGGCGTATTCCAAAACGCCAGGTGAAGAGCGCCACGCCCAGGAAGGCGAAGCCGGCGGCCGGCGCCAGCGGCAGGAGCCACGAGGGCGTGCCAAGCGGGTCGGCCCGGCCCATCGCCGCAAGCATCGGCAGGTAGCTGATGCAGCCGATCGGCACGATCCAGATGAGCACGTTGCGGAACCAGCCGGCGTAGACGTTCAGCGGGTACTGCGCGGCCGTCTGGCCGCCGTAGGTCAGGATATTGACCGCCTCCAGGCTCTCGACGGTCCAGAAGGCGAGCGTCGCCTGCAGGATCAGCAGCCCGGCGAAGAGCGCGGCGCCGCCGGCCATGGCGAAGGCGAGGATGGCGACGGCGCCGACGCTCCAGTGCTCGTGGGTGATGGCGAGACCGATGGCGAACACCGCGGCGCCTTGGGCCAGGCGGCCGAGCCGGCTGAGACGCAGCTCGTAGCCCATCAGCTGCAGCGCTGGGCTGCGCGGGCGCAGCAGCAGCCGGTCGAAGGCGCCGGTCCTGACGAACACCGAGCCGAACACGTCGAAGCCGCGCGTGGTCATGTCGGCGATCGAGAAGGTGACGCTGATCAGCCCGTAGAACAGCGCCACCTCGCCGACGCGCCAGCCACCGATCTGGCCGAAGCGCTGGAACAGCGCCCAGATGCCGATGAACTCGATGACCGTGCCGAGCAGGCTGCCGGCGGTCGTCATCGCCAGCGAGGCCGGATAGGCCATCTGCGCGCGCACCGAGGCGGCGACGTAGCGTCCGTAAAGGGCCAGCGCATTCGTCATCGCTCAGCCGCCCTGGATCTGCAGCCGCGCCATCGCCGCCTCCAGCCGCCAGCGGCCGACGACGACGAGGACCGCGACCCAGCAGAACTGGAGGCCGATGGCGCCCGCCGCGCTGAGGCCCGACAAGGCGCCGAAGTAGATCGAGAACGGGATGTCGGCGAGGCCGGCGATGGGCTGGGCGCGCAGCCAGGGACGCAGCCAGTCCGGGAAGAAGGCCAGCGGCACGATCAGGCCGGAGAGCAGGTTGACGAACGGGGCGGCGAGAAGGTTGGGGCCGCGCTCGTCGAGCGTGGACGTCATGACGATGTTGATGACCAGGGTGATGGCGGCCGAGAGCAGCACCAGGCCGACGAACGAGAGGGCGAAGAGGCCGGCGGCCACCGGGGAAGCCGGCGGCCCCAGTCCCCACTTGCCGAGCCCGACCAGCGGCAGGGCCACCGCCGCGAAGGCCACCATCAGCGCCGCCCGCGGCGCCACCCGCCCCACCGACCAGGCGAGCGCGCGGGCGTACCACCAGGCATAGGTGTCGACGGGCCGCAGCCGTTCGTAGGCGACCGCGCCGGTGCGCACCATCTCGGCGACGTCGGGGTCGGCGTTCCAGGGCAGGAAGGCGAGCAGGGCCTGGCCGAGCCAGACGTAGTCGATGGCGTTTCCGAGCGTCATCGGCGCCCGGGCCGCGCCGCCGGCGTAGAAGGCGGCGAAGATCAGCACCTTGATCACCCCGAACCAGAGTTGGGTGATGAAGCCGGCGAACGCCGCCGTGCGATACTGCAGCGTCAGCTGGAAGCGGCCGGCGATCACCGCCAGGTACGGCCGCAGGGCGGCGCGCACCGCAACGCCCCCATCCCCGGACCGAGTCCGAGGACCGCGCATCGCCTCGCTCATGCCTCGCCCGCCCCGTGCTGTTCGTAGAAGCGCGCGATTACCTCCTCGATCAGCGGCTCGGCGACGTGGATGTCGTCGATCGCGTGGCCGGCGACGATGCGGGCGATCAGCTCCGGGGCGGCGATGCGGCGCGGATCGAAGGCCAGCTCCAGCTGGCGCCCGTCGCGGGCGACGACGCGCACGTCCGGCTCGTCCAGCGCCGGCGCCTCGCCGGCGAAGTCCACGAACAGCCGCCGCTCGGCCAGCACCCCGGCGCGCAGCGACGCGAACGGGCCGTCGGCCAGGATGCGCCCGCCGCCGATCACGATCACCCGCTCGGCCAGCGCTTCGATATCGTGCATGTCGTGGGTGGTGAGGATCACGGTGACGCCGCGCTCGCGGTTCAGCCGGCCGACGAACTCGCGCACCGCCAGCTTCGACGGCGCGTCCAGTCCGATGGTCGGCTCGTCGAGGAAGATCAGCGGCGGCGAATGCAGCAGCGCCGCGGCGATCTCGCAGCGCATCCGCTGGCCCAGCGACAGCTGCCGCACCGGCTGGCGCAGCAGCCGATCCAGGCGCAGCAGCGCCACCAGCTCGTCGCGCGTCGCCGCATACTGGTCCTGCGGCACCCGGTAGATGTCGCGCAGCAGGTCGAAGCCCTCGATCACCGGCAGGTCCCACCACAGCTGGGTGCGCTGGCCGAACACCACACCGATGCGCGCCACGTGGCGGATGCGCTGGCGCCAGGGGACCAGCCCGTCGACCTCGCAGCGGCCGGCGCTCGGCTCCAGGATGCCGGAGAGGATCTTGATGGTGGTCGACTTGCCGGCCCCGTTCGGCCCGATCAGCCCCACCAGCTCGCCCCGCTCCAGCGCGAAGCTGACGCCGCTCAGCGCTTCGACCGTGCGCCAGCGCCGGCGCACCAGCCCGCGCACCGCCCCGAGCATCCCCGGGTCGCGCTCGGCGATGCGATAGGTCTTCGACAGCTCCTCGACGAGGATCTGGGACATGGCTGGGCGCTCTGCGAAGGGCCGCGGAACCTATTGAAACGTCGCCGTGGCGTCAACGCAGGGGCCGCAGGCGCCGCGACCTTGGCAGAAGGCTCAGCCGCCGGTGACGCAGAGCAGCGCCTCCTTCACCTTGGCGATGGCGACCTTCTCCAGCACCTCGAACTCGACGTGCGGCAGGTTCGGCAGCTCGTCCGCCGGGACCACGCAGTCGACAATGGCCGGGCCCTCGGCCGCCAGCGCCTGCTCGATCGCGCCCTTCAACTCCCCCGGCTTCCTGGCGGTGAAGCCCTGGCCGCCGCAGGCGCGCGCCAGCGCCGCGAAGTCGGGGTTGGGAAACTCGATCGCCTGGCGGAAGGCCGGCAGCCCGAACTGCTCCGCCTCCAGGGTGATCAGGCCGAGGGCGGAGTTGTCGTAGACCACCACCTTGACCGGCAACTGATGCTGGACGGCGGTCATGAACTCGCCCATCAGCATGTTGAAGCCGCCGTCGCCGGTCATGGCGATCACCTGGCGCGCGCGGTCGAGCGCCTGCACCCCGTTGGCCTGGCCGAGCGCCGTGCCCACCGCGGCGTTGTTGAACGAGCCGATGATCCGCTGCGCGCCGCGCTGGCGGATCCAGTTGCCCGACCAGAGGGTGTTGAGGCCGGTGTCGAAGACGAACACCGCGTCCGGATCGGCGAGGTCGCCGACCATCCGCGCCACCGCCTGCGGGTGGATCTTGTCCGGGCTGCGCGCCGGGTCGGCCTGGCGGTCGAGCATCCTGTCCCAGCCGGCCTTTTCGTGGATCGCCCAGTCGAGGAAGCCGGAGTCGCTCTTGGCCTTGGTCAGCTGCAGCAGCCGGCCGAGCGCGGGGCGGGCGGAGCCCTGCGCGGCGCAGGCGGTCGGCGTGCGCCGGCCCAGCGCCTCGGCCCGCTCGTCGATCTGCGCCACCTTGCCGTCGTCGCGCAGGAACTCCGTGAACGGATAGTCGGTGCCGACCATCAGCAGCAGGTCGCAGCGCCGGGCGGCCAGGTAGGAGACGCGGGTGCCGATCATGCCGAGGCCGCCGAGGCTGTGCGGCTCGTCGTAGGGCAGCACCTCCTTGCCTTTGACCGAGTGGATCAGCGGCGCCTTGAGGTGGTCCGCGAGGGCGCGCAGCTCGTCGGCCGCCCCGCGGCAGCCGCCGCCGAACAGGATCGCCACGGTGCCGGCCGCGTCGATGCGCCGGGCGATCTCCACCAGGTCCGCCTCCGGCGGCGCGAACTCGGCGCGCGGGCGCAGCGTCGCCGGGCTGAGCGGCTCGCCGCCCACCCCGGCGGCCATCACGTCCAGCGGTATGGTCAGGTGGGCGACGCCGCGACCGGCGTAGGCCGACCCGATCGCCTGGTGGATCAGCCTGGGCGCCTGGGCCGGATCGACCAGCACCTCGGTGTAGAGCGAGACGTCGCGGAACAGCAGGTCCGGCTTGGTGGTCTGGAAATAGTCCGTGCCCATGTTCTCGCGCAGCATGTCGCCGGAGATCGCCAGCACCGGGGCGTGCTCGCGGCTGGCCTCGTAGAGGCCGGCGACGAGGTGGGTGCTGCCCGGCCCGGTGGTGCCGCAGCAGACGCCGAGCTGGCCGGTGAGCTTGGCCTGGCCGGCGGCGGCCAGCGCCGCGCCTTCCTCGTGGCGCACGCCGACCCACTCGATCTGGCTGCGCCGCACCGCGTCGCCCAGCGGGTTCAGCGAGTCGCCGATCAGCCCGAAAATCTGCCTGACGCCGGCCTGCTCGAGCGCCGCCACCAGCAAATCCGCCACCGTGCGGCCCATCGGAAAGCTCCCTTGCTGCGCGGGTGCCGCGCCCATGGCACGATGCCCGCGCGGCTATCGGCGCGCCACACACACGTCGGTGTAGCTTGCTGCTTTTTCGTCCGGTGCGTGTGCGCCCGGCCGAGTATCCGCGGGCGGCGTCAGGCCCGCGTCGGCAGCCGGAAGCCCACCTCGTCGTGGCGGAAGTCGAGGCAGACGGTCTCGAAGCGGCTCAGCACGTCGACGCCGATCAGGATCGCCGGGGCGCGGATCAGATCCCACATGCGGAACACGTGCAGGTCGGCGAAGGCGACCGGCCAGTCGGGCAGGGTGATGCCGCCGAGCCGCAGCGACGGCAGGTCGGCGAACTCCGCGTCGATGGTCTGGCCGGTGACGCTGACGATCGGCACGGTGCGCATCAGCGTGGTCGGGTAGCGGGTGATGGCCAGCTCGCGCAGCGCCATGTTGCCGATGGTGTCCTGGGCGCCGGAATCGAGGAAGGCGGTGACCTTGATGCCGGCCAGGTTGGCGTCGACCAGGGTCAGCTGGCCGTCGCGGCGGCGGGCGCGCATCTGGTAGGCGTCGCCGTCGCCTGGCAGCCGCGGGCCTTCGTCGATGATCACCGTCTGGCGGCGGAAGTCGAGCGTCAGCCGCGCGCCGTCCAGCACGTCGAGGCCGAGCATGCCCAGGCCGCCGATGGCCGCCTCGGGCAGGGTATAGAGGGTGACGGAGCGGATCGGCTTGGTCCCGATCTGCAGGTCGGCGGTCACCGTCGGCGTCACCTGCACCCCGGCGACCCCGTTCAGCGGCAGCGCGTCGCCCGCCGGCAGGCCGAGCTGCGCGGCCAGCTCCACCGAGATCACCGACTGGTTGGCCCCGGTGTCGACCACGAACTGGTAGGGCCCGCTTCCCTGCACCTTCACCGGCCCGGTCATGCGCCGGTAGACGTCGATCACCGTCTTCAGGTCGGTGGGCGGGGCGTAGTCCGGCTTGCCCTGCGGGCCGAGCCGCGTGGCCGCGCCGCCGACCACCACCTCCTGGCCGCGCGCCAGCGCGGGCGCGGCGAGGCCAGCGGCCAGCAAGGCTGCGGCGACGCGTCTGCGATCCGGCGTCATGGCGCCCATCGTCCGCGGCTTCCTCCTCCGCCGGCGGACCATACACCCGAACGCGGGCCGGGGCGTGACAGGAGACTACGGCCCCGGTCGAACTGTCGCGGGTGAGAGCCGCATCGTCGGTCGATGCCGGATAACGGGACCGCGCCGCTAGGAGAACCGCTCCCAGGCCGACTGGCGCGACACGCCGAGCGCCTCGCCGATGCGCGCCCAGCTGACCTCGCGGCCGCGCAGCTCTTCGACCACCTTCTGCAGCTGGTTGCCCATGCCCTGCAGGGTCATCTCGATCGGCTTCAGCCGCGCCAGCAGCGTCTCGGAAGCAATGTTCTCCATCTTGAACCGCTCGCCGTCGACCGTCGGCGTGCGGCCAGCGATGATCGCATCGCAAAGGCCGACGCACTCGTCGCAGATGAAGATGCGGCCCGGCCCGGCGATCAGCTTCTTCACCTCTCCTGCCCATTTCAGGCAGAAGGTGCAGTGCAGCGGGTCCTCGACGGCGAGGCCGGCGGTACGCTTGTACTCCAGGGTCTTCTCGGTCTCGGTCACAGCGGCCACGCCCTTGTCAGGTTATTCCTGACTGTCAGGTATCGCCTGACAACCGGTCTGTCAAGCATACCCTGACGCGCTCATTCCGGCCGCACGTCGATGCCCATGGCGTCGAGCAGGCGGAACTGCTGGTCGGCGCCGATGCGCAGGGCCCGGTAGCTGGCCAGGCGCCGCAGGTCGAGGCCGCTGACCTCGGCGCCGGTCAGGTCCGCGCCGGCCAGCCTCGCCTCGTCGACGATGGCCTGGAAGAGGTCGGCGCCGGTCAGGTCCGCCCCCTCCAGGTCGGCGCCCGAGAGGTCGGCTTCGCGGAAGCGGCTGCGGGCGAGGCGGCAGCCGGCCAGCCGCGCGCCGGCGAGGTCGGCAAGCTCCAGGTTGCAGTCGACCAGCTCGGCGGCGATCCGCTCGACCTTGCGGCCGAACGCCTTGGCGAAGCTGGTGCGCGCGAAGCCCGCGCCGGTCAGGTTGCAGGCCTCCAGGCGCACGTCGTAGAGATCGCAGCCCTCGAACTTCGCGTGGGTCAGGTCGCAGCGGGCGAGCTTCGCCGCCTCCAGCCGGCTGAAGGCGAACACCGCCCCCGCCTTCGCCGCCGCGTCGAACATCTGGCAGTCCTCGAACGCCGCCTCGCGCAAGTCGGCGTGCGAGAAGCGGCAGCGCATCAGCCGGCAGCGCTCGAAGCGCGCGCCCTCCAGCACCGTCGAGGCGAAGCTCGCGCCCTCCAGCGTGCAGCCGGCCAGCACCACCTCCGTGCAGTCGGCCTCGGTCCAGTCGACCTCGGAGAGGTCGCGGCCCTCGATCCGCGCGCCGGGCTTGGGCGGGTCCTGCGCCGCCACCTGGGCCGGCTCAGCGCGGATCGTGGGCGCGGACGAACGCGGCGATCGAGTCGACGTAGAGCCGCGGCGTGAACGGCCAGGTGGTCACGGTGTTGTGGCTGCGCCCGGGCAGGATCACCTCGGAGAAGTCCTTGGCCTCGCGCTTCAGCCGCTGGGTCTTGGAGACCGGCGTGTCGAACTCGCCGTTGATCGCCTGGATCGGGAAGCCGATCGCCGTCAGGTCCAGCGGCGGCGCGGTCGAGGGCCGGGCGACGCGGCCGTCCTGCACCGCCTTCAGCGCGGCGTTGTCGCGGTCGGCGCGGGCCTGCAGCGCTGCCTGGCCGGCCGCCTGCTCGGGATCGTGGCCCTGCGGGTCGAGCACCGCGGCCTCTTTGGCCAGCGCCTCGTCGGTCTCGCGCACCCCGGAGCCGCCGAAGCTGGCCGAGATGAAGCGCTCCGGATGGCGGGCCATCAGGTGGGCGACGATGCCGCCGCCCATCGAATAGCCGTGGAAGTGCGCCTGCCCCACGCCGAGGTGGTCCAGCACCTCGATCACGTCGGCCGGCATCTGGTCGCCGGGGTACTTGGCCGGATCGTGCGGCTTCTCGCTGCGGCCGTGGCCGCGCGCGTCGATGCCGATCACCCGGTGATCGCGCGCCAGCTCCTTGGCGACGCCGTTGGCGAACCAGGCCGCGTCGCAGCAGCTGGTGTAGCCGTGCAGCAGCACCACGGGCGTCCCCTCGCCGGCCTCCATCCAGTGGATGCGCACCCCGTCGGAGACCGTCAGGTCGCCGTGCTTCACGTTGGCGGGCGCCTGGGCCTCGGCTTCCATCACCGTCATCGCTTCCTCCTCGTCGTGTTTTGCCTCGACCTATACGCCGCGCGACTGCGGGGCGGAACAGCGCCGCGCGCCCGCCGTTCACCTCCCAATAGCCAAGAGGAGCCCGAGATGCCCGACGATCCGAAGCGCAAGGACCAGACCAAGGGCGGCGAGCCGCGCAGCTTCCGCGCCGGCGAAGAGGACGGCTACCGCACCGACACCTTCAGCCGCGGCGACAAGGAAGGCCCCAGCCCCGGCGAGCTGGCGGCGGACAGCGCCAGTGGGGACGGCGCCAGCGAGGGCGACGACAGCGCCGGCGCCTCCGCCGAGCCGACCCCCGACGCGACGCCCCTGGCCGCCACCGACGACCCCGCCAGCCGCGACGCCGATCCCCCGCGGCCCGACCAGGGCGGCGTCCGCTGAGGACGGGACGCTTCTTGCCGACGGCCAGTGCAGCGCGAGCTCGCCCGAGCGTATCCCTCTGCCCAGCCGCAGAGTTGGGGAGGGTCGGCCGAGCGCGAAGCGGTCGGACGGGTGAGGGGCGCGCGTCGGCGAAGCCGAGGCGCCGGCGGAGCCGAAATTCGCGTTGCGCGCTCGCCGCTGGCGCGCCGAGGCCCCTCACCCGGTCGGACGCTCACGCGTCCACTCGACCTCTCCCCGCGAGCGGCTTAGGGATGCACACATCTAGAAACCAATTCAAAAACATGGGGTTGCGCTCGGCTTCCTTCTCCCCTTGCGGGAGTAGGTGTCGCCGCAGGCGACGGATGAGGGGTCGCACCCAACGTTGGGATAAGCCATTGACGCTACTCGGCAATCGCCCGTCGACCCCTCATCCGTCAGCTTCGCTGACACCTTCTCCCGCAAGGGGAGAAGGAAGCATCGGAGCAGAT
>DASXEN010000095.1:0-13799 GCA_036490095.1 Caulobacteraceae bacterium
CAGACCGGCACCATCCTGCACATCAAGCCGGTGGTCTACGGCGACGACAAGGTCGACCTGTTCATCACCCAGGAAGTCTCCAGCGAGCAGAACAACCCCAACGCCGCGGTCTCCAGTCCGCTGATCCTCGACCGCAACATCACCACCCAACTCTCGCTGTCCGACGGGGCGACGGCGGTGCTCGGCGGGCTGATGGACAACGAGTACACCAAGGGCAACTCCGGCATCCCGCTCCTGAAGGACATCCCGATCCTCGGCTCGGCCGCCCGCACGGACATCGTCTCGGGCGCCAAGACCGAGCTGGTGGTGCTGGTGACCCCCTACGTGCTGCGCGAGGGCGACATGGGCCGCTGGGCCCGGCGCTACGGCGACGAGATGAACGCCGCCTTCCGGGTCGGCTACGGCTGGTCCTACACGCTGACCGCCTTCCCGCCGCCCTCGGCGATCCGCAACGGCCTCATAGGACAGCCGTAGGCGCGCCGCCCGGCGGCGGGGCGGCGGCCGGCGGCGGCCTGGGCGGCTGCGGCGGCACGAAGGGCTGCGGCTTGTCGAGCCGGCGCCAGCCCACCCGGTCGAACGCCACCTCGCCGAGCGCGCCGCCGTCGGCGCCCAGGATGGTGACGGTCATGCGGTAGAGCCGCAGCTCGAAGCGGCGGCCGGAGGCGGCCGAGCCGGTATTGAGCGCCTCGCGCCCGCGCGGCTCGGCCCGCCAGCGCAGCGAGCGCCCGCCCGCCAGCTGGGCCAGGCCGTCCGGCCGCTGCTCGGGGTTCACGTCCTCGGTCAGCACCATGGCGTCGCGTTGCAGCTGCGCCAGCTCCAGCGCCCGCTGGTAGCGGGCCTGGCCGTCGGCGAGCTGGCGCTGCAGCTCCAGCACCGCGGCCAGCGAGATGGCGGCGATGATCAGCGCGATCAGCGCTTCGATCAGGCTGAAGCCGCGCTTCGTCACGGCCAGCGCCCGATGGCCAGCACCGCGAACGCCGGGATCGCCGCGCAGGCGCCGAACGGCGCCAGCAACCCGGCCTCGCCGTCGCGGGCCGGACGGAGCAGCGCCCAGACCACACCGACTGCCGCCCCGCCCAGCACGATCCACAGCACCCGCTCCGGCCCCGCCAGCGCGCCCAGCGCCGCCAGCAGCTTCACGTCGCCGAGCCCCAGCCCCTCGACGCCGCGCAGCCGCAGGAACAGCCAGCGCACCAGCGCCAGCAACCCGGCGCCCAGCGCCGCGCCGAGCCCGGCGCCCAGCCAGCCGATCCGCCCGATCCAGACGATCGCCGCCGCCGCCAGCACCGCCACATAGAGGTCCGGAATCACCAGCCAGGCCGCGTCGACCGCCAGCAGCTCGGCCAGGCACGTCGCCGCCACGCCGAGCCGCAGCGCGTCGGCCTCGCGCCCGATCGCCGTGCAGGCCGCCACCGCCGCCAGTCCCGCGGCCGCGCCGATCAGGGCCAGCGGCAGCGCCGAGCGCCAGCCGCGCGGACGCCCCGCCGTCTCGGCGATCAGCCGCTGCGGGACCAGCCCCAGCGCCGCGGCCAGCGCCAGCACCATCGCCGCGCTGGCGAGCCACCCCGGCGGCCACAAGCTGGCGAGCCAGGGGCTCACCGCACCTGGTCGTAGATGCTGGCCAGCGCCATGACGAGCGACAACGCGATCACCCCCACCACCACCGAGACCGCGCCGATCGCCGCCGGCTCCGCCAGCGCGGTGAAGCGCTTCATCTGGTCCTTCAGCCGATCGTCGTAGCTGTCGGCGAGGAAGCCGAACATGGCCGCCAGCGCGCCGGACTTCTGGCCGGTGCGCAACAGGCTGAGGTCCATCGCCGTCAGCTGGGTGTGGCGGCCCAGCGCCACGTGCACGGCGACGCCGCTGCGCAGTTCGGTCTCGCTGGCCGCCAGCCCGTCGTGGAAGCCGCCCGGCGGCACGCCCCGCCGCGACAGCTCCGCCGCGTCCAGCAGCGGCACGCCGTTCGCCAGCGAGAAGGAGGTGAGCCTGGCCCAGGTGGCGATCTCGCGCGCCTTCATCAGCTCGCCCATCACCGGCACGCCCCGGCCGATCGCGTAGAGCCGCGCCCGCACCGCCGGCAGCCCGACGGCCGAGGCGACCGCGAAGGCCAGCGCCGCCATGCCCGCGCCCACCAGCGCCACGTGGCTGTCGACGAAATGGCCGATGGCGAACACCACCCGCGACATCAGCGGCATCCGCGCCGCGCCGTCGCCGATCAGCGCCGAGAAGCGCGGCACGATCTCCAGGAAGATGAAGCCCACCGCGACCACGCCGGCGCAGGCCAAGAGGGCCGGATAGGTCAGCGCGTTGATCAGGTCGCGGCGCAGCCGGTCCTCGTAGGCCATCTGCTCGGCGGCGACGCGTAGCACCTCGGGCGCCCGGCCGGCCGCCTCGCCGACCTCGGCCATGGCGTAGACGTAGTGGGGAAAGCCCGGCGCATGGGCGCGCAGCGCCGCGCCCAGCGCCTCGCCCCGCTTCAGCGCCGCGATCACCTGGGTCAGCTGCGCGCGGCCGCGGCGGGCGACGACGCCGGCCGTCACCGTCTCCAGCGCCTCCAGCAGTGAGACGCCGGCCTCCAGCATCAGCGCCAGCTGGCGCATCACCAGCACCCGCTCGGCCGGGCGCAGGTCGCGGTCAGCGCCGCGCACCTCGATGTCGGACGCTTCGGCCAGGTCGGTGACGGTGAGCCCGCCGGCCATCAGCTCGCGCAGCGCCGCCGGCTCGTCGGCCGCGCGCACCACGTCGCGCACCGCCTTGCCCTCCCGCGTCACCGCCCGATAGCGAAACCGCCGCGCCTCCCCCTGCTCGACGCTGGTCATGCCTTCTCCTTCTCCCCTTGCGGGAGAAGGTGGCCCGCGGAGCGGGTCGGATGAGGGGTCGCACCAAACTCAGGGATTTGCCTGCGGGGCGCTAAGCCACCAGCGCCCGTCGACCCCTCATCCGGCGCTGCGCGCCACCTTCTCCCGCAAGGGGAGAAGGACGAGGCTGCCAATGTTCCTTCCCCGGACATCTACCCCACCACCGCCGCGACCGCCGCGTCCGCTCCGCCGGCCACGCGGCGGACTTCGGCCAGGGTGGTGAGGCCCGCGCGCGCCTTGGCGTAGCCGTCGTCGGCCAGGCTGGCGAAGCCGCCGCGCAGCGCCGTGCGCACCAGTGCCTCCTCGGACGCGCGGTGGCGGATGTCGTGCTCCAGGTCGGGGCCCGAGGCGGCGATCTCGTAGAGCCCCAGCCGGCCGAGGTAGCCGCTCTGGCCGCACCTGGCGCAGCCTACCGGCTCCTTCCAGGCCGCCGGGCCGCAGGCCGCGCTGGTGGCCGGCCGCGCCGCCTCGTAGGCCGCCGCGCGGTCGGCGTCGCTGGGGGCGGCGCAATGCGGGCAGAGCCGGCGCACCAGCCGCTGGCCGACCAGGCCGCGCACCACGTCGGCCAGCAGGAAGGGCTCGACCTCCAGGTCCAGCATCCGCGGCACCGCCGCCAGCGCCGAGTTGGTGTGGATGGTGGAGATCACCAGGTGGCCGGTCAGCGCCGCCTGCACGGCGATGCGGGCGGTCTCCTGGTCGCGGATCTCGCCGATCATGATCACGTCCGGGTCCTGGCGCAGGATCGAGCGCAGCCCCTCGGCGAAGCCCAGGCCGATGTCGCTGCGCACCTGCATCTGGATCACCCCCGGCAGGTCGAACTCCACCGGGTCCTCGACGGTGACGATCTTGCGCACCCCGTTGTTGAGGTGGATCAGCAGCCGATAGATGGTGGTGGTCTTGCCCGAGCCGGTCGGGCCGCTGATCAGCACCACGCCGTTGGGCTTCTCGACCAGGCCGAGCAGGCTGGCGGCCTGCGCGTCGCTGACGCCCAGCTCGGTCAGCTGCGGCAGCCGGTCGGAGCGGCCCAGCAGCCGCAGCACCACCGACTCGCCCCAGATCGACGGCAGGCTGGAGATGCGCAAATCCAGCTCCTGGCCGGCGACGCGGATCGACTGGCGCCCGTCCTGCGGCAGCCGCCGCTCGCCGATGTCCATGCCGGACAGCAATTTGATCCGTGAACAGACGGCGTCGAAGCGCGCCCGCGGCGCCGTGCGGGTGGTGACCAGCATCCCATCGATCCGCATACGGACGGAAAAGTGATCCGCAAACGGCTCGATGTGCACGTCCGACGCCCGCCGCGACACCGCCTCTGAGAAGATGCCGTTGACGAAGTCGATCACCGGCGTCTCCTGCGCCATCTCGCGCAGCCGCGCCGCACCGGTGGACGCCGCCGCCTCGCCCTCGCCCGCCGCGCCGTGGGCGATCTGCTCCAAGAGCGAGGCCACCAGCGACTGTCGCGCCAGCCGCAGCTGCGCCGGCGCCTCGCCCAGCTGCGCCAGCCGGTCGGCCAGCGCCGGGTCGAGCGGATTGATCCCGGCGCAGTAGACCGGCGCGTCCGGCCCCTCGCCCGCCCGCCAGGCGATCGCCTGCCGCTGCAGCCACCAGGCGGCCGGCGAGCGGATCTCCGACAGCAGGCTCGCCACCTGCCCCGCGGTCGGCAGCTCGTCCGCCGCCAGCACCGCGACGCCCAGCTCCTCGCTGAGCACCGCCAGCAGGTCCGCCTCGGAGAGCGCCCCCAGCCGGATCAGCAACTGCCCCAGCAGCCCCCCCGCCAGCGATTGCAGCGCCAGCGCGTCCGCCAGTTCCCGCTCGGAGATCAGCCCCCCGCCCTGCAGCCGCTCACCCAGCCTTCGCCGTTCCATGCCGGCGACCCTAGCGCAGCGCCCGGACGGATGAAATCGGCGGGCGGCGCACGGCCCCCGGTGTCCGCAAATGCTGCGCAGCATGAGCGCAGCATTTCCTTCTCCCCTCGCGGGAGAAGGTGGCCGCGAAGCGGTCGGATGAGGGGCCGCACCGAACTCCGGGATTTGCCTGCGCGTCGCCAATTTCCAGCGCCCGCCGACCCCTCATCCGGCGCTTCGCGCCACCTTCTCCCGCAAGGGGAGAAGGATACCTTGACGATGAACATTACGCCTGGTGTCATGCCCGGCCGCCGGCGTATCGGCGGCCGCTCTTTGACATCGTCCAGCGAGCACGCCGCGCCGGCCGGGATTTCCACCTATATATCAAAGCCACAATCAGGGCGCCGTTGTTATCGGCGATTTACGGCGGAGCCCTGCCGGTAGGTTGACGCGCACGTCAATGTTTCACGTGAAACATTACTTTTGGTAGTTGTCTCCCGAGCTATGCTGAACCCGACCGCATCCTCGAGCCCCGTAAAATACGGTGAATCTACGGACCAAGCGCCACGGCTGCCCGCGCAGACCCGTCCTAAAGGGCATGGCGGCGAGAAGCGTGCGTTCGGCGCCCGGGCCGACAGAGCCTGCCCGTCCAGACCGAGCATCCACCCCATCCCGCCCTTCCTCATCGAGGGAACCGCCGTAGAATACGGTGAATCTACGGTCCCGCGCCGCCCGCCTCGCCCTCGCCCAGCAGCCCCTCCCAGCGGCTGACCACCACCGAGGCGACCGAGTTGCCGACCACGTTGGTGGCGGCGCGGCCCATGTCGAGCAGGTGGTCGACGCCGAGGATCAGCAGCATCCCCGCCTCGGGCAGGTGGAACAACGGCAGGGCGGCGGCGATCACCACCAGCGAGGCGCGCGGCACGCCGGCCAGGCCCTTGGTGGTGACCATCAGCAAGAGCAGCATGGTGAGCTGCTGGCCGAGGCTCATCGGCACGCCGTAGGCCTGGGCGATGAACAGGCTGGCGAAGGTGCAGTACATCATCGAGCCGTCGAGGTTGAACGAGTAGCCCAGCGGCAGCACGAAGCTGACGATCCGCCGCGCCGCGCCGAACCGCGCCAGCCCCTCGAGGATCAGCGGGAAGCTCGCTTCCGAGGTGGCGGTGGAGAAGGCCAGCAGCACCGGCGCCTCCAGCTCACGGGCCAGCGCGCCGACGCGCCGGCCGACCGCCAGCGCCGCCGCGCCCGCCAGCAGCGCCCAGAGGATCACCAGCGCCAGGTAGAACTCGCCGACGAAGCGGGCGTAGCCGACCAGCACGCCGGGCCCTTGCGTGGCGATGGTGGCCGCCAGCGCCGCGAAGATGGCCACCGGCGCGGCCAGCATCACGTAGCCGGTGACCTTCAGCATCACCGCCGCCAGCTGCTCGGCCGCCTGCAGCAGGATCGGCGCCTTCGCCTCCAGGGCGGAGATCGCCGCGCCGACGAACACCGAGAACACCACGATCTGCAGGATCTCGTTGCGGGCCATGGCGTCGAAGATCGAGGTCGGCACCAGGTGGGTGACGAAGTCCTTCAGGGTGAAGGCGGCCGCGTCGAGGCCGCCGCCGGCCGCCGCCTCGTGCGGCAGCGCCATGCCGACGCCCGGCTTCAGAAGCTGCACCATGGCGAGGCCGAGCAGCAGCGAGACGAGGCCGGCGCCGAGGAACCAGCCCAGGGTCTTGATCCCCACCCGGCCGATGGCGGCGGTGTCCTCCATGTGGGCGATGCCGACCACCAGGGTGGAGAACACCAGCGGCGCGATGATCATCTTGATCAGCCGCAGGAACAGGTCGGTGAGGATCGACAGGTCGGCGGCGGCGTCCTTGGCGGCTGCGGGGGTGAGCCAATGGTTGAGGCCCAGCCCGAGGGCGATCCCCAGCGCCATCGCCGCGGTGACGAACCAGCCGAATCCGCGCCGCATCGATCCGCCCCGCGCGCGCCGACTGCCGCCGCGCCCCGGCGCCAGAGGGCCGAAGCCGCCCGGCGCCGTCAAGCCGCGTCAGGTCCCGGGCTGGATGTAGGGCACGGCCTCGAACAGCCGCCGCTCAGCCCCGCGGGGGTCGTCCGCCAGGCGGGTGGCGCGGTCGAACACCAGGGTGGCGCGGCGCGGCGGGGCGTAGGGCGCCCAGTGCGGGATGGCGGGGTTGTTCGGGTCGCCGGCGTGGGCGAAGGCGGCGAAAGTGGCGCCGACCGTGTCGGCCATCGCCTGGGCGGCGGGGCTGGGGGCGATCGACGAGCCGGGCGCGGCGAGGGTGTCGAAGGCGAGCGGGATGTCGGTGGTGTGCATCGCCTTCAGCCGCCCGCCCTCGATCGTGGTCGGGAAGTCCATCTGGTAGGCCCAGGCCGGCGTTCCGGCGGCGGCGCGCGCCTCCAGCTCGATCAGCGCGCCGCGCCAGGAGCGCGAGGCAGTGGTGGCGGCGAAGAAGACGTCGGTGGGCGAATAGGCGGGATAGAGGCGGCGATAGGCGGCGGCGACGTAGTCGGGATCGATGTCGACGCGCAGCTCGGGGGCCAGGCGGGCCGGCAGCGCGTCCCAGGTCATGGCGAACGGGTCGGGCGTCGAGTGGGCGAGGAAGAGCCGCGTCTCGTCGTGGGTGTTGCCGATGATCATCGGGATGGCGGCGGACTGGGGCGGCGCGTCGGGCCAGAACGGATGGCGGGTCAGGCTGCGCTCGTCGAGCACCGGACCGAAGTAGAGCGGGCCGGGCGTGAACGGGTCGGGCGTGGCCAGCGCCTCGACCAGGCGACCGGCCGGCAGGGTGGCGAGCTGGGCCGCGTCAGCCTCGCGCAGCTTCAGCGCCTCTAGGAAGCGCCGCATCCGCGCGGTGGCGTGCAATGGCCCGGACGCGGTGACCTGCTGGCCGCTCATGGTGACGGCGCGGTGGAACAGGCCGGCGGCCGCCGGCATGGCCATCAGGGTGGCGATCTTGGCCCCGCCGCCGGATTGGCCGAACACGGTGACGCGCCGCGGATCGCCGCCGAACGCGGCGATGTTGGCCCTCACCCACCGCAGCGCCAGCACCAGGTCGAGCTGGCCGGCGTTGCCTGAGTCCGCGAAGGCAGGCCCTGCCAGCTTGGCCAGGAAGCCGTAGCCAAACACGTTCAGCCGGTGGTTCAGCGTCACCACCACCACGCCGCGCCGCCGGGCCAGCCGCGCGCCGTCGTAGAGCGGCGCCGAGCCGGAGCCCGCGGCGTAGGCGCCGCCGTGGATGTAGACCATCACCGGCCGGCGCGCGGCGTCCAGGCCCGGCGTCCAGACGTTGAGCACCAGGCAGTCCTCGCTGGTCGGCCCGTCCGGCCGCGCCTGCGGGGCGCTGGGACCGTAGGCGGTGGCGTCGCGCATGCCGCTCCAGGCCGGCGCCGGCCGCGGCGGCTGGAAGCGCCGGCCGCCGGTGTCCGCGCCATACGGGACGCCCTTGAAGATGCTGACGCCGCCGTCGAGATAGCCACGCACCTGGCCGCCGCGGGTCGCGGCCACGGGCGAGTCCGCGTCCGCCGCGGCGAACGCCCCGCCGCCGATCAGGGCCGCGCCGGCGCCCACCACCAGGCCGCGGCGCGCGAGGCCGTCAGCTGAGCTTGGCGGGCTCATAGCGCGGGGTGAGCAGGTGGATGATCAGCACCGCCAGCAGGTAGACGCTGGCGGCCACCACGAAGATCGGCGTGTAGCTGCCGATCTTCTGCAGCACCCAGCCGGCATACTCGGCCATCAGCATGCCGCCGATCGCCCCGGCGGCGCCGCCGATGCCGCTGACCGTGCCGACCGCCGCCTTCGGGAACACGTCCGACGGCAAGGTGTAGAGGTTGGCCGAGAAGCCCTGGTGGGCGGCGGTGGCGAGGCCGATGATGCCGACCGCCAGCCACAGGTTGCCGGCGTACATGGCGAAGGCCACCGGCGTCACCAGCACCGCGCAGGTCAGCATGGCGGTCTTGCGCGCCGCGTTCAGCGTGAAGCCGCGCTTGATCAGCGCGCCGGAGAACCAGCCCCCGGCGATGCTGCCGACATTGGAGAGCAGGTAGACGGCCACCAGCGGCGGGCCGAAGGTCTTCAGGTCGAGGTGGTAGCGCTTGGCGAAGAAATCCGGCAGCCAGAACAGGAACATCCACCAGATCGGGTCGAGCAGGAACTTGCCGGCGCAATAGGCCCAGGTCTCGCGGGTGCGCAGCAAGCTGACCCAGGAAATGCGGCCCAGCGGTGGCTCGATCGGATCGCTCTCGATCAGGGCGAGCTCGGCCGGCCGCACCCGCGGATGCTCGGCGGGGCGGCGGTAGACAATCAGCCAGGCGGCGAGGCCGAGGAGCGCCGGCAGGCCGGTGATCAGGAAGGTCATCCGCCAGCCCAAGCCCATGTCGAGGGCGATCAGCGGCACGATCAACGGCGTGACGATGGCGCCGACGTTGGTGCCAGCGTTGAAGATGCCGGTCGCCAGCGCCCGCTCGCGCCTGGGGAACCACTCGGCCACCGCCTTGATGCCGGCCGGAAAGCCGCCGCCCTCGCCGACGCCGAGCACGATCCTGGCGAGGATGAAGCCGCTCACCGTGCGCACGGCGGCGTGGCTCATGTGGCCGATGGTCCAGATGACGAAGGCGACCGCGTAGCCGGCCTTGGCTCCCACCCAGTCGACGAAGCGGCCGAAGAACAGGTAGCTCACCGCATAGGCGGCCTGGAAATAGAAGACGATGTTGCCGTAAGCGGTCTCGCTCCAGCCGAACTCGTGCTGCAGCGTCGGCTTCAGCACGCCGATCATCTGCCGGTCGACGTAGTTGAACACCATGGCGAAGAACAGCAGGCCGCAGATCACCCAACGGTAGTGGCCGGCGCGCGGCGCGGCCGCTTCGAGCGTCGGGGCGGCTGCGGCGGTCATGACGCGGCCTGCGCCTGCGGCGTGGCGGCGAAGGTCACGCAGCCGATCGCCCCATGCCGGCCGAACGAGACCCGCCCGATCTGGCCGGCGGCGATGTCATGGATGCCGGTCGCCGCGCCGGTGGAGACCAGCTGCCCGGCCCGCAGCGGCCGGCCGCGGCGCGCGCAGTGCTCCAGCAGGAAGCGGACGCTCTCCATCGGCCCGCCGGGGATCGAGGCGGCCGAGCCCTGCCCCACCCGCTCGCCGTCGATGAACGACTCGCAGACGTAGGACTCGGCCGCCGCCTCGCCCCAGTCGGCCAGCACCTCGCCGAGGATCAGGCCGTTGTTGTTGCCGAAGTCGGAGGCCACCACCGGCGGCCCCAGCTCGTTGATGGCGGCGAGCGGACTGCCGGCCATCTCGACGCCGGTCCGCATGCGCCCCTGCAGCGCCTCGGCCTCCGCCAACGTCCAGTCCAGCTTGTCCGCCGGCGCGTCCCGGGTCAGCTCGAACACGAATTCCGCCTCCAGCGCCGCGAAGCCGCCGACCAGCACCGGGACCGGATTGCGCCCGGACGGCTCGGCCGGCCAGAGCCCCTCGCGGAAGATCGGGCCGGTGACGCGGGTCTTGCCGAGCCTCGCCACCAGCTCGTCGGGGATCTTGCCGACCTTCCAGCCGACGATCTCGCCGCCCCAGAGCCGGATGGCGGCCTCCTGCGCTGCGTAGCCGGCCTCCAGGGTGCGCGGAATCTCGCCCGGAAACCCAGGCAGGGCGCGGGCGTCGCGGCGCGCGGCGACGAAGGCCCGGGCGATCGCCAGGGAGGGCGCAGCGCTCTGCGTCCGCGCAGTCTCACTCGTCACTCGGCCCTTCCTCCTCGCCCCAAGCCCGGCGGCTCGGGTCTGCATTGCATGTAAAGGAAACCGGTGTCATCTTCAATCGATCACGACGGCGCGGCGCAGTGGGCCGACGCTCGTCGGACCCGCCGGCGACGGCGGCGCAACCTGCGCGGGGACGCAAACATGAGTAGATTCATCTGCATGCTGCTGGCCTGCGCGCTGGCGGCGCTGGGACTTGGCCGCTCGGCGGCGCTGGCGGCGAGCCCGTCAGGCGCATCCGTCGCGCCGCTCGCCTTTCCGGGCGCGATGGGCTGGGCCGCACACACGCCGGGCGGCCGCGGCGGGCAGATCCTGCGCGTCACCACCCTGAAGGCGGACGGGCCCGGCTCGTTCCTGGAGGCGCTCAGGACCAAGGGCCCGCGCATCATCGTCTTCGAGGTGGGCGGGGTGATCGACCTCGGCCGCACCGAGGTCAACGTCACCGAGCCCTACCTGACCATCGCCGGCCAGACGGCGCCCTCGCCCGGGATCACCTTCATCCGCGGCGGCTTCCAGATCCACGCCCACGACGTGATCGTCCAGCACATCCGCGTGCGGGTCGGCGAAGCCGGCGCGGCGAAGAAGAGCGGCTGGGAGACCGATGGCCTCTCCACCGCCGGCGGCGCCCACGATGTCATCGTCGACCACTGCTCGGTGACCTGGGCCACCGACGAGAACATGTCGATGTCGGGCGAACGGTTCGTAGGCGATGCGCCTGACACCTGGCGCGAGCACACCTCGCACCGCATCACCTTCTCCAACGACATCATTGCCGAGGGGCTGGCCTACGCCACCCACTCGAAGATCGAGCACTCCAAGGGCTCGCTGATCCACGACAACGCGACCGACTTCCTGATCGTCGACAACCTCTACGCCCACAACTACGAGCGCAACGTGCTCTACAAGGGCGGGGCGCGCGGGGTGATGGTCAACAACCTGATCTTCGACCCCGGCCAGCGGATCATCCACTACAACCTGATGGCCGAGGAGTGGGGCGACCATGCCTGGCAGGTCGGCCAGGTGGTGGCGGTGGGCAACGTGGCGCGCGCCGGCCAGTCGACCGTGCCGAAGATCGCCTTCTTCGAGCTCGGCGGCTACGGCGACGTCGAATACTATGGCCGCGACAACATCGCGGTGGACCAGATCGGCGAGCCGTTGCCGATGTTCGGCCGCTACACGACGGCGCCGGCGAAGATCATCCAGGTCGACAAGCCGCCGCTGTGGCCGCCGGACGTGCAGCCCATGCCGGCGGCGGCGGTGCAGGAATACGTGCTGCACAACGTCGGCGCCCGGCCGTGGGACCGCGACTACGACGACGTGCGCCTGATCGCCGACGTCGCCGAGGGCCGCGGCAAGATCATCGACAGCCAAGACGACATCCACGGCTACCCGAAAGAGGACGAGACCCGCCGTGCCTTCAACCCGGCCGACTGGAACCTCGAGGACATGACGCCGAAGAGCCCGGCCGTGCTCGACGCTAGCCACCACGCCAGGGGGACCTGAGGGCGGTGTTGTTCACGGGGGGCTTGGGCCCCAGGAAATACCGGTGGTTCCCTCGCCTCCAACACCGTCCCCGCCTCCTCCTCCTTTCAGTGTCATCCCGGAGAGCCCGCCGTCAGGCGGGACTCATCCGGGATCTACTTCACCGAAGGCGCTGAGGAGATCCCGGATGACTCCGCTTCGCGGGTCTCCGGGATGACATGGGTGGGGAGGTGGGACGACGGCTGTCCGTGCTTTCCGTGTTTTCGTGGCCAAAATCGGCCCCGCATACAAGTCCCGCAAGCAAGCTCACCCCTGCAGAACAGCGCCAGGCTCGCCTTCTCGCAGCCGCCGGTGCGCCGTCTCGATCGCCGCCGCGAACCGCGCATCGCCGGCCAGCGGACGCGGGAAGACCGAGCCCAGCGCCAGAAACCCGGCCGGCTGGTCCGCCTCGGGCGCGGCGGCGATCGCCGCGATCTCGGCGGCCAGCGGGTCGACCAGCGGCTCGACGCTGCGAGCGCGGCGGGCGGCGAACAGCATCCAGGCCGCGACGGGGACCGCCAGCCGCGCGATCGGCCTGCCGGCGGCCAGCGCATCGGCGATGGTCCCGAGCAGCCGGAACGGCAGCTTCTGCGAGCCGTCCCAGGCGATCTGCGCCAGCTGGTGGCGGATGGCGGGGTTGCGGAAGCGCTGCAGCACGGCGCCGATGTAGACGGCGAGATCGAGGCCCGCGGCCGGCGCGAGGCTCGGCGCGATGTCGGCCCGCATCAGCCGCTCGACGAAGCCGGCCAGCGCCGGGTCGGCCATGGCCTCGGCCACCGTCGAGACGCCCGCAAGCAGGCCGACATAGGCCAGCGTCGAGTGGGCGCCGTTGAGCAGCCGCAGCTTGGCCTGCTCGAACGGCTTCACGTCGGCGACCAGGCTGACGCCGGCGGCGGCGAAGTCCGGCGCGCCGGCGGCGAGGCGGTCCTCGATCACCCATTGGGTGAAGCGCTCGCGCTGGATCGGCCAGGCGTCGTCGAGGCCGACCAGCTCGCGCACCCGCGCCTTCAGCGGCTCGTCGGTGGCCGGCGTGATGCTGTCGACCATGGTGCTCGGGAAGCGGATCTCGCCCTCGATCCAGCCGGCGAGATCGGCGTCGCCCTGCGCCGCCGCCAGCGCCGCGACGGCCCGGCCGAGCTTGTCGCCATTGCCGCTGAGGTTGTCGCAGCTCACCACCGAGAGCGGCGGCGTGCCGGCGCCGCGCCGCGCCCGCAGCGCCGCCACAAGCCAGCCGACGGCGCTGCGCGGCGCGGCCGGCCGGGCCAGATCGTAGGCGACGTCAGGATGGGCGAGGTCCAAGTCGCCCCGCGGCGTCAGGCAATAACCCTTCTCGGTGACCGTCAGGGTGACCAGCCGGGTCTGCGCCGCGGCGAGCCGCGCCAGCACCGCGTCCGGCGCCTGGTGCGCCGTCAGCAGCTCCCTGACCGAGCCGATGATCCGGACACGGACGTCCGCTTGCAGCTCGACCAGGGTGTAGAGCCCGTCCTGCGGCGCCAACGCCTCACGCACGGCGGCGCTGCGTAGCGACACGCCGCAGACGCCCCAGCGCGGATCGCGGGCCAGAAGGTCGTCGAAGACCGGCGCCTGGTGGGCCCGATGAAAGGCTCCCGGGCCCAGGTGGACGACGCCGATCGAGACCGCCGCGCGGTCATAGGCGCCGGGCCAGGCGCCGTTTCGGGCTTGCGCCAGGGTTCGATCGCTGAGACGAGGCAAGGTCACGGCGCCACGGTAACCGGTGTCGACGCCGGCGCAAGTTCCGCGCAAATCCTTGGTTTGACGAAGAGAGTCTGGCTAGAAGGGCGCTCTCAGCGTGAAAGGCCGCCC
>DASXEN010000031.1:0-30565 GCA_036490095.1 Caulobacteraceae bacterium
TGGGTGCAAAACCGAACAGGTCCGCGCTACACTCTGTCTGCATCGGGGAACACCTCTGCGGAGGGCAAGTCTTTGTCGCAGAAGTATTTTCCCAGATTCAGAGCCCCGATGCACCTAGCCGCGTGAGAAATACGGGCTAACATCGCCGCGAAAATGGAAAATGCGAAGGAGCGCGGCATGCTGCTGCAGGGACTGAAGGTGGTGGAGATGTCCACTTGGATCGCCGCGCCGGGCTGCGCGATGATCATGGCCGAGTGGGGCGCGGACGTGATCAAGGTGGAGAGCCCTGGCGAGGGCGACGCTATCCGCCGCTTCTATCCCGACACGGCCGAGAGCCCCGGCAACCCGATCTTCTCGATGGAGAACCGCGGCAAGCGCGGCGTGGCGCTGGACGTCTATGCCCCGGAGGGCCGCGAGGCGCTGATCCAGCTGCTGAAGACCGCCGACGTGTTCGTCACCAACCTGCGGCCCGGCGCGCTGAAACGCACCCGCCTCGACTACGACAGCCTCAAGGACGAGCTGCCGCGGCTGGTCTACGCCTGCGTCACCGGCTTTGGCCTGGAGGGCGAGGAGGCGGACCGGCCGGCCTTCGACCTCACCGGCTTCTGGACCCGTAGCGGCATCGCCGCCTCCACCATTCCGCCGGACCAGGAGCCGTTCACCTGCCGGCCGGGCTTCGGCGACCACGTCACGGCGCTGGCCACTTTGAGCGGCGTGCTGGCGGCGCTGCACGAGCGCCAGAGCACCGGCAAGGGGCGGCTGGTGGAGGCCTCGCTGCTGCGCGCCGGGGTCTATGCGCTGGGGTGGGATACGTCGATCCACCTGCGCTACGGCGAGGCGACCACCGCCCAGCCGCGCAGCGAGCGGCCGAGCGCGGTCGGCGGCTACTTCCGCACCGCCGACGACCGCTACGTGTGCGTGGCCCCGCGCGGCCCCGGCTGCTTCCCGGCGATCATCAAGGGGCTGGGGCTGGAGAGCGCCGTCGCCGAGATCGGCGCGCCGCCCTACGGCGACCTGGCGGTCACCCGCGCCCTGCGCGCCAAGGTCGACGCCGCGTTCGCCAGGCTGACGCTGGAGGAGGCCGGCGAGATGCTGACCCGCGGCGACCTGATCTGGGCGCCGATGGCGACGCTGGACGAGGTGACCATCGACCCGCAGGCGCGGGCCGCCGGCTGCTTCGTGGTCACGCCCGACCAGTACGGCGGCGCCTTCGAGGCCCCGGCGACGCCGATCCGCTTCCCCGGCCTGGAGATCGAGCCGCAACGCCCGGCGCCGTTCCTGGGGCAGCATACGCGCGAGGTGCTGGAGGAGGCCGGCGTCGCGGCGGAGGTGGTGGCGGCGGTCGCGGGAGGATAGCGACGGCGAGGCGATCCCCTCACCCTCCCACGCCCTGACGGGCCCATGGCGCAGCCATGGGAGGGTGAGGGGATCGTACGCCCGACGTCAGCAACCCGACTGCACAACGCCATGCGACCGACATAAGCTGCGCCGCCGCTGGAGATGTTGCGATGAGCCAGGCCGAGTTTCGCTGCGAGGACGGCTTTGTGGTCGGCGCGCTGAGCTTCCGCCTCTACTACGCGCCGGCGGTCGTCTGGCGGGCCATGACCGACCCGGCGCGGCTGGCCGAGTGGCTGGCCCCCGGCCGCATCGAGCCGCGCCTCGGCGGGCACGTGCGGCTTGATTTCGAGGGCAGCGGCACGGTGATCGACAGCGAGGTCGCCGCCTTCGAGGACGGGCGGCTGGTCGAGTTCTCCTGGAGCCGACCCGGCGAGCCCGCGCGGCCGGTGCGCTGGACGCTGGCGCTGGAGGGCGCGGACACGCAGCTGACGGTGAGCGTCGGCACGCCGCCGGGCGAGGATCCGGCCAAGGCCTGCGCCGGCTGGGCCGCGCACGTGACCATGCTGGAGGCGGCGCTGGCCGGCGCGCCGATCGCCTTCCCGTTCGAGCGCTTCAAGACCGTGCGCGAGACCTTCGGCGCGGCGCTGGCGGACCTCGCCTAAAGGTCGCCGATCGGGCGGCGCACGCCGAAGAGGTAGATCGCCGCGCCGGTGAGCCCCGCCGCGGCGGTGATGGCCAGGGCGGCGACGAAGGAGTGGGTGGCTTCCAGGGTCACCCCGGTGACGATCGGCGCCAGCGCCCCACCCAGGTAGCCGCCGAAGTTCTGCATCGCGCCGACCGAGGCGGTCCAGCGCTCGGGGGCGGCCGCCACCGCCAGCGCCCAGATCGAGGCGGTGGCGACGTTGGCGCACATCAGCGCCGCCGAGATGGCGATGAGCGCCGCCGCGCCGTTCGGGGCGAGGATGGCCAGGCCCGTGCAGGCCGCGCCGCCCGCCAGGCCGGCCACGATCGGCGCCTTGCGGCTCGCCAGCGGCGAGAGGCCGGCGGCGGCCAGCCGGTCGCAGGCCCAGCCGCCCGCCAGGCTGCCGAGGAAGCCGAACAGGTAGGGGACCGACGCGGCCCAGCCGGTCTGCGCCAGGGTGAAGTGGTGGGCGCTCTGCAGGTAGGACGGCAGCCAGGCGGCGTAGAACCAGCCCATGTAGCCGGAGCCGAAGTTGCCCAGCATCATCGCCCAGAGCGTCGGCGCGGCCAGCAGCCGCCGCCAGGCGACCGGCGCCGCGGGCGCCTCGCCGGACGGCGCCGGCGGCTCGCGGTAGAAGGCGATCCAGAGGCCGGCCACCGCGAGGCCGAGCAACCCGGTGCCGACGAAGGCGCCGCGCCAGCCGAACGCCAGCATCAGCGCGGTGACGATCGGCGGGGCGAGCGCCGGCCCCAGCGTCGAGGCCGAGTTGAAGACGCCGGTGGCGAGCCCGCGGCGCCGCTCGGCGAACCAGCCGCGCACCACCCGCGCGCCGACCGGGAACTGCGGCGACTCGCCGACGCCCAGCACCAGTCGGGCGACGACGAGTTGCGGCAGGCCGGCGGCAAGCCCGGTCGCGGCCTGGGCGGCTGACCACAGCGCCAGCGCCCCGCCCAGCAGCCGCCGCGGCCCCAGCCGGTCGACCAGCGCGCCCACCGGCGCCTGCGACAGCCCGTAGGCCCAGAGGAAGGCCGAGAGCAGCAGGCCCACCTGGCTGGGCGAGAGGTGCAACTCGCCGGCGATCTGCGGCGCGGCCAGCGACAGCGTCACCCGGTCGACGTAGTTGACCGCCCCCGCCGCCACCAAAAGGCCCAGCGCCAGCCCCGCGCCCCGACCGCGCGTCGAATCCCCCGAGCTTCGCCCCATCGCGCGATCCTAGCCGAGGTTACGCTTCGGCGCCGAATGTGAGGAACATCAGGTGCGGGCCGAGGCTTGACTTAGGCTTTCAGCCCCGAAATGAACCGCCACGCCGAAACTGGACAAGGAATCCCCACGCATGACCGTGCGCGTCGCTATCAACGGCTTTGGCCGGATTGGCCGGCTGGTGCTGCGCTCGATCATCGAACATGCCCGCCGCGACATCGAGGTGGTGGCGATCAACGACCTAGGGCCCGTCGCCACCCTCGCCCACCTGCTGCGCTACGACTCGGTGCACGGCCGTTTCCCCGGCCAGGTGACCGTGGACGGCGACTCCATGGACGTGGGCCTCGGCCAGATCCGGATGACCGCGGTGCGCGACCCGGCCGAGTTGCCGCACAAGGAGCTCGGCGTCGACATCGCGCTCGAATGCACCGGCTTCTTCACCAGGAAGGACGCCGCCAAGGCCCACATAGCCGCCGGCGCCAGGCGCGTGCTGGTCTCCGCCCCCTGCGACGGCGCCGACAAGACCATCGTCTTCGGCGTCAACCACGAGACGCTCACCGACGCGGACCTGGTGGTCTCCAACGGCTCGTGCACCACCAACTGCCTGGCCCCGATCGCCAAGGTGCTGCTCGACAGCGTCGGCGTCGAGCGCGGTTACATGACCACCGTGCACGCCTACACCAACGACCAGCCGACCCAGGACCAGCTGCACAGCGACCTCTACCGCGCCCGCGCGGCGGCCCTGTCGATGATCCCGACCTCCACCGGCGCGGCCAAGGCGATCGGCCTGGTCATCCCCGAATTGGCCGGCAAGCTCGACGGCGGCTCGATCCGCGTGCCGACCCCGAACGTCTCGGTGATCGACCTGAAGGTGGTCCCGAGCCGCTCGACCACGAAGGACGAGGTCAATGCGGCGCTGCAGGCGGCGGCGGGTTCCGGTCCACTGCGCGGCGTGCTGGCGGTGACGGAGGACCCGCTGGTCTCGATCGACTTCAACCACAACGCCGCCTCCTCGACCGCGGCGCTGCCGCAGACCCAGGTGGTCGACGGCGGCCTGGTGCGGGTGCTGTCCTGGTACGACAACGAGTGGGGCTTCTCCACGCGGATGGCCGACGTCGCCCTGCTGATGGCCAAGCTGGGCTAGAGGGCGCCAGCATGACCGGCAGCTTCCGCACGCTCGACGGGATCGACGTGAAGGGCCAGCGCGCCCTGGTGCGCGTCGATTTCAACGTGCCGATGGAAGACGGCCGGGTCACCGACGACACCCGCCTCGCCGCCGCGCTGCCGACCATCCGCCGGCTGCGGGACGGCGGCGCCAAGGTGATCCTGCTCAGCCACTTCGACCGGCCGAAGGGCAGGCGCGTGCCGTCGATGAGCCTGAAGCCGGTCGTAGCCCCGCTGGCGAAGCTGCTGGGCGCGCCTGTGGCGTTCGCGGACGATTGCGTGGGTGAAGCGGCCGCCAAGGCCGTAGCGGCGCTGAAGCCCGGCGACGTGCTGCTGCTGGAGAACCTGCGCTTCCACGCCGGCGAGGAGGCCGACGACGCGGGCTTCGCCAAGGCGCTGGCCGCCAACGGCGACCTCTATGTCGACGACGCCTTCTCCGCCGCCCACCGCGCCCACGCCTCCACCGAGGCGCTAGCCCACCTGCTGCCGGCCTACGCCGGCGAATCGATGCGCCGAGAGCTGGAGGCGCTGGAGGCGGCGCTGGGTGCGCCGAAGCGGCCGGTGCTGGGCATCGTCGGCGGCTCGAAGGTCTCGTCCAAGCTGGAGCTGCTGGAGAACCTCACCGGCAAGCTCGATCGCCTGGCCATCGGCGGCGGCATGGCCAACACCTTCCTCTACGCGCAAGGGCACGAGGTCGGCGCATCCTACTGCGAGAAGGAGCTGGCGGACACGGCGCGCGAGATCATGGCGACCGCCAAGACGCGCGGCTGCGAGCTGCTGCTGCCGGTCGACATCGTCGTCGCCGAGCGGCCCGAGCCCGGCGCGGCGGCGCGGGTGCGCGGCCTGGGCGAAGTCGACGCGCACGAACGCATCCTCGACGCCGGCCCGAAGACCGTCGAGCGGCTTTGCGAGGCCATGGACGCCTCGGCGACGCTGATCTGGAACGGCCCGCTCGGGGTCTTCGAGGTCCCGCCGTTCGACAAGGGAACGGTCGCCGCCGCCCGCCACGCGGCGGCGCTGGCCAAGGCCGGCAAACTGGTGGCGGTGGCCGGCGGCGGTGATACGGTGTCGGCCTTGAACGCGGCCAAGGCGGCGGGCGACTTCACCTTCGTCTCCACCGCCGGCGGCGCGTTTCTTGAATGGATGGAAGGCAAGAGCCTGCCCGGCGTCGAGGCGCTGAAGGCGGCCGCTGGCGAACGAGGGAAGTGACATGGACCTGGGGGCCCTGAACAAGGTCGCCGAGAAGATGGTGACGTCCGGCAAGGGCATTCTCGCCGCCGACGAATCCACCGGCACCATCAAGAAGCGGTTCGACGCGATCGGGGTGGAGTCCACCGACGTGACCCGCCGCGACTACCGCGAGATGCTGTTCCGCGCCGAGGACGCGATGCGCAATTACATCTCCGGCGTGATCCTCTACGAGGAGACGCTGTACCAGAACGCCGCCGACTCCAACGCGACGCCGCTGGTGGAGCTGATCGAGCGGGCCGGCGCGGTGCCGGGGATCAAGGTCGACAAGGGCACGGTGGGGCTGCCCGGCTTCGGCGGCGAGACCATCACCGAGGGCCTCGACGGCCTGGGGCCCCGCCTCGACAAGGACCGCGAGCGCGGCGCCCGCTTCGCCAAGTGGCGGGCGGTGGTCGACATCGGCGACGGCGTCCCGACCTGGGGCGCGATCAAGGCCAACGCCCACGCGCTGGCCCGCTACGCCGCCATCTGCCAGGCCCACGACATCGTGCCGATCGTCGAGCCCGAGGTGCTGATGGATGGCGACCACTCGATCGCCCGCTGCGAAGAAGTCACCCGGCTCACGCTCAAGACCGTGTTCCAGGAGCTGTTCGAGCAGCGCGTGGCGCTGGAAGGCATGGTGCTGAAGCCGAACATGGTGATGAGCGGCGCCAAGAGCGGCGCGGCCGATCCGGTCGAGCTGGTGGCCGAGCGGACACTGGCGGTGCTGCGCGACTGCGTGCCGCCGTCGGTGCCGGGCATCGCCTTCCTCTCCGGCGGCCAGGACGACGAGGAGGCCACCGCCCACCTCGACGCCATGCATCGCATGGGGCCGCTGCCCTGGGGACTCACCTTCTCCTACGGCCGAGCCCTGCAGGCCGCGCCGCTGAAGGCCTGGGGCGGCAAGCGCGACAACGTCCCCGCCGCCCAGCGCGCCTTCGCCCACCGCGCCCGGATGAACGGCCTGGCCACTCTCGGCAAATGGGAAGGCGCGCTGGAAAAGGCGGCTTAGGGCGCCGGTTCCTACCAGACGCGGGTGACGCCAAAGGCGTCGAACGCTGTCTCGTTGGAGACGAGCGGCACGCCGTCCAGCAGCGACTGGGCGATGAGCAGCCGGTCGAACGGATCTTTGTGCGGGATTTGCAAGCCGCCGGCCGCAGCTGCATGCGCGAGCGAAATCGGCAGCCCCACAAAGCCATACCGTTCGATCACACCCTCGAAGTCGAGCGCCAGTCGGCCGGCTTGCGGCAACTTGCCGAGCCGATGCTTCAGCGTCACTTCGATCGCCGAAACAGCGCTGACCAGAACGACCGCGTCCAGGTCCTCGATCCTGTTTCGCGCGCCGACGGGCAGGCGCTCGTCACCAGCGAAGAACCAGATCAGCGCGTGCGTATCGAGGAGCAGCCTCAATCGTCGCCGCCGCCTTCCCAAAGCGCCAGCTCTTCCTCAGGCAGCGGGTCGAAGAAGCTGTCGTCGAAGGCGATCTCGCCCTTCAGGGCGCCGAACTCACGCTTGAGCTGACCAGAAACGCGCGGCTTGCGGTCCGACGGCTCCGGCTGCGCCACCGGCGTCAGCTTCACCAGCGGCTCGGAGCCGCGGGCGATCACCACCTCCTCGCCGGCGAGGGCTGCGGCGACCAGCTTGGAGAGCTGGGTCTTGGCCTGGTGCATCTTGACGATCATGCCGGTTAGCTAAGCACTTAGCTAACTTCAGTCAATGGCCGCCTCGCGCCGCGCGGGCCGTGGCTCTTGCCATCGGCCCGGTCGCGGGCTTCTTGGACCGATGGCCACGCCCGACTGCCGCCTCTACCTGATCAGCCCGCCGCGGATCGACGATCTGGCCGGCTTCGGCCGCGCGTTCGGCGAGGCGCTGGAGGGCGGCGACGTGGGCGCGTTGCAGCTGCGGCTGAAGGAGGTGGACGACGAGCTGATCGCGGCGGCGGTCAGCGTGCTGGCGCCGATGGCGCGCTCGCGCGGCCTGCCGCTGATCCTCAACGACCGGCCGGACCTCGCCGCGCGGCTCGGCTGCGACGGCGTCCATATCGGCCAGGACGACGCGCCCTACGCCGAGGCGCGGCGACTGCTCGGCAAGGAGCGGATCGTCGGCGTCACCTGCCACGACAGCCGCCACCTCGCCATGGAGGCCGCCGAGGCCGGCGCCGACTACGTCGCCTTCGGCGCCTTCTTCGCGACCGCCACCAAGCAGGCCAAGACCCGCGCCGACCCGGAGATCCTGGATATCTGGCAGGAGATGATGCTGGTCCCATGCGTCGCCATCGGCGGCATCACCCCGGCCAACTGCGGCCCGCTGGCAGCCGCCGGCGCGGACTTCATCGCCGCCGCCTCCGCCGTCTGGTCGCACCCGGACGGCCCGCGCGCCGCTGTCGCGGCCTTCAATGAGGCGATCGCGGCCGGCCTCGCCCAACGGCAGGCGGCGAGGGCCTAGGCGGCCTCGAGCAACCCCGTGCGGTCGCACTCGGCCAGCACCCACTCGGCGAAGCGGCGGATGGTGTCGATGCGCGGGTTGTCGTCGCGCCAGACCAGGTAGCAGGAGTAGGGGTCGCGCACGCGGATGTTGGAGATGCGCACCAGCCGGCCGGCCTCCAGCGCCTCCTGGGCGTGCAGGCGGCGCACCAGGGCGACGCCCAGCCCCGCCGCGGCGGCCTCCACGCTGAGGGCGGAGTCGTCGTAGACCGCCCCGCGCAGCGGCGCCGGCGCCGCGACGCCCGCGGCCTCGAACCACGCCGGCCACAGGTTCATGTCCTCGAGGATCAGCGGGCCGCACGCGATGCACTCGTCGGTGCACCTGTGCTGGTGGTGGCGCTCCAGGAACTCGGGGCTGCAGGCCGGGAATAGCCACTCCTCGAACAGCAGCTCGGCGCGCAGGCCCGGCCAGTGGCCTTCGCCGACCCGCAGGGCCACGTCGACGCCGTCGGCGTGCAGGTTGGCGAGATCGCGGCCGGTGCGCAGCTCGACGGTGATGTCCGGCAGGGCGTCGCGCAGCCGCTTCAGCTTCGGCCCCAGCCACAGCTTGGCGATGCTGGGCATGGTCGAGAGCACCAGCGCGCCCTCGCTCTCGCGCGCCTTCAGGTCCTCGCCGGCGCGGGTGATGATCGCCGCGGCTTCGCGGTAGGACTGCGCCAGCGCCAGCGCCGCCGGGCTCGGGGTCATCTGCAGGCCGTCGCGGCGGAACAGGCGCACGCCGTAGGCCTGCTCCAGGCGCCGCACGGTCTGGCTGATGGCGCTGTGGGTGATCCCCAGCTCCTCGCCGGCCAGGCTGTAACTGCGCAGCCGGCAGGCCGCCTCCAGGGCGTGAAGAGCGGCGAAAGGCGGACCGCGACCGGCCATCGCTTGAGGACCCCTATTGAACGCCCGTCCGTGCCAGGAAGGCGGGACACCGTTATGTCAGGAACCTAGCGGACGCCCCGCCCTGGCTGGGTTAAATGTGCGTAATCCGATCCGTAGATGGGATCGCGCCGGCGCCGCACAATAGCTTGAGCTGGCCGACCCTGGGCTTGCCGGACGCTCGCGCTTGTTTGCCGCCGACGCGCGTGGTTAGGGTCGCCGCCCCGCAGCCCCATCAGTCAAGGAAGGCTCGTGCCCACCCCATCGGCGCTCCTGAAGGTGATGATCGACGCCGCCCGCAAGGCCGCGCGCGGCCTGACGCGCGACTTCGGCGAGGTGGCCGAGCTGCAGGTTTCGCGCAAGGGCGCGGCGGACTTCGTCAGCGCCGCCGACCTGAAGGCCGAGCAGACCCTGTTCGAGGAGCTGACCCGGGTGCGGCCCGGCTACGGTTTCCTCGGCGAGGAGCGCGGCGAGATCGCCGGCACCGACAAGACCCACCGCTGGATCGTCGACCCGCTCGACGGCACCACCAACTTCCTGCACGGCATCCCGCACTTTGCCATCAACATCGCCCTGGAGCGCGACGGCCTGGTGGTCGCCGCCGTCACCTACAATCCGGTCACCCACGACCTCTACTGGGCCGAGCGCGGCCGCGGCGCCTTCATGAACGACAAGCGCCTGCGGGTCTCCGGGCGGACCCGGCTGGACGAGGCGGTGGTGGCCACCGGCATCCCGTTCCTCGGCCACGGCCAGCACGCCCGGTTCCTGAAGGAGCTGCACCAGCTCAGCCAGCGGGTGGCGGGCGTGCGCCGGTTCGGCGCGGCGGCGCTGGACCTCGCCTGGGTCGCCGCCGGCCGCTTCGACGGCTTCTGGGAGCGCGACCTCGGGGCCTGGGACGTGGCGGCCGGGCTGCTGCTGGTGACCGAGGCCGGCGGCGTGGTCACCGACGTCGAGGGGGGCGAGGCCGTGCTCAGCGAAGGGTCGATCTGCGCCGGCAGCCCGGCGCTGCACGCGCTGATGCTGGAGCGGCTCAGAGCAGCCACCTGACGCCATGCCCACCCTGACCCGCCGCGCCTTCGCCGCCCTTGCCGCCGCCGGCCTCGCCGGACCGGCGGGCTGGGCGCCGGACGCCTGGGCCGAGGCGGCGCAGAAGCCGGCGATCGTCGCCGAGGGCGGCGCGGCCGAGGAGCGCATCGCCGACACCCGCTCGGCCCTCGACCTCGCCATCAGCCAGGGCTGCGACTTCATCCAGGTGGATCTGGTCCCGACCAAGGAGGGCGCGCTGGTCGCCCGCCGCGGCAACGAGCTCTCGGCCTCGACCGACGTCGCCGCCCACGCCGAGTTCGCCGACCGCAAGGCCGACAAGACCATCGGCGGCCAGAGCGTCAGCGGCTGGTTCGCCGAGGATTTCACCGTCGCCGAGTTGCAGACGCTGACCTGCCGCGAAGCCCAGCCCGAGCTGCGCCCGCAACTCACCAGGCTGAACGGCAAGGAGCCGATCCTGACGCTGGCGGACGTGCTGCAGATCGCCCGCGACGGCTGCGTGAAGACCGCCCGCACCATCGGCGTCTGCGCCCGGCTGCTCCGGCCCGCCTACTTCGACACCGTCGGCCTCGACGTGGTCGGCCGCTTCGCGTCGGAGCTGGGCGTTGAGGGCTACGTGTCGCCCGCCGCCGCGATCTGGGTGCAGGCGTCCGATCCGGACGCGCTGAGGGCCTTCGCCCGGCTCTCCCGCGTGCGCCGCATGCTGGTGATCGAGGCGGGCGCCGGGAGCGCTTCGCAGATGACCACCTCCGCCGGCCTCGCCGGCATCCATGGCTACGCCGAGGCGATCGCCGCGGACCAGGACCTGTTGATCGACCCAAACGCCGCCGCCTTCCCTGCCCCGACCACCCTGGCGCTCGACGCCCACAACGCCGGCCTGAAGGTGTTCTCGCGCACCGCCCGCGGGCAGAACGCCTTCCTGCCGCCGCCGCTGCAGCAGGGCGACCGCCGCTCGCGCTCGTTCCCGGCCCAGCGCGGCGACGTCGACAAGCTGCTCGTCGCCCTCTTCGCCGACGGCCTCGACGGGGTCGCCACCGACCTGCCGGCGCAGGCGGACAAGGCCCGGGCCGCCGTGCTCGATGCCATCCGCCACGCCAGGGCCAAACGCGGTTGAGGTCCGAAAACCGCGAGAATTAGCCGCCGTCCGCGCCTATCTTGGCGTCATGGATATGGACGACGACGCCTGCTACCGAGCCCTTTCGACCCGCGACGCGCGGTTCGACGGCCGCCTGTTCGTGGCGGTGAAGACCACCGGCATCTACTGCCGGCCGATCTGCCCCGCCCGCACCCCGAAGCGCCAGAACGTGCGCTTCTACCCCACCGCAGCTGCGGCGCAGGAGGCGGGCTTCCGCCCCTGCCTGCGCTGCCGGCCGGAGACCTCGCCGGACCTGGCGGCCTGGCGCGGCGCCTCCAACACCGTCTCGCGGGCGCTGAGCCTGATCGAGACCGGTGCGCTCGACGACGCCGACGTGGACACCCTGGCCGAGCGGCTCGGCGTCGGCGAGCGGCAGTTGCGGCGGCTGTTCCGCAAGCATCTCGGCGCCTCGCCGGTCGCCGTGGCGCAGACCCGCCGCGTGCTGCTGGCCAAGCAGCTGATCCAGGAGACCCGGCTGCCGATGGCCGAGGTGGCGATGGCCGCCGGCTTCGGCTCGATCCGCCGCTTCAACGAGACCTTCCAGCAGCTCTACGACCGACCGCCGGCCGGGCTGCGCCGCCTCGGCGGCCCGGAGGAGGCGGTCGGCGACGGCGAGGCGGTGCTGCTCAGCCTGCCCTACAAGGCGCCCTACGACTGGCCGGCGATGCTGGCCTTCCTCTCCCTGCGCGCCATCCCCGGCATCGAGCGGGTGGCCGACGGGCGCTACGAGCGCACCCTCGCCATCGGCGACGCGGTGGGCGTGATCAGGGTCGAGCCGGGCGTGAAGTCAAAGCTGAAGGTGACGGTGCGCTTCCCGAAGATCAGCGCCCTGCCGGCGATCATCGCCCGGGTGCGGCGCGTCTTCGACCTGGCGGCCGACCCAGCGGCGATCGGCGAGCACCTCGCCAAGGACCCGGCGCTGGCCCCGATGGTCGCCGCGCGGCCGGGCCTGCGGGTGCCGGGCGCGTGGGACGGCTTCGAGCTGGCGATCCGCGCCATCCTCGGCCAGCAGATCACCGTGATCGCCGCGCGCAACCTCGCCGGCAAGCTGGTCGCCCGCTACGGCGAGCCGCTGCCCGAGGCGCTGGCCACCGACGGGCTGACGCACGTGTTCCCCTCGCCGCAGCGCCTCGCGGACGCCGACTTCGCGGCGCTGGGCATGCCCCGCTCGCGCGCCGCGGCGCTGACGGCGATGACCGAGGCGGCGACCCGCGACCCGCAGCTGTTCGGCCCGCGCAAGAGCCTCGAGGAGGCGATCGGCGCGCTGAAGGCGCTGCCGGGAATCGGCGAATGGACGGCGCAGTACATCGCCATGCGCGAGCTGCGCGAGCCCGACGCCTTCCCCGCCGCCGACATCGGCCTGATGCGGGCGCTGGCCGACGAGACCGGCCAGCGGCCCAGTCCGCAGATGCTGGCCGCGCGGGCCGAGGCCTGGCGTCCCTGGCGCGCCTACGCCGCACTGCACCTCTGGGCGTCCGAGACGCCCGCCGACACCAGCTACGAGATCAAGGAGACCGAAGATGACCGCGACGCAGCCTAAGCACCTGGTCCTCGACAAGATCCCCGCCCCGATCGGCGCCTTCCTGATCGCCGTCGACGACGAAGGGACCCTGCGGGCCGTCGACTTCTGGGCCAACGAGCCGGCGCTGCGCGCCCAGCTGCGGCGCCAGTATGGCGCCGCACCGGTCGAAGCCGGCCAGTCGCCGGCCCCGATCCGCCGCGCCTTCGAGGACTACTTCGCCGGCGACATCCGCGCCCTGGAGCGGGTGCCGGTGGCCACCGTCGGCACCCAGTTCCAGCGCAAGGTGTGGGCGGCGCTGCAGCGAATCCCGCCCGGCGAGACCCGCAGCTACGGCCAGCTGGCCGCCGAGATCGGCGAGCCCGAGGCGGCCCGCGCCGTGGGCCTGGCCAACGGCCAGAACCCGATCGCCATCGTCATCCCCTGCCACCGGGTGATCGGCGCCGACGGCTCCCTCACCGGCTTCGGCGGCGGCCTGCCCCGCAAGCGCTGGCTGCTGAGCCACGAAGGCGCGGCGTACAAGGAAAACCGCAAGGACGCCCTGAAGGCGGCCCGCGCGGCGCAGGTGGAGCTGGCGCTGGGGCAGTAGTTGCGCCTGTTTGCTCCTCGTAGGTCGCATCGGTCTTTTGAACCACGAAAAACACGAAAAGCACGAACGGCCACGCCCTTAACCCACCCATCGGTGTCATCCCGGAGACCCGCGAAGCGGAGTCATCCGGGATCTCCTCAGCGCCTTCGTTGGAAGTAGGTCCCGGATGAGTCCCGCCTGGCGGCGGGCTCTCCGGGATGACACTGAATGGGAGCGAGGGACTCGGTCCCGTTCGTGCTTTTCGTGTTTTTCGTGGTTCAAAAAGCCTGGTTCCGCGCGGTGGCAGGTGGGGGCGCACGCTGCGCCCCGAAAATCCCGCCCAGTTCCGCGAGCGCCTGGTCGGTGGATTGGAACCAGACGCCCCGCCAGCCGAGCGAGCGAGCCGCCTCGATGTTCGCGGCGACGTCGTCGACCAGCACCAGTCCCTCCGGCGACGCCCCAAGCGCGGCCTCGGCGAGGCGGAAGATCGCCACGTCGGGCTTGATGAAACCGAGGTCGGCCGAGGAGATCACCACGTCGAACAGCCGGGCGATCTCCGGCCGGGCGCGCAGCGCCGCCGCACCGGCGGTGTTGTTGGTCAGCGCCGCGGTGCGTACGCCGCGGCCGCGCAGGCGAGCCACGTAAGCCGCCAGCGCCTCGTCCGGCCGCATGTAGAAGGCGTCGGCGACCATCTCGCCGACCAGGGCAAGGTCGACGCCCAGCCGCTCGGCCGCCGCGGCGTAGCAGGTCGGTTCCTCGATCTCGCCGAGCATCGCCGCGCGCCATTCGTCCCCAGCCCAGAGGCGCTCGGCCAGCAGATCGGCCCCGCAGCCGCAGCGGCCGCACCAGCGCTGATGGAAGGCGTCGTCCGGCCAGGCGCGGTAGACCACCCCACCGAGGTCGAGCACCAGGATCGGCGCGCCGCCGCTCACGCCGCGTCCTGGCCGAACTGCAGCTCCGCCAGCCGCGCGTAGAGGCCGCCGGCGGCGATCAGGTCGGCGTGGGTTCCTTCCTCGACCACCCGGCCGGCGTCCATCACCACGATGCGGTCGGCGGCCAGCACGGTGGCGAGGCGGTGGGCGATGACCAGGGTGGTGCGGCCCTGCATGGCGTCGGCGAGGGCGCGCTGCACCAGGCGCTCGTTCTCCGCGTCGAGGGCGCTGGTGGCCTCGTCGAGCAGCAGGATCGGCGCGCCGCGCACCAGCGCCCGGGCGATGGCGAGGCGCTGGCGCTGGCCGCCGGAGAGGGTCTTGGCCCGCTCGCCCAGCGGCGTCTCGAAGCCCTGCGGCAGCGCCGCGACGAACGCCCCGGCCTCGGCCGCCTTCGCCGCCGCCTTCAGCTCGCCCTCGCTAGCGCCCTCGCGGCCGAAGCGCAGGTTCTCCAGCGCCGAGCCGGAGAACAGCGGCGCCTCCTGGGCCACCAGCGCCAGGCGGGCGCGCACCTCGCCCGGATCGGCGTCGGCGAGGTTGACCCCGTCGATCCGCACCACGCCGCCCTGCGGGTCGTAGAAGCGCAGCAGCAGCCGGAAGACGGTGCTCTTGCCGGCGCCGGACGGCCCCACCAGCGCCACCCGCTCGCCGGGCTTCACCGCCAGGCTGAAGCCGGCCAGCGCCGGCAGGTCCGGGCGGCCGGGATAGGCGAAGCGCACGTCCTCGAAGGCGATCTCGCCGCGCGGCGGGACGGGCAACGGCCGCGGCTGTGTCGGCGCGGCGATGGCCGGCGCGGCGTCGAGGATCTCGCTGATCCGCTCCATCGCCCCGGCGGTCTTCTGCACGTCGCCGAAGCTCTCTCCCAGCGAGCCGGCCGAGCCGCCGACCAGGATCGCCAGCACCACGAACTGGATCAGCACGCCCGGGGTGATGCTGGGGTCGTGGTAGACGAAGCTCGCCAGCACCGCCCGCCAGAGCACGAAGCCGACGCCGATCGAGAGCAGCAGCATCACCAGCGCCGTCATCGCCGCCCGGGCGGTGATCCGCGCCACCGAGGCGCGGAAGGCGGCCTCGACCGCCGCGGCGAAACGGGCCGCGGCGCTGGCCTCGCGGCCGAACGCCTGCACCGTGTCGAGCCCGTCCAGGGTCTCGCCGGCGTAAGCCACCGCCTCGGCGAACCGCTCCTGGGCGCTGGCCGAGAGCCGCCGCACGGTCCGGCCCACGGCGAACAGCGGCAGGATCACCGCGACGCCGATCAGCAAAACCAGGCCGGTGAAGCCGGGGCTGAGCACCATCAGCCAGACGAAGCCGCCGGCGAAGGTCAACGCGTTGCGCAGGGCGACCGAGACCGACGAGCCGACCATGTTCTCGACGATGGTGAGGTCGGTGGTCAGCCGCGACAGCACCTCGCCGGTGCGCACCTCCAGGAAGAAGGCCTGATCGAGCCCCAGCACGTGGCGGTAGAGGTCGCGTCGCAGGTCCGCCACCACCCGTTCGCCCAGCCGGGTGATGAAGAAGAACCGCCCCGCGGTGGCCAGCGCCAGCACCGCGGCCACCACCGCCGCCAGCAGGAAGTAGCGGTCGACCGTCGCCGCGGTGCGCCCGCCGATGCCCCGGTCGGCCATCAGCCGCAGCGCCTGGGTGAGGCCGAGCGTCGCGCCGGTGGAGAGCAGCAGGAAGAGGCCGGACGCGCCCGCGTCGCCGGCGTGGCGGCGCAGGTAGGGCGCGAGCCGTCCGAGCGGGCGCAGGTTGCGGCGGCGCTGGCGGCCTTCGGCAGCGGCGTCCATCTGCGCCGCCAGCAGCGGGCCCGCGCCCGGCCGCCCCTCGACCGCAGCCGCCTCACTCGCCATACGCAAACCCTCGCGCGCCAAATCTTGCGTTTCGCCGGCCCGCCAGTGTATAGGCGCGCCTCCCGCCGTGGCCGGCGGGCCAATCTCGTTCCATCAGGCGCTCAAATCGGTCGGAGGGACCCGTGAAGCAAGACATCCACCCCGACTACCATACGATCACCGTGGTGATGACGGACGGGACCACCTACCAGACCCGCTCGACCTACGGCAAGGAAGGCGCCGAGCTGCACCTGGACATCGATCCCAAGACCCACCCGGCCTGGACCGGCGGCAACCAGCAGCTGCTGGACCGCGGCGGCCGCGTCAGCCGCTTCAACGCCAAGTACGGCGGCTTCGTGAAGAAGTAGGCGGGCGTCGCGTCGGCTCGCCACTCCGGCCGAAATCGAGGGAACTTAGACATTCGCGCCGCGGCCTCGACGCGCTAGCTTGGCTGGCGACCTGAGGAGGCCCTGCCATGCGTTCGATCCTGGCGTTTGCATTCGCGATCTCGCTGGCCCTACCGGGCACGGCCGCCCAAGCGGCGCCGGCGATGGCCGGCCATTGGCAAGGGACGATGACCGAGCATGGTCAGAGCATCCCGGTCAGCTTCAATTTCGCGGCGGGCGAGGCGGGCGGCGACTTCACGTCCGAGACCCAGGCGGCGACGGACTACCCGTTGGACAGCGTCGTGCGCGACGGCGACCGCGTCACCTTCGTGCTGGGCGGCGGAATCACGTTCCACGGCGCGCTGAGCGGCGACACACTCGCCGGCGACTTCACCACCGGCGACCAGGCCGGCTCGTTCGCGCTGCATCGCGCGCAGCCCGCCGCGCTCCCCTACGACGTCATCCCCGTCTCGTTCGCCAACGGCGACGTGACGCTGAAGGGGACGCTTTGCATACCGCGCACGCCGGGACGGCATCCGGCCGCCGTGCTCGTGCACGGCAGCGGCCCCGAGACCCGCTGGGGCACCAGCCGCTACATCGCCGGCCAGCTGGCCCGCGCCGGCGTGGCGGCGCTGGTCTACGACAAGCGCGGCGCCGGCGAGTCGGGCGGCGACTGGCGCACGTCGGCGTTCGAGGCGCTGGCGCGCGACGCGCTGGCCGCCGTCGACCTGCTACGCGCCCGGCCCGACATCGATGCGGCCCACATCGGCATCGTCGGCCACAGCCAGGGCGGCGTGATCGCCCCGCTGGCGGCGACGCTGGCGCCGGACAAGGTGAGCTTCATCGTCGCCGAGGACACCTTCGCCGGCCGGCAGAGCGACCAGGACATCTACCGCGTCTCGCACGCGATCGAAGGCCTGCAGCTGGCGCCCGCCGACCGAGCCGAGGCGATGCGCGTCTATGGCCTGTTCGTCGACGCGGCCCACGGCGCGGTTCCCTACGAGACCTTCGCCAAGGCCGCCGCCGCGGACCAGCAGGCCTCCTGGTACGGCTGGATGCAGTTCCCGCCGCGGGACAGCTGGGTCTGGACCTTCGGCCGCCTGAACGGCGCCTTCGACACCCTGCCGGTGTGGCGCCAGGTGCGCGCGCCGGTGCTGCTGGTCTACGGCGAGAAGGACGCGCTGGGGCCGGTGGGAGAAAGCATCACCCGCATCGAGGCGGCGCTCGACACCAACCACACCCCCTACACGGCGATCGTCGCGCCCGACGCCCAGCACAACCTGACGGTCCAGCCCGACGACGCCGGCCCGTTCTTCTGGTGGCGCCAGGCGCCCGGCATCATCGACCTGATGGCCGACTGGGTCGCCGCTCAGACGGCTAGGGGGCCGGCCGCCAACCCTTAGGCGCCTGCATGTGGAGGGCGACGAGGCGTCCGTCCGGGTCGTGGACGAAGCTCATCCACAGGTCGTAGGCCGGCTGCTCGGTGATCCGGTGCGGCTGCGAGACGATCTCGACCCCGCGCCGGGCCAGTTCGGCCGTCGCCGCGCCCACGTCGTCGCAGCCGAGGTAGAGGACCGAGGCCTTCGACACGTCGTCGGCCTTCTCCATGAGCAGCATGGTCCCGCCGAGATCGATGAGGGCCATGCCCGGATGCGGCCGCAGCGCCAGCGTCAGCCCCAGCTTGCCTTCGAAGAAGGCGACGGCGCGGTCCACGTCGGACACGGGATAGGAAATCTGGGCGAGGCGGTTGATGTTCAGGTCCATGAGCGCGGCTCCGGTTGGGATGGAGCCGGCGTGGTAGGCCGCCGCGGCGGCCGGCGCAGTGGCCGGGATTGCGAAATTCAGACCCGGATCGCCGACGGGGCGACGCCGAAGTGGCGGCGGAAGGCGCGGATGAAGGCGCCGGAGCTCTCGTAGCCGAGCGCCTCGCCGATCGCCGCGACGCTCATCGGCGTGGCCCTTAGCAGCCGCCGCGCCTCGCTCATCCGCCGCCGCCCGGCGTAGGCCGACGGCGTGCAGCCGAAGGCGGCGGCGAACAGCCGCAGCAGGTGGAACTTCGAGACCGCCGCGGCGCGCGCCAGCTCGTCCAGCGTCGGCGTTTCGGCCGAGCTCTCGATCAGGTCCCGGGCGCGCTCGACCCGCGCCGCCAGCAGCCGCCGCGTCGAGGCCTTCGCCGCGGGCAGGCGCCCGGCGAGCAGGCGGTGCGCCTGCGCGGCGCCGACCAGTTCGCGCACCAGTCCCGCCAACCGTTCCTCGGCCGCCAGCGCCGAGGGGGCAGCGCCGTCGAAGTCGCGCCGCAGCCGCGCCAGCTCGCCAGCGATCGTTGGGGGCGGCCGGAACACCAGGTCGGGAAACTGCGGCACGGCGCCCGGCGAAGGCTCGTTGTCGACGGCGTCGGGCTCGGCGATGTCGCGCCAGGCGCTCTCGACCAGGTCGTCGGAGGCGAAGACGCAGAAGGACTCCGTACCCCCGGGATCCAGGAACTCCAGCTCGTAGGGCTGCGCCTGGTTGAGGATCACGGCGTGGTCGCCGGAGAGGACATGGGTCGCGCCCTCGGAGCGGTAGACCGCCCGCCCCTGCGGCATCCATTTGATCGAGAAGCCGCCGCGGGCGTCGCGGATCCAATGCCGGCGCGCCTTGCCGTTCAGCACCGTGATCGACGAGGGCGTGTCAGCCGCGCCGAGCCGGCGGCCCCATACGCGCCGTTCGCCGTCGCCGCCCTGGATGAAGGTCAGCTCAGTCATCGCCGCCAGCTTGGCCGCGGCGGGACGTGGCCGCAAGCCTCAGGCGGCGCCGAAGGCGTCGCGCAGGCGCTCGATCTGGGCCAGCACCGGGTGGGCGACGGCCGCTTCGGCCGCGCCGTCGGCGTACATGCGCGAATCCAGGTGCCGCACCCGCTCGAACAGGCGCTCGGAGCGGCCCAGCAGCTCCGCCAGCGGGGTCGGCAGCGGCTCGGCGCCGGCGGCGGCCCGCTCCTCGGCCTCGGCGCCGAGGCGATAGCTGGCGTCGAGCGCGGCCTCGGGGGCCATGTCGCCCTCGCGCACCGCCCGCTGCACCAGCAGCCACGAGGCCACCTGCATCAGCCGGGTCGTCAGCCGCATGCTCTCGGCCGCGTAGGCGAGCGCGGCGTTGCGCGACAGCAGCTTGGAATCCTGCCGGCCGGCGCCGTCGAGATAGGCGGCGGTCTCCTCGACGAGGTCCATGCCTTCCTGGAAGGTTCGGTCGAACAGCTCCGAGCGGGCGAAGCCCGAGATCGCCTCGGCCTGCCAGAGCAGATGGGCTTCCTGGCCAGTTTCCCCCATGGTCTCTCCAACCTCACAATCGGCGGGCGACTAGTTCGCCTGCACCGACCCTCCGGCTGCAACCGCTGTGCCAGAGCCCGCCGCGCAAGTTTAACGTGGCCGGCTTTCCTATACCCTAACCGGACTTGCCGAACAGCGCGTCCGCCGCCGCACGCCCGGCGCGCTTGCGGTCGAGCTGGGCTCGGGTGCGCGAGATCTCCGCCTCCAGACCCTCGATGCGCTCCTCCAGGTCGGCGGCGGCCATCATCTCCAGGTCTTCGCGGGCCAGCTCGACCAGCGCCCAGCCGCGCTGGCGCCGGACCGGCTCGCCATCTTCCTCGGCCATCCCAGGACCTCCTTTGCCCGTGAGACGTTGGCGGGTATCTGACCCCCGGCGCGCGGCCTTGGCAAGCTCCGCCGCCCGTGGAGGAAGAGCGATGAAGGCCATCGTCATCGAAGGCGGCAAGGGTCCGGCGGAGGCGCTGAAGCTGGGCGAGGCGCCCGATCCCACGCCCGGGCAGGGACAGATACTGATCCGCGTCGAGGCGGCCGGCGTGAACCGGCCGGACATCATCCAGCGCAACGGCTTCTACCCGCCGCCGCCCGGCGCGCCGCCCATCATGGGCCTGGAGGTGGCCGGCGAGGTGGTGCACGCGGCCGGCCGCTGGAAGCTCGGCGACCGGGTCTGCGCGCTGCTGGGCGGCGGCGGCTATGCCGAGCTGGCGGCCTGCGACGCCCGCCACGCCCTGCCGATCCCCAGCGGCCTCAGCGCCACCGAGGCCGCGGGCCTGCCTGAGACAGTTTTCACCGTCTACGCGAATGTGTTCGAAGGCGGGTCACTGAAGGCCGGCGAGACGCTGATGGTGCACGGCGCCACCTCCGGCATCGGCGTCACCGCCATCCAGATGGGCAAGGCCGCCGGCGCCAGGGTGATCGCCACCGCCCGCGGCCGCGCCAAGGCCGACCAGGCGCTGAAGCTGGGCGCCGACGTCGCCGTCGACGCCAGCGCCGACGACTTCGAGGCCGCCGCCAAGGCGGCCGGCGGCGTCGACGTGGTGCTCGACATGGTCGGCGGGCCCTACTTCGCCAAGAACCTGGCGGCGCTGAAGACCGGCGGGCGGATCGTCTACATCGCCGCCCAGGGCGGCGGCATGATCGAGCTGCCGGTCGGCGCGCTGATGCAGAAGCGCGGGACGATCACCGGCTCGACGCTGCGGCCCCGCAGCGCCGACGAGAAGGCCCGCCTCGCCGCCGAGGTCGAGCGGGTGGTCTGGCCCTGGATCGAGGCCGGCAAGGTGAGGACGGTGATCGACCACACCTTCCCGCTCGCCGAGGCCGGCAAGGCGCAGGCGACCCTGGAGGGCGGCTCGCACCTCGGCAAGGTGGTGCTGACCCTCTGAGCGGGCGCGCGCCTCGTTTGAACGCCGCGCAAACGCCGCATTTCCCATTCGCCGCAATCCGCCTATATAGCGTTCACCACACCGCCCGGCCGCAAGGCCGGGCGCCGCTGTTTCTGGAGGACGCCCGAGCGGGCGAGACTGGCATGGCCGATCAGATCCTGATGCCCAAGGCGACCGCCGTCTGGCTGGTCGACAACACCTCGATGACCTTCGAGCAGATCGCCGACTTCTGCGGCCTGCACCCGCTGGAGGTGAAGGGAATCGCCGACGGCGAGGTGGCGCGCGACATCCGCGGCTCCGACCCGATCGCCACCGGCCAGCTGACCCGCGAGGAGCTGGACAAGGCGCAGACCGACCCCAGCTACCGGATGAAGGCGCAGAAGAGCCGCCACGCCGAGCTGCTGAAGCCGATCAAGAAGGGGCCGCGCTACACGCCGGTCTCGCGCCGCCAGGACCGGCCGGACGCCATCGCCTGGTTCGTGCGCAACCACCCCGAGGTCACCGACGCGCAGATCTCCAAGACGCTGGGCACCACCAAGGCCACCATCGACCAGGTGCGCGACCGCACCCACTGGAACTCCACCAACATCAAGCCGGTGGACCCGGTGACGCTCGGCCTCGTCACCCAGCTTGAGCTGGACGCGCTGGTGAAGACGGCGGCGGAGAAGAAGGCCCGCGACGATGCGCGCAAGGCCGCCCAGCGGCCCGAGGGGCCGACCCTGCGCCCGGCCGCGGACGCCGCGCCCGCGCCGGAGGCCGCCGCCGACCACGAGGACGAGGACGGCGGCGACGAGGAGGTCTGATCGACCGGATGGGTGGCTAGTGGACCTGGGTCCTCAGGCTCTCCATCTCCTCTTTCAGCTTCAGCTTCTGTCGCTTCAGGTCCTTCAGGCGGTCATCGTCGGCGTAGGGTCGGGAAAGCTCATCCTGGATCGCGAGCTCGAGGGACTGGTGGCGCGCCCCGAGTTCGCGGATACGAGCTTCTATTGCCATGTTCGTAAGACTCCCGTCTGGACGATCGGGGAAGTGAACACCCCTCACGCCAACCTGTCAGATCACATATGGTTGCGCGTCGTGGCGGCGCTCGCCGGGGCCGCGCACGCAGGCGAAGAGGCGAGACGATGAGCGATTCCGGCCAGCCGCCGCTGGTCGTCGGCATCTCCGGCGCGTCCGGGGCGATGCTGGGCGTGCGCACGCTGGACGCCTGCCGCGAGCTCGGCGTCGCCACGCAGCTGATCGTCTCTCGCGCCGCCGCCCGCACCGTCAGCGCCGAGACCGGGCTCGACCTGGCCGCCCTGGCCGCCAAGGCCGGCGCCAGCCATCCGCCGGGCGACGTCGGCGCGGCGATCGCCTCCGGCTCCTTCCCGACCCGCGGCATGATCATCGCCCCCTGCTCGGTCAGGACGATGAGCGAGATCGCCACCGGCGTCACCTCGACGCTGATGAGCCGCGCCGCCGACGTGACGCTGAAGGAGCGCCGCCCGCTGGTGCTGATGGTGCGCGAGACGCCGCTGCACCTGGGCCACCTGCGCACCCTGGTGCAGCTGGCCGAGATGGGCGCGGTGATCGCCCCGCCCGTGCCGGCCTTCTACGCCGAGCTGAACACCCTGGCCGAGGCGATCGACCAGTCGGTGGGCCGCGCGCTCGACCTGTTCGGGCTTTCCTGGCGCCCGGTGCGGCGCTGGGGCCGCGACATCGGCCCCGCCCCGACCGCCGCCGCCGAAGCCGGGGCCGCCGAGCCCGAATGACCCGCGAGGCGCTCTGGCCCTACGCGCTGGAGGTCTACGGCCGCCCGGGCGCCGAGCCGCTGCTGCTGGAGCTGCAGGACGCGCACGGCCAGTGCGCGCCCTACCTGATCTGGGCGCTGTGGGTCGCCGCCTCCGGCCGCGGCGTGGACGCCGCCCGCGCGGCCCAGGCCGCCGAGCTCGCCCGCGCCTGGCAGGACGCCGCCGTCGTCCCGCTGCGCCGCCTGCGCCGCGAGCTGAAGGCGGACGCCAGGGCCGGCCCCAAGGCGCCGCGCGAGCGGCTGCGCGAGCGGGTCAAGGGGCTGGAGCTGGAGGCCGAGCGGATGCTGCTGCAGATGCTGCAGGACGCCAGCTCCGCGCCGGCCGCCGCCGCGCCGATCGCCGCGGCGCAGGCGCTGGCGCTGGCCACGGCCGCCTGGGGCGGCGATCCGCCGGCCGGCCTGATCGCCCGACTGGCCGACCTCGCCGGCTGACCCGATTCCGCCGGCCCGGCCGATCTGCTATGGAGCGGGCGGGGTTTTGGCGGCATGGGGTGGCTCATGGACGGCGAGACGCTGGACGCCGAGGAGGAAGCGCGCATCCGGTCGCAGATCGCGACCCTGCGCGAGGAGCACCAGGATCTCGACGACGCCGTGCGCGCCCTCGAGGCGCTGCCGATGCCCGACCAGCTGCGCGTCGCCCGGCTGAAGAAGAAGAAGCTCACCCTGCGCGACCAGATCACCAAGCTGGAAGACCGCCTGACCCCCGACATCATCGCCTAGGCTCCCAGGGGCGAAGGCCGCGTGCGCTGCAAGCGATTAGTCTCAACGCAGAGCTCGCGGAGGAGGCGCGGAGTCCGCTGAGACAACCGGGCCTCCGCGACCTCTGCGCATTCTCCGCGTCCTCCGCGTTGAGACTGAACGCCTGCGGCGTCGCCCTCCCGCCTTGCCGCCACAGAGCCCATCGGCCATATGCCCAGCCATGGATGAGAACCTGTTGCAGGACGTGGTCGCCAAGGCGCGGGCGGCAGGGGCGGACGCGGCGGAGGCGGTGTTCGCCGAGCGCCAGTCGCTGTCGGTCACCGTGCGGCTGGGGGCGCTGGAGGAGGTGGAGCGCGAGGAGAGCCGCGACCTTGGCTTGCGCGTCTTCGTCGGCAGGCGCCAGGCGACCGTTTCCGGCTCCGACGTCTCCGCCGAGGGCCGCGCCAAGCTGATCGAGCGGGTCGTGGCGATGGCCAGGCTGGCCCCCGAGGATCCCTATGCCGGCCTCGCCCCCGAGGACCGCCTCGCCCGCGGCCCCTTCCCCGACCTCGACCTCTTCGACGCCGAGGAGCCCAGCGCCGAGGCGCTGGAGGCGCAGGCGCTGGCCGCCGAGGACGCGGTGCGCGCCACGCCCGGCGTCACCAAGTCCGACTCCAGCTCCGCCTCCTGGTCGACCGGGGCCTGGCGCCTGGTCACCAGCGCCGGCTTCTACGGCGAGCACCGCGCCTCCAGCTTCGGCCTGGGCGCGGTCGCCATCGCCGGCGACGGCGCGGGGATGGAGCGGGCCGGCGAGGGCCGCCACACCCGCTGGCTCGCCGACCTGCCGCCGCCCGAGCAGATCGGCGCCGACGCGGGCCGCAGAGCCGCCGCCCGGCTGGGCTCGCGCAAGCTCGATTCGCGCACCGCCCCGGTGATCTTCGAGAACCGCATCGCCGCCTCCACGCTCGGCCCCTTCATCGGCGCCATCTCCGGCCCGTCGGTGGCCCGCGGCGTCTCGTTCCTGAAGGACAAGCTCGGCCAGCGGGTGTTCGCCGAGGCGGTCACCGTCAGCGACGAGCCGCACCGGCGCCGCGGGCTCGGTTCCTCGCCGTTCGACGACGAGGGGGTCGCCAACCACGCCGCCAACCTGGTGGACGCCGGCGTGGTCACCACCTGGCTGCTGAACGTCGCCTCGGCGCGGCAGCTGGGCCTTCCGCTGACCGGCCACGCCTCGCGCGGCCTTGCCGGCCCGTCCGGCGTCGCCACCTCCAACCTCACCCTGCAGCCTGGCCAGCTCGACCAGGCTGCGCTGATGCGCGAGGCGGGCGAGGGCCTGCTGGTGACCACCCTCTTCGGCCCCTCGCTCAACCCCAACACCGGCGACTGGTCGGTGGGCTGCGCCGGCTTCTGGTTCGAGGCCGGCGAGATCGCCTACCCGGTCAGCGAGATCACCGTCGCCGGCAACCTGATCGAGGCCTACGGCCGCATCGTCCCGGGCTCGGACCTGGAGCTGCGCGGCGCCGCCAACTCCCCGTCCCTGCTCATCGACGCGCTGGCCATCGCCGGCAAATAGGGAGGCGCCCATGCCCGACCGTCAGCTGCTGCACCTCGTCATCGGCGGGGAGCTGAGGCAGGTGGGCGTCAACGAGTTCCGCGACCTCGCCAAGGTCGACTTCGTGGGCGCATTTCCCAGCTACTCGGCCGCGCACACGGCCTGGAAGGCCAAGGCCCAGGCCACCGTCGACAACGCCCTGGTGCGCTACTTCATCATCCACGCCCACCGGCTGCTGGACCCGGCGGCGGACGGCCACGACCATCGCTGACGCCGCCATCGCCGGCGCGGGCAGCCCGACATAGTCGAATCCCGTAGATTCTCCGTATTTCTACGGGGTCGATATATCTTAGACTTCAGGTTGCAGACAGCCGCGGCTACTCTATCCCAGCGGGATGTTGTCATCGGCGATGCCATAAGCTTGGCGTTCTTTTTGCAAAGTCGTTATGATTAACAATCTGTTGCGTCGGATCGACCCGCCCTTTGCCCGCCATCGCGTTCATCAATCCCAAAGGCGGCGCCGGGAAGACGACCGCCGCGCTGGTGCTCGGCCTGGGCCTGGTCGAGCGCGGCGAGAGCGTCGTCATGATCGACGCCGATCCGAACAAGCCGCTGCTGTACTGGGGCGCGATGGCCGGCCGGCCCGAACGGCTGACCATCTACCCGGCCCCGACTGCGCCCGACGTGCGGGACGCCTACACCGCCGCCCGGCGGCGGGGCGCCGACTGGATCATCCTCGACACCGAAGGCTCGGAGCGCGGGGCCATGGCCTTCACCGCGGTGCGCCCCGACCTGGTGCTGACGCCGATGGCGGGCTCGCAGATGGAGGCGGTGCAGGCGGTCAAGGCCGCGGGCATGGTCAAGGCGTTCGGCCGCCGCGGCGGGCGCGACATCCCGCACCGATGCCTGCTGACCCGCATCCCGCCGGCCATCCGCACCAAGTCGCTGAAGGTGCTGGTGGACCGGGTGCGCGGCCAGCAGATCGACTTCCTGGCCACCGCCCTGCTGGAGAAGGAGGCGTTCCGCGCCCTGTTCCTGGTCGGCGGCGGTTTCCAGAGCCTGGAAGCGGCCGGGGTCAGCGGCGTGGCGGCGGCGCGCAGCAACGCCAGCGCCTACGTCGACGCCGTGCTGGAGCTGGTCGCGCTCAAGGCCGCCTGAGGCCAGCCGGCGCCGCAATCCGGCCGGCGTCTCGTCTGCGCCCTTGTTCCGCGCCCCTCGCCCGGCCTAAGCCGACGCCAAAGCCAGGGGAGAAACGGCGATGGGGAAACTCGAAGGGCGCACGGCGCTGGTGACCGGCGCCAGCCGCGGAATCGGGCGGGCGGTGGCGCTGCGCTTCGCCGGCGAAGGTGCGAACGTCGCCATCAACTACGCCGGAAACGAAGCGGCCGCCCGCGAGGTCGCCGAGGAAGCGCGCTCGCTCGGCGTACGCGCCGAGACCTACCAGGCCGACGTGGCCGACCAGGGCGCGGTCGCGGCGATGTGCGAGCGGGCGATCGCCGACTTCGGCCAGGTCGACGCGCTGATCAACAACGCCGGCCTCGGCTCCTCGCACGTCGACCGCCCGACCATCACCGGCGCCACCGACGCGCAATACCAGCTGCTGCTGGGCGTGAACCTCTGGGGCCCGATCAACCTCTGCCGCGCGCTCGTGCCCCACATGCGCGCCGCGCCGCGCAGCGACGTGATCATGGTCTCGTCCGTCGCCGCCCAGTCGATGGGCGCGCGGATGGGGCTCTACGCGATCGGCAAGGCCGGCGTGGAGGCGCTCGCCCACACGCTGGCCAAGGAGGAGCGCGCCCACGGCATGCGGGTGAACATCGTCGCCCCCGGCCTCGTCGACACCGACATGGGCCGCAAGCTGATGTCCACCTTCGGCGTCGCCAACATCCGCGACCGCGACGCGGCCGCCCCCTTCGGCTTCGTCTGCACCCCCGACGACATCGCCGCCACCATCGCCTTCCTCTGCTCCGACGACGCCCGCTACATCACCAACGAGCGCATCACGGTCAGCGGCGGGGGGTTCTGAGCCACCCGCGGGCCACGACCGGTCACCCAAGCCGCGGGTCGTAGAGCCATCGGCGCACCTTGGTCGCCGTGATCGAGCGGCTGTCGGGGTGGCCCGGGTTGATCAGCACATTGAGCTCCTCGGGCACGATCACCGACGGGACGACGAGCAGCGCCGAGCGGCTGGACCTCAGCCATGCCGTGCCGAGGTCGATGCTCACCCGGCCGGGCGGCTCGGCGTCCCAGCCGACCGGCAGCGAGGCCGCGTCAAGCCTTTCAGCCGCGCTCCAGACCGCATCGGGCGCCTCGACCGCGACCAGATAGCGGTTCAGCGGCAGCCCACTCGCATTGAGATGGACCAGCGTCTCCAGGCAGGCGAGCGACCGTGTCTCGGAGGCGTAGACGACCGGCGTCCCGCGAGCGTTCCAGCGCCCGCCGGTCGCCTCCGCGCCCCGTCCCGATAGATCGTCCGCCTCGTAGGCCGGCGTGTCGGTCGCGATGCGCCAGATGAGGCGACTCAAGCGTAGGCGCCGCTCTGGATGCGGGCGAGCGTCTCGGCGACCAGGCTCTGCCCCTCCATGGTGTCCATGAGATCGAGCGGCCGCACCCCGCCGAGCGCCGGCAAGGGCTCCGTCAGCCAACGCGCCGTCCAGGCCCGGGCGTCGAAGCCCGCCGGATCGCCGGAGTCCTCCACCATCGCCTGCACCTGGCCGATCAGCTTGGCGAGGCCGAGGATCCGTTCGCTCTCATCCTGGGTCAGCGTTTCCCGGTTCTTGGTCTTCCGGTTCAGGGTCGACACCGAGACGTTCAGGGCCCTGGAGGCGGACGCGGACGGCATCGGCAGGTCGCCGATGATCTTCTTCGCCTGCGAGGCGGGCAGGCGTGATTTCACCAGCTTGATCCGATCGAGCGGCGCGGCCTTGAACAGCTGGACGTAGCCCAGCTCCCCAGCAGCCGATTGAGCGCCTGCGGCCTTGAGCCGGCGGCGCCTCGGGGCGGCGCGCTTTGCGGCGGGGTTCGCATGGGGGGACCGCATGTCTGCTCCTTTGAGCCGAATTTAGGCTCATTTGGGCGACCGCGCCAGTGGGCGACGATCGTTCGCGCCGTGATATGCTCCCTCGCGTCGTCTTCTTGGGGGCTTCGATGATCCGTTGGCTGGCCGTTCTGGCGCTCGCGCTCACCACCGCCGGGGCGGCGGCGGAAATGCCGACGCCGGCGTATGACGTGGTGATCCGTGGCGGGACGATCTACGACGGATCCGGCGGCGCGCCCTACCAGGCGGATGTGGCGATCAAGGGCGATCGGATCGCCGCCATCGCGCCGCATATCGACGGGCGCGGCGCGGCCGAGGTGGATGCGCGCGGCAAGGCGGTGGCGCCCGGCTTCGTCAACATGCTGGCCCATCCGGAGGAAAGCCTGATCGCCGACGGGCGCGGGCTCTCCGACCTCGCCCAGGGCGTCACCCTGGAGGTGATCGGCGAGGATTCCATGGGGCCGATGACGCCGAAGATGAAGGAGCTCGCCCTGCAGCGCGAGGACGACATCAAGTATCCGATCACCTGGACCACGCTCGGCCAGTACCTCGACATGCTGCAGAAGAAGGGCATCTCGCCCAACGTCGCCTCCTTCGTCGGCGCCGGCACCGTGCGCACCAACCTGCTGGGCGAGGCCGACGTGCAGCCGACGCCCGAGCAGCTCGTCGCCATGCAGGGCCTGGTGAAGCAGGCGATGGAGGAGGGCGCGCTCGGCCTCACCGACGCGCTGATCTATGCGCCCAACACCTACGCCAAGACCCCGGAGCTGATCGCGCTGGCCAAGGTCTCGGCCGACTGCGGCGGCATCTACATCGCCCACCTGCGCAGCGAGGGCGACCGGCTGGAAGAGGGGGTGCAGGAGAGCATCGACATCGCCGAGGCCTCCGGCGCGCCGGCCGAGATCTACCACTTCAAGCAGGCCGGCCGGTCGAACTGGGGCAAGCTCGACAAGGTGATCGCCATGATCGACGCCGAGCGGGCCAAGGGCGTGCGCATCACCGCCAACATGTACGTCTACACCGCCGGCGCCACCGGCCTCGACGCGGCGATGCCGTCCTGGGTGCAGGACGGCGGCCTGGAGGCCTGGATCGCCCGGCTGAAGGACCCCGCCATCCGCGCCAGGGTCGCCGCCGAGATGCGCGATCCGCATCCGAAGACCTGGGAGAACCTCTACGCCGGCGCGGGGCCGCAAGGGACGCTGCTGCTCGGCTTCAAGAACCCGAAGCTGAAGCCGCTGACCGGCAAGACCCTGGCCGAGGTCGCCGCCATGCGCCACGAAACCCCCGAGGACACGGCCATGGACCTGGTGGTCGAGGACGGCAGCCGCGTCGGCGTCGCCTACTTCCTGATGAGCGAGGCCAACGTCCGCCGCGAGGTCGCCCTGCCCTGGATGAGCTTCGGCTCGGACGAGGCGGCGCCGGCGCCCGAAGGCGTCTTCCTGCTGCAGCAGAGCCATCCGCGCGCCTACGGCAACTTCGCCCGGGTGCTCGGCCACTATGTGCGCGAGACCCACGACGCCACCCTGCCGGACGCCATCCGCCGCCTCACCAGCCTGCCGGCCGACAACCTCGCCCTGAAGGACCGCGGCCGGCTGAAGGCGGGCTACTACGCCGACGTGGTGGTGTTCGACCCGGCGACCATCACCGACCACGCGACCTACGCCCAGCCGGCCCAGCTGGCGACGGGCGTCGACGACGTGCTGGTGAACGGCGGCTTCGCCTTCCGCCACGGCAAGGCCACCGGCGCGCCAACCGGGCGGGCGGTGCGTGGACGCGCGTGGACCGGCTACAAGGACGGCGGCTGCCGCGCCTCGGCGAAGGATTGGGCGTGGGCGAAGTGAGGCGGGCGGGCAGAGCCACCTGCCCGTCCCTATAGTCGGTCATAGCCGGGCTTTGTCCCGGCTACGACGGTCGTTGGGGGAATGGGGATCGACGGCGGGCTCTGAGCGTGGCTTATTTTTGGTGACACTGCGGGAGTTGGCTGAGCCCAGCGCCACCGCACCAGCTGCCGCCTTTGCGCCCCCCTGCGTCTCGTCGCGCGCCTGGCGGCGCGCCGACCCACCTCTCCCGTACTCTTCGGTACGGGTGAGGAGCGCGCGGCCTACTCCCGCCGCAGCAGCTTCTCGTTCAGCAACGTGCCCCACCACTGGGCACGGAAGTCGCGCTTGATGGCGGCGGGGTCGTAGGCGTCGCTCATCACCCAGTCTTCGTAGGAGATGCCCAGCGGCTCGACGTCCTGGATGTAACGCTCGAAGGCGTAGTCGAGCACGCCGGTGAGGCCGGCGCGGACGTGGCCGAACTTGACGTCGAGCTGGCGGATGGCTTCGGCGATCGGCTTCTTCTGCCGGAAGTGCATGTAGAGCACGCTCATCACCCCGGCACGGTCAGCGCCCGATTTGCAGTGCATCATCGCCGGGTATTCGATGTCCTCGAACAGCTGCTTGGCGCCCAGCACCTGGCCGACGC
>DASXEN010000134.1:0-9426 GCA_036490095.1 Caulobacteraceae bacterium
CGCTCGGCCGACGGGACCATGAGCACGGTCGGCGACATCGGCTACCTCGACGCGGACGGCTACCTGCACCTCACCGACCGCAAGAGCTTCATGATCATCTCCGGCGGCGTGAACATCTATCCGCAGGAGTGCGAGAACCTGCTCATCACCCACGACAAGGTGCTCGACGCGGCCGTGTTCGGCGTGCCCAACGAGGATCTCGGCGAGGAGGTGAAGGCGGTGGTGCAGGCGATGCCCGGCGTTGCGACCGGGCCGGCGCTGGAGGCCGAGCTGATCGGCTTCTGCCGCGAGAGCCTCGCCCACATGAAGTGCCCGCGCTCGATCGACTTTGCCGACGAGCTGCCGCGCCTGCCCACCGGCAAGCTCTACAAACGCCTGCTGCGCGACCGCTACTGGGGCAATCACACCACCCGGATCGTGTAGGGGCAAGGCCCTCACCTCACCTCTCCCGCAAGCGGGAGAGGGCTACGGAAGGGTGGCTGTCGCGGATGGCGGCGACGCCGCCGCCATCTGTCAGGAGCCCTCTCCCCGACCGAAGGTTGGGGAGAGGTGAGGTGAGGGGCCGCCGCCCGCCCGACCTGCCTATTTGCCCCTCTCGACAGCGGCGGCGGCCGGTGTAGCGTCCGCGCTCCTTTGGTCACGAGGCCCTTGAGACGATGCGCTACGAGATTTCCGGCACGGTGATGCAGACGGTCGCCATCGACCTTTCACCCGGCGACGTCATCTACAGCCAGACCGCCGCCATGGCCTGGATGTCGGACGGCGTGCAGATGCAGACCAACACCGGCGGCGGCCTCTTCGCCGGCCTGAAGCGCAGCCTGACCGGCGGCAGCCTGTTCATCACCGAGTTCGCCGCGCCGGCCGGCGGCCATGTGGCCTTCGCCCCGCGCTTCCCCGGCTCGATCCTGGCCCGCGAGCTGAAGGCCGGCGAGAGCCTGATCTGCCGCAAGGAGACCTTCCTGTGCGCCGAGCGGTCGGCCGGGGTCGAGCTGGCCTGGCAGCGGCGCATCGGCGCCGGCTTCTTCGGCGGCGCGGGTTTCATCCTGCAGCGGGTGACCGGGCCCGGCGTGGTCTTCCTCGACCTCTCCGGCGAGGTGGTGACGCGGCGGCTGGCGCCCGGCGAGCGGCTGCTGGTGCACGCGGGCCACGTCGGCGTGCACCAGCCGACCGTCTCGTTCGACATCCAGATGCTGCCCGGCTTCTCCAACATCATCTTCGGCGGCGAGGGCCTGTTCCTCGCCAGCCTCACCGGTCCCGGCGAGGTGCATCTGCAATCGATGCCGATCCTCAACCTGGCCGAGGAGGTGGCCCGCTACCTGCCCGGCCGCGCCAACGCCGGCAACGTCACCGCCGGGGTGGCCGCCGGCGGCGCGCTCGGCGGCATCCTCGGCAGCATCCTCAGCGGCGACAACTGAGCCGATGAACGCCCTCGTTCCCGGCGCGTTTGGCTTCGGGATGGCCCGCCGTCTGAAAGTCTATTCCGCGCGGCTCGGCTTCTTCGAGTCGGTGGTCGCCGCACCCAACCAGGATGCGGCGCTGGACGCGTGGGGCGTGCATCAGGACCTGTTCGCCGCCGGCGAGGCCCGGGTGGTCGAGGGCGAGCCGGCGCGCGCGGCGCTCAAGCACCCCGGCGTGCCGCTGAAGCGGGCGGTCGGCAGCGACGGGCCGTTCAGCCTCGACGCCCGCCCGCCGGAGCCGCCGGCCGGCGCCAGGACCGACAAGGCGGACAAGCCGCCGCCGAGCCGCGCGCGGCTGGACGCAGCGGAGGCGCGGCTGGAGCGGATCGAGGACGAGCGGGCGCAGGGCGAGGCGGACTTCTACCGCCGCCGCGAGGCCCTGGAGGCCGAAGAGGCCGCCGCCCGCAAGCACTGGGCCGAAGCCTGCAAGGAAGCGACGCAGGACGTCCAGCGCGAGCGCCGCGCCTACCAGAAGGCCGGCGGGCGGCACTGAGGCGGAGCTCGTTTGCGGCTCTCCTTCACCACCAAGGCATGTCATCCCGGACAAGCCGCGCAGCGGCGCAGATCCGGGATCTACTCAGCGCCTTCGTTCAAAGTAGATCCCGGACAGCTCGCTGGCGCGAGCTTCCGGGATGACACAGTTGGTTGTGCGGCCGGCGCCTAGCTCAGCTGCCTCAGGCGATCGACAACCCCTCCATGCCGCCCTCGCGCCAGGCGCCCACCAGGGCGAAGAAGGCCACCGGGCCGGGGCCGTAGAGGCCGGCGAAGAGGCCGTCGGCTGCGCTCGCCCGGCCTTCGCCGTTGTAGTAGCCGGGGGTGCAGGCCTGGCGGAACTCCAGGTTCAGCCGGGCGGTGTCGACGATGGTCTGCACCCAGCCGGCCTCGGCTTCCGCGGTCGGCTCGATGGTCTGCGCTTGCCTGAGCTCGGCCTCATGCACCACGTGGGCGATGTGGTGGGCCTGCTCGTCCAGCAGGTGCGGGAAGTTGGGGGTCAGCGTCGACTGGTTGACGCCCATGTGGAAGCAGTTGGGGAAGCCGTGGCTGTAGAAGCCGTGCAGCGTGCGCAGACCGCTGGCCCAATGCTCGCTCAGCGCCTTGCCGCCGCGGCCGTAGACCTCGAAGCCGGCCCGCCGCGTGTAGCTGGTGCCGACCTCGAAGCCGGTGGCGAAGATGATGCAGTCGACCTCGTATTCGCGGCCGTCCACCACCAGCCCGGTCTCGGTGATCCGGTCGACGCCCTTGCCGCCGGTGTCCACCAGGCTGACGTTCGGCCGGTTGAAGGTCGGCAGGTAGTCGTCGTTGAAGGTCGGCCGCTTGCAGAACTGCCGGTACCAGGGCTTCAGCGCCTCGGCGGCCGCCGCATCGGTCACCGTGTTGTCCACCCGCGAGCGGACCTGGTTCATCTTGCGGAAGTCGGCGATCTCCATCGCCTCCATGATCTCTTCCATGCTCATCGGCTTGTCGCCGCGCACGGCGGCCATGGAGATCAGGTTGCGGATGATGTCGGTCCAGCCGTCGCTGACCAGGTCCTCGTCCTGGACGCCGCCGCTGACCAGGATGTTGAAGTTCTCCATCCGCCGCTTCTGCCAGCCGGGGGTCAGCGAGGCGGCCCAGTCAGGATCGGTCGGCCGGTTGCCGCGCAGGTCCACCGACGAGGGGGTGCGCTGGAAGACGTAGAGCTGCTTCGCCGCCTTGCCGAGGTGCGGCACGCACTGGATCGCCGTCGCGCCGGTGCCGATGACGGCGATGCGCTTGTCGCCAAGCTTGTCGAGGCCTCCTGTCGAGCTGCCGCCGGTGTAGCCGTAGTCCCAGCGGCTGGTGTGGAACGAGTGGCCCTTGAAGGTGTCGATGCCGGCGATGCCCGGCAGCTTCGGCCGGTTCAGCGGCCCGTTCGACATCACCACGAAGCGGGCCTTCATCGCGTCGTCGCGGCTGGTGCGCACCAGCCAGCGCTGCTCGTCCTCCAGCCAGCGCAGGTCGCGGATCTCGGTCTGGAAGCAGGCGTCCTTGTAGAGGTCGAAGTGCTCGCCGATGCGCCGCGCGTGGTCGCGGATCTCCTGGGCGAATGAGTACTTCTCCTTCGGCACGTAGCCGGTCTCTTCGAGCAGCGGCAGGTAGATGTAGCTCTCGATGTCGCACTGGGCGCCCGGATAGCGGTTCCAGTACCAGGTGCCGCCGAAGTCGCCGCCCTTCTCGACGATGCGGATGCGCTCGATGCCGGCTTCGCGCAGCCGCGCCGCCGCCAAGAGGCCGCCGAAGCCGCCGCCGATCACCACCGCGTCGACCTCGTCGGTCAGCGGCGCGCGCCGGATCGGCGCCTCGACGTAGGGGTCGTCGATGTAGTGGCTGAAGTCGCCCTTGACCTCCAGGTACTGGTCGTTGCCGTCGCCGCGCAGGCGCTTGTCGCGCTCCTGGCGGTACTTCTCGCGCAGCGCTGCGGGATCGAACTCGAGCGTGTCGGCGGTGTCGAGGGGCATGGGCTTGACGTCTCCAGGCGGGCCGTGGCCTCAAGTGAATGACATTCACCTCGCGGAAGACAAGCGCCGCGACGCCGCGGCGGCGCCCCGGCGGCAGAGACATCCGCGCGCCGAACCGTTAGGCAGCACCCCGATGAGGATCAGTCGCAGAGCCGCCGCCCTGGCGCTGGCCGCCGCCGGCGCCGCGCCCGTCGCAGCCGCCGCCCGCGCTTCCTGGCCGACGCAGGCGCCGCTGGGCCGCCCGAGCGCCTTCTCGTTCGAGCGGCTGAAGGGGCAGGCGCGGGCGCTGGCGCGCCGCCCCTACCGGCCGCCGCCGTCGCCGCCCGCCGCCCTGGCGCACGCCATCGACTTCGACGCCTTCGGCAAGATCGCCTACAAGCCCGCCGCCACCCTCTGGGGCGACCAGCCGGGCGAGGGCGGCGTGCGCTTCTTTCCGATCGGGCGGCCGTCGCCGGTGCCGGTGGCCATGCACGTCGTCAGCGGCGGTCTCGCCCGGCCGGTGGTCTATTCGCCGTCGCTGTTCGACGCGCCGGCCGACTCGCCGCTCTACAAGCTCGGCCCGCAGGCCGGGTTCGGCGGCTTCCGGGTGATGAACGCCGACCACCGCACCGACTGGCTGGCCTTCCTCGGCGCCGCCTACTTCCGCGCCGCCGACCCGTTCAACCAGTACGGCCTCTCGGCGCGCGGGATCGCGCTCAATGTGGCGGCCTCCAAGCCGGAGGAGTTCCCCGCCTTCACCGCCGTCTGGCTCGAGCGTCCGCCGGGCGGCGGGCTGACCATCTACGCCCTCATGGATGGCCCGAGCGTCGCCGGCGCCTTTCGGATCGCCTGCCAGCGCTCGCATGCCGGCCTGGTGCAGGACATCACCGCCGAGCTCAGCTTCCGCGCGCCGCTGCAGCGGCTGGGCGTCGCGCCGCTGACCAGCATGTACTGGTACGGCCAGACCGACCGCACGCCGGCCGACGACTGGCGCCCGCAGATCCACGACAGCGACGGCCTGGCGCTCTGGACCGGGCGTGGCGAGCGCATCTGGCGACCGTTGAGCAACCCGCCGCGGGTGATGGTCAACGCCTTCCAGGACAGGGGGCCGCGCGGCTTCGGCGTGATGCAGCGCGACCGCACCTTCGCCGACTACCAGGACGACGGCGCCTTCTACGACCGCCGCCCCAGCGCCTGGGTCGAGCCGGTGGGCGACTGGGGCGCGGGCTCGGTGCAGCTGGTGGAGATCCCCACCGCCGGGGAGACCGACGACAACATCGTCGCCTTCTGGACCCCGGCCGCGCCGGTGACGGCCGGCCAGACGCTGCAGGCGCGCTATCGGCTGCACTGGTGCGACGAGGCGCCGATCCCCGCCGGCGGCGCGCGCGTGGTGGCGACGCGGCTGGGCCGCGGCGGCCGGCCGGGCGTGCGCGGCGCGCCGGCGACCCAGCGCAAGCTGGCGGTGGACTTCGCCGGCCCCTCACTCGCCGGCCTGACCCGGGGCAGCGGCGTCGAACCGGTGGTTTCCCTCAACGCCGGCCAGCCGATCAACCCGGCCTGCTACCCGATCGTCGGGACCAACGGCTGGCGGCTGATCTTCGACGTCGACCTGGCGGCGGGTGTCACGCTCGATATGCGGGCCTACCTGCGCCGGGGGAGCGACGCCCTGACGGAGACCTGGATCTACCAGCTGGTGGGGTAGCGGCGGGACGCGTGGATAAAGCGGCGAGGCGCGATCCCCTCACCCTCCCACGCCGCCTTCGGCGTCGCGGGCCCCTCCCTCTCCCGATGGGAGAGGTGAAGGTGAGGAAAACACCTCTCCCGGAGGGAGAGGGAGGGGCCCGAGCGAGGCGAAGCCGAAGCTTGGGAGGGTGAGGGGATCGGGCGCCGGACGACCGTTCAGGCCACCAGCCGCCGCGCCGCCGCCTGCGCCTTCAGCTCGTACATCGGCGCGCTTGCGCGCATCAGCGCCTCGATCTGGCGGCGGGCCGGAGCCTCGGCGGCGTAGGCGGCACGCAGCGAGCGGGCGCGCACCAGCACCGGCGGCGGCTCGGCGTCCTCGGGGATGCGGAAGAGCCGGGGCAGGGCGCGCGACTTGCCCGGCCTGGAGGTGTGCAGCGACAGCACCGCTGAGAGCGCCAGGCTGAGGAAAACCGGGCTCGCCCAGAGCAGCAGGTACTTGTCGACCAGCAGCGCGCCGGCCGCGCCCAGCACGCCCAGCGCCACGTGGCCGCGGTGCGCCCGCCAGGCGTCGCGCTGGCTGAGCTCGCTGCCCTCGCGCCGCTGCGGCTTCCAGCCGCTGTCGCGGCCGATCAGCACCTCGGCGACGGCCACCGACTGCATCACCATCATCACCGGCGTGATCAAGAGCGAGCCGACGCTCTCGGCGAGGAAGCTCAGGGCCAGCCGCGCCGCACCGCCGAAGCCGCGCCGCGCCTGCCGGTCGCCCAGCGCCAGCCCCAGCGCCATCGCCTTGGGCGCCAGCAGCAGCGCCAGCATCAGCAGGAAGACGCCGATCAGCTCCGGCTTCGAGCCGGTCGGGAACGCTTCGCGCGGCCACACCAGCGCGCCGCAGACCAGCAGCGTCAGCCACAGCGCCGGCGCCAGGTAGGCGAAGATGCCGAGCGCCAGGTGCAGCCGGCTCACCCAGTGCAGCCCGGCGGTGGTCAGCAGCCGCGCATGCTGCAGGTTGCCCTGGCACCAGCGGCGGTCGCGGGCGGCGGTGTCGAGGATGGTGGGCGGCGTCTCCTCGTAGCTGCCGCCGAGCGCCGGCGCGGCCCGCACCGCCCAGCCGCGGCGCCGCAGCAGCGCCGCCTCGACGAAGTCGTGGCTCATGATGTGCCCGCCCCAGGGCTTCGGGCCGGTCAGGTGCGGCAGGCCGGCGCTCTCGGCGAAGGCGGCGACGCGGATGATGGCGTTGTGGCCGAAGTAGTTGCCCTCCGAGCCCGACCACCAGGCGAGGCCTTCGGCGAACACCGGCCCGTAGAGCCGCGCCGCGAACTGCTGCAGCCGCGCGAACGGCGTCTCGGCGCCGACGATGGCGGGCACGCTCTGCAGCAGGCCGAGCCGCGGATCGGCCTGCATCTGCCCGGTCAGGGCCAGGATGGTCTCGCCGCACATCAGGCTGTCGGCGTCCAGCACCAGCATGAAGTCGTAGTCCGCGCCGTGCCGCTCGACCCAGTCGCCGAGGTTGCCGGCCTTGCGGTCGGTGTTGGCGGCGCGGCGGCGGTAGAACAGCCGCGGGGCGCCGGCCATGCGCTGGCGTAGCCGCAGCAGCCCGACCGCCTCGGCCCGGGCGATGGCGCCGTCGCGGGTGTCGCTGAGGATGAAGAGGTCGTAGCGGCCGGCTGCCCCGAGCCGCTGCAGGTCGGCGCCGATCGCCTCCACCGCGGCGAGGATCAGGCCGGGGTCCTCGTTGTAGGCCGGCAGCAGGATGGCGGTGCGCGCGGCGATGTCGGCGGCGACGACCGCAGCCGGCGCGGCCCGCGCGCCCAGGGCGGTGGCGAAGCCCGCCGTGGCGCTGATGAAGCCGAAGCCGACCCAGGCGCTGAGCAGGGTGGAGAGCAGCACCATGACCCACTCGGGGCCGCTGAGGCCGTCGCCGCCCAGCACCTTGACCAGCACCGCGGCCGTGCCGGCGGCGATGGCGAACGCGCCGCCGATCAGCGCCAGCCGCCGCTGGACGAGGCCGTCGCCGACCGTCCGGCTGCGTGGCGCGCGGCGCAGGTCCTGCCGCGGCATCGCCAGCGGCGCGGCGTCCGGCATGTCGCTGACGGCCGGCTCCGGCGCGGCCTCAACATCGGCCGGCGCCGCGCCGGGACCTTGCAGCCGCGCCGGCCAGCGGCCGTTCCGATGCGTGGGGACGACCCGGCTGGGCGCGGGCGGCGCGAAGAAGGCGGCCGTCACCGTCGGGTCGGTCCCCGCAAGCTCCGTCAAACCGCGCCTTCCCCGTCCTGGCTACACCTACGCGCCAGCCCCCAGGCGCCTCGCGGGCGGGATTACCCGCTGGGGACGCTCCGAAACAGCGGAATCAGGCGAAAACGCGACAATTCCCGCGTCATCTTCGAGGCGCCCAGAATCTTCGAGGCGCCCAGAATGGATGAGTCCGCGGCAGAGCCGCCGAAAGCCTCGTTTGCGCCGGTGGCGAGCGCGCGCACGCGGCTGCTGGTGCTGGGCAGCCTGCCCGGCGAGGTGTCGCTGCGGCGCGCGCAATACTACGGCCATCCGCAGAACCAGTTCTGGCGGCTGATGGGCCGGGTGCTGGGCGCCGAGCCGCCCGCCGGCTACGAGGCGCGCCTGGCGGCGCTGTTCGCCGCCGGCGTCGGCCTCTGGGACGTGGTCCGCACGGCCCGCAGGGCCGGCAGCCTCGATGCGGCCATCCGCGACCACGCGCCCAATCCGCTCGCCGAGTTCATCGCCACCCTGCCGCAGCTGCGCGCCGTCGCCTTCAACGGCGGCACGGCGTCGGCGATCGGCCGGCGGGCGCTGGGAGAAGTGGAGGGCGTGGAGCTGGTGACGCTGCCGTCGAGCAGCCCGGCCTACACGCTCGCCTTCGAGCGCAAGGCCGAGGCGTGGGCGCAACTGCGGCGGTTTCTGTAGGCGCCACTCGCGCGGCGAGGCGCGATCCCGTCACCCTCCCACGCCGCCTTCGGCGTCGCGGGCCCCTCCCTCTCCCGATGGGAGAGGTGAGGTGAGGGACCGCCGCGAAAACACCTCTCCCATCGGGAGAGGGAGGGGCCCAAGCGAAGCTTGGGAGGGTGAGGGGATCGGGCGCCCGAGGCCTAACCAGCCTCCGCCGCAGCCGCCGCCTCCGGCGTCCGCCTCAGCGAGCGCAGCGTCACCGCCAGCGAGGCGACCAGCACCGCGGCGCAGACGAAGAACGGCGCGCCGCTCCAGGGGCTGGCCGGTCCCGCCTTCGAGACCGCCGCGAACAGCAGCGCGAACGGCGCCGGCGCGATCACGCCGGTGAGGCTGACGATGCTGCGGCTGGCGCCCGAGAGCCGGCCGCGGTCGGACGGGCCGATGATCCGGTTCATGATCGCCGTGCGCGCCGGGTCGGCGACGCCGCCCAGCGTCATCACCAGCACCGCCAGCGTGAACTGCACGCCGGTGACGGCGAAGCCGCTGAGGCAGACGGCGGCGGTCTGCACGACGGTCCCCCACACCAGCGCCCCGCGCTCGCCCAGCCACTTGATCGCGCGCGCCACCAGCAGCGACTGCACTGTCAGGCCGGCCAGCACCACGACGGTCGAGTAGAGGCCGATCGACTTTGGCGTCCAGCCGAACCGGTAGAGGACATAGAGCAGGAAGATGCTGTTCACGCCGCTGATGGCGAACATCATCAGGAACAGCGCGCCCTGCCAGCCGACCAGCACCGGGTAGTCGCGCCAAAGGCCGCGCACCACTGCCACTGGATGGATCGCGCGCCAGGTGAGCGGCGCGCGCTGCTCGGGCGGCAGCGATTCCGGCAGCACGAAGAGGCCGTAGAGGCCGGCGAGGACGCTCAAGCCCGC
>DASXEN010000146.1:0-53443 GCA_036490095.1 Caulobacteraceae bacterium
CGCCCAGGATGTAGGTGCTGGTCCAATTGGCCTCGACGGTGGCTCGCTGGGTGTTGATGCCCGGCGAGAAGGCGGGCTGGGCCGGCGCCACCAGCGAGGTCGCGGCCTGGCTGTAGGACTGCAGATCCGAGGGGCTGAGCGGCGCACTGTCGCGGAACAGCATCACGCCGCTGCCGTCGAGTTCCAGCCGGCCGCCGAGGATGTCGTTGTCGGGGTGGTAGTGCGCCTCGATCAGCGGCGCGACCGCCGGGAAGGTGTTGTTGAAGTCGTTCGAGCGCAGGCCCTGCACGTCCGCTCCGGTGACCGAAACGTAGGTGTCCTGGGTCTGGTAGGTGGTGAACAGCTGCGAGATCAGCCGCCGGTCGTCGGCGGAGTAGAGGCTGCGGTCGATGAACGGGTCGGCGACCGCATAGCGGTCGAAGATCAGCGGATCGGAGGCGCGCTCGGCGGTGAAGCCCCAGTCCCAGTTGTCGTTGATCGCGAACAGGCCCTTGGCGAGGATGTAGCTGCGCGAAGTCGAGTTGCCGAGCCGGTCGCCGTTGGAGTTGAAGTCCTCCTCGTAGGTGTAGCCGGCTCGCACGTCGATGGCGCCGGAATAGAACGCCTTGCGCCAGTCGACATTGAGGAACGGATTGACCTTCGAGTTGATCTGCGGGCTGATCACCAAGTCTTCCGACGGTGAAATCACCTGCAGGTACGGCTGCTCGTAGGACAGGCCGCGCAGGCTGGAGATGTTGATCTCCGGGATCAGGAAACCGGACTTGCGCGGCGTCGCCGGGTCGGCCTCGACCAGCGCCGGGATGTACATCACCGGCAGGCCTTTGATCTGGATCACCGCGTCGTGGAAGATGATGATCTGGCGCTTCTTGTCCTCGACGATCTGCTTGGCGCGGATCGACCAGGTTGGGTTCGGCTTGCTGGCGCAGACCGGACAGGCGGTGAACACCGCCTGGTTCATCTCGGTGATGGTCGGCGACGGGTGCACTGCGCTGGCGGCGGCGATGGTGACGTCGACCGGGCCGCCGGCCGACGCGCCCTTGGCGCGGACGTTCTCGGTCAGGTGAGTAGAGAACGCCATGGCGACGCCGGCGGACATCTCGCGGTCAAGCACCGCCGACTGCGCGTTCTCGGCGCTGCCATCGGGATTGACGATGGTCACGTTGCCCTTCGCGGTCACGATCCCGGTGGTCTGGTTGTAAATGATGTCGTCGGCGCGGATGACGCGGCCGTTGTAGCGGGCCTCGACCTGGCCATGCGCGCTGACCACGTGGTTGGTGTCGTCGTCGACGACCTGATCGGCTTCCAGATAGAAGCCGCCGCCCTGCAGCCCATCGTCGGGCGCCGGCGGCGCCGGGGCCGGCATCACCACGTGCATCGGCGGCAACGGCGGCAGCGGCAATTCGCGGGGACTGGCGTGCGCCAGCGCCGGCGCCAGCCCAGCCGTCAGCACGCCGGCGAGCAGCGCACCCCTCAACGAACGCTTTGAACAACAGCGGCTGACGAGCGTCACCCCCGCGCCCCCTCCTGCATCGGCCGCCTCAGCCGTCCTCGGTGTAGCAAAGCAAGGTGAAGCCGGCCAGAAGCGCAATCACCGGCGGCGTCCACCCCGCGAGCACCGGTGGAATCACCTCCGCCCCGCCCAGCGCACCGCATAGACGGTCGAAGAAGAAGATGGCGAAACCGAGTGCGACGCCAGCGCCGGCGAGACCGGCCAAGCCCCCCAACCGCATCAGCCGCAGCGAGAATGCCGCCGCCAGCACCGACATGCCGGCGAACAGCACCGGCGTCGCCAGCAGTTCCTGGTAGCGCAACTGGTAGGGCGCCGGCGAGAAGCCGGCGGTCTCGGCGCGCTGGATGGTCTCCGGCAACCGCCAGAAGCCGACGGCGTCGCGGGCCGCGAACTTCTCCATCGCCGTGCGGCGATCGAGACTGGACGGGATCGACAGCGTCTCCGAGCGCACCGAGCCGGAGCCCGGCGTCGCCTCGCGCACGTCGCTGAGCCGCCAGAAGCCAGGGTCGAGCCGCGCGTCGGCGGCTTCGATTCGCCGCGAGAACTGCAGGGCGCCGTCGGCGGTGACGGTCTGCAGGAAGAGCGAGACGTGCTGCAGCCGCACCACCCCGTCCTTCATGTCGTGGCCCTGGGCGTGGATGACGATCTGCGTATGCTCGTCGCCTTGCCGCAGCCAGACGGCCGGCGCGACGAAGCGGCCGCCGTGGCCCTCGTCGATGGCGGCCTTGGCGTCCTCGTAGCGGCCGTTGAGATCGGCGGCCATCGGATTGAGGATCGTCACGTCGACGACGCCGAGCAGGAAGGCGGCGCCGGCGGCGGGAAAGATGAACCGCCACGCCGAGACGCCGGCGGCGCGCATGGCGATCAGCTCGGAACGCCGGTTCAGGGTCACGAACGCGGCCATGGTGCCGAAGAGGAAGATGAACGGCAGCAGCAGCAGCACGATCGCCGGCGACTGCAGCAGCATCATCTCCACCAACCGCGCGAAGCCGACGTCGGCGCGGCCGCCGTAGGCACGCGATAGCTCGACGAAGCAGATCAGCATCACCACCGAGGCGATCACCGCCATGGCCGTGGCCAGACCGGCGAGGGTGCGGGTCAGCACATAAATCTGCAGGCGTCCCAGGCCGAGCATCAGGCGGGGCTCGCGGCCGGCTGGGCGATCATCGCCGGCGCCCGGCGTGGCCCGCGCGCCGGATGCTGGCGGATCACGATCAGCATGCAGACGATGAAGCAGACCAGCGGCGGAGTATATTGCAGCACGTTGAGCGCGATGTTGCCGTCTGCGGCCGCGCCGGCGACGAAGCCCAACACCCTGACGGCAAGGCCGGTCGCGCCGGCCGCCATGATCCGTGCGCCGTACCCCAGCCGGCTGAACGCGCCGCCCAGCACAGCGGCCAGCGCCAGCGCCATGAAGGCGAGGTCGTAGAGCGGCGTCGCCAGCCGCGAATTGCCCTCGGAGATCAGCTTCTTGATGTTGTTGCGTTCCCAGGCGCGGCGCATGTCGGGGAAGAACAACTCGTGCAGATAACGGTCGGACGGGTGGTAGAGTACCTGACCCTCGATCGCGAGGAAGGGCCGCAGGTCCTGCACGTTCTCCTCGAAGTAGACGACGTTGAGCACGCCGGTCTTGGCGAACTGCTGGATCGAGCCGTTGTGCAGGATCATCACCGGCGCGCCGTTGCGCTTGGCCAGCTGCGCTTCGGCGGCCATGTAGGTGGTCGACGAGCCCTTGCTGGCCTGGTCGATGAACAGGTTCTTGATCTCGCCGTTGCCGTCCATCGACTGGGCGAAGACGGTGAGGCCGGGGGAAGGGTGGGTGAACTCCCCGGGCCGGATCATGGTGGTGGCGATGTCGGCGCGCACCGCCTCGAGCACGGTGCGCATCTCGCGGAAGCAGGCCGGCTGGATCCAGAGGTTGATCACCAGGTTGACCAGCGCCACCAGCGCCGCCAGCCGGATCGCCGGCGCCGCCACCCGCCAGCGGCTCATGCCGCCGGCGAAGCAGATGACGATCTCCTGCTCGGTGTGCAGCCGGTTGAGGCCGACGAGGCCGGCGACGCACACCGCCAGCGGCAGGATCATGGCGACGATCTGCGGCGTCGCCAGAAGGGTGATCTCGATGAAGATCAGCGGGCTCTGCCGCTCGTTCACCAGCACGTCGAGGGCCGAGAGGCTCGCCGTCAGCACCGCCACGCCCGTCAGCGCGACCGTGGCCAGCAGCGTGTGGCCCAGCAACTGACGGAAGAGATAGCCTTGGATAAGGCGCATGGCCCTCGAGCGGCGTTGCGGGTCAGGCGCTGGCGCGCGGAGCCTTCTACATGCGGCCCGAGGCGGGCGACAACAAGGCGCGCACCGTGCGTGCGCGGTCGAATCAGAGCGGGGGCGGCGCGTCGGCCACAGGCCCGAAGATATCCGTGAAGGCGGCTTTCAGCGCCGCGTCCGCCTCGGCCATCGGCACGCCGCGGCCGAGCTCGGCGAGGCTGGTGACGCCGTGGGCGGTGACGCCGCAGGGCACGATGCCGGCGAAGTGGCCGAGGTCGGGATCGACGTTGAGGCTGACGCCGTGGAAGCTGGCCCAGCGCCGCAGCTTCACGCCGATGGCGGCGATCTTGTCCTCGCGCGGCGGCGCCTGCCGCTCCACCCAGACGCCGACGCGGCCCTCGCGCACCTCGCCCTGCACGCCCAGCCGCGCCAGCGCGTCGATGATCCAGGCCTGCAGGGCGCGCACGAAGGCGCGCACGTCGCGTCCGCGCGCCGTCAGGTCGAGCATCACATAGGCCACCCGCTGGCCGGGGCCATGGTAGGTGAACTGGCCGCCGCGGCCGCTGCGGTAGACCGGGAATCGGTCGGGGTCGATGAGGTCGCCGGCCTTGGCCGAGACGCCGGCGGTGTAGAGCGGCGGGTGCTGCAGCAGCCAGACCAGCTCGCCGGCCGCGCCGTCGGCGATGGCGGTGGCGCGCGCCTCCATGGCCGCTTCGGCCTCGGGATAGGCCACCAGCCCGGACGAGACGGCCCAGCCGGCGGCGGCGGCGTCCAGCCGCAACATCGCCGCGCCATGACGGGCTTCGGGGCGGGCTTCGTTTAACGACCGGTCAAGCATACGGCTGCAATGTGGGCGGGCGCGGGCGGCATTGAAAGCGGCCCGATGTGTGGGTGCGAGGGCTGGTGAGCCAGATCAAGGCCGTCAACGTCGAGATTTCCGTGGTGCTGGGGCGCTCGACCCTGCCCATGCAGCAGTTGCTGCGCATGGGCCGTGGCGCGGTGATCCCGCTCGACGCCAAGGCCAGCGACGAGGTCTGGATCCTGGCCAACAACCACCCGGTGGCCCGCGGCGAGATCCAGATCAACGAAGAGAAGATCTCCATCGCCGTCACCCGCGCCGCCAACGTCTACGACTTCATGGCCGGCGGGACCTGAGCAGCCGCGCCGAGTGGCGATCGCAGGTCTTTGGCCACGGAAAACACGGAGGGCACGGACGTGCTGCCCCCTCCGCACCAACTCGCCACCCCATCGATGTCATCCCGGAGACCCTCCCGGACTTGATCCGGGAGGAGTCGTCCGGGATCTACTCGGCGCGTTCGTTGGAAGTAGGTCCCGGATGAGTCCCGCCTGACGGCGGGCTCTCCGGGATGACACGGGTGGTGGGCGTGGCGCGGGCGGCGCCGTCCGTGTTTGCCGTGTTTTCGTGGCCAAAAATGCCTCCAAACCAGGCCCTCTGCGGCCGCGTTCCCGCTAAGCTGCGCCGATGGCTCAAGCACCCGCCACTTTGCGCGACGCGCCCGGCTACGGCCGGTTCTGGTGGGCGGCGTCGGTGTCGGCGTTTGGGGACTATTTCACCGTGCTGGCCATCCAGGTGATGGTGGTGAGCGTGCTCGCGGGCACGGCGGCGGACGTGGGGCTGGTCAGCGGGGCGCGGTGGCTGCCCTACATGCTGTTCGGGCTGGTCGCCGGGGCGATGGTCGACCGGCTGCGCCGCCGGCCGGTGATGATCGCCGCCGACCTGGTCCGCGCAGGCCTGCTGGTGATCGTGCCGGCCCTCGCCCTGACCCACCACCTGACGATCTGGGCGCTGGCCGGCTTCATGTCGGTGTTCGGCCTGGTCTCGCTGCTCGGCGATGCGGCGACGCAGGCGTTCACGCCGCGCCTCGTGCCGCGGGCGCTGCTGACGCGCGCCCACGCCCGCCTCGACCAGAGCTCGGCCGTGGCGCAGACCAGCGGACCCGCGCTGGCGGGCGGCCTGGTCAGCCTGGTCGGCGCGCCGTGGGCGGTGATCGTCGACGCCGCCAGCTACCTGGTCTCGGCGGTGACGCTGGCCACGATCCGGCTCGACGAGCCGCGGCCGGCGCCGGCGGCGCGGCGGTCGATCTGGCGCGAGGCCGGGGAAGGGGTCGCCTACGTCTACCGGCACCGCACCCTGGCGCCGCTGGCCATCGGCACGCACGCCTGGTTCATCTGCAACGGGGCGGCCGGGGCGATCTTCGTGCCGTTCGTGCTGCAGACCCTGGGCCTAGCCCCATGGGCGGTCGGCCTGGCGCTGTCGGCGGCCGGCGTCGGCGCCCTGGCCGGCAGCCTCATGGCCACGCGGCTTGGCGAGCGCTTCGGGATCGGCCGGGTGATGATCGCCTGCCAGGTCGTCACCGGCGCCGGCTATGCCCTCGTCGCGCTGGCGCCGGCCGGCTGGCTCGCCTGGGCCTGCCTGGGGCTCGGCCAGTTCGCGCTCGGCCTGTCCATCGGCGCGGAGAACGCCAACACGCTCGGCTACCGCCAGGCGGTCACCCCCGACGCGCTGCAGGGCCGCATGAACGCCACCATGCGCTCGATCAACCGCGCCATGGTGGTCTTCGCGGCGCCTCTGGGCGGGCTCCTGGCCGACGCCATCGGCTACCGCCAGGCCCTGTGGCTCGCCGTGGCCGGCTTCGTCCTGGTGGCGCTGTCGCTGAGCCTCACGCCCTTGCGCGACGCGCGGATCGAGCCCGCTTAGGTCCCTGACATGGCGGGACCTGACACAGGTTTGGCCACGGAAAACACGGAGGGCACGGACGCTTCGCCTCCTGCGGCGTCGGTGCGCCTCGCACGACAGCGGCTAGGTGGCCATCGCGCCGCCCCGCGCACCGAGCATCGCCATCACCGCCTCCACCACCGCCGTTACCGGGATCGCGTCCATCGCCTCGCCGCCGAAGGCCCGGGCCCGCAGGAGGGTGTTGGCGGGGGCGACGGGAGCCCAGCGGGCCGGGTCCGTCGGGCCGAACAAACTCACCACCGGCACGCCTGCGGCGCCCAGCAGGTGGCCGACGCCGTTGTCGTTGGCGACGAGGGCCGCCAAGCGCTGGCCCTGGGCGATCAGCCGGTCCGCCGATTCGGCGAAGCTCAGCGACGGGTCGGCGCGCAGGATCCTGGCCGACGGCGCGGCGGCGGCGACCTCGGCGGCGACGTCGCCCTCCTGCGGCCCCAGGAACACCACCGGGACGAGGCCGCGCGCCGCCAGCGCCTCGGCGGCCTCGCAGAACCGCGCCAGCGGCCAGTTCTTCTCCGCCTGGCGGCTGCCGGGAGCGACGCCGACGTAGGTCGGGCCGTCCGGCAAGGCCGCCCGGGCCGCGGCCAGCGCCGCCGGCGAGGCCTCCAGGCGGCCGGCGCCGTCGGCGGGACGGCCGGTGGCGCAGGCGACGAGCGACAGCATCCGTTCGGCGATGTGGCGGGGGCGCCGGCGGCTGGCCGGCGGCCGGCCATCGCAGAGCATGTAGCCGGGCAGGCAGCAGTAGAAGCCGCGGTGGGTGAGGGCGAGGCGGGTGATCGCCACGGTCGAGACCTTGGTGCGGGCGTCGAACACCTTCTCGAACGGCGGCAGCGCCCGCAGCCGCCGCCAGAGCGGTCCGACCGGCCCGTCCAGCGCCGCGTGCGGGATGACCCTGGCGACCTCGCGCTCGAACAGCGGCCGCAGGTCGTCGGCCATCGACGTCTGGTGCGTCGCCAGCCACCAGACCTCGTGCTCGGGCCAGGCGCGGCGCAGCGCGCGCAGGAACGGCGCCTTCAGCATCACGTCGCCCAGACCCTCGCGATCGACGACGACGGCGATGGGCCGCGACGCCTCAGCCACGCGGCGATTCCGGTGCGACAGCGGGGCCTTGTTCGGCGTGCTTCACAAACAAGAGTCCCTCTGCTAACCCCCGCGCCTCACCACGGGCGGTCGTGGCGGAATTGGTAGACGCGCAGCGTTGAGGTCGCTGTGGGGCAACCCGTGGAAGTTCGAGTCTTCTCGACCGCACCATCGAACCAGGAAGAGCGCAAGCCGTCCGAGAGTCCATCGCCGTAGCCCCTTGAGGAGGGAGGTCCATGAGCCGGGAAACCGATCTCTCCGATACGACCAGGGTGGCTGAGCGGACGGCCAGCTCCGACCTCGAAGACCTCGCCCTGGACGAGGACTACGCGCTCACCGCCGCCTTCGTCGACATGGTCATCGACGCCGCCGATCGCGGCGACGGACCGCGTCTGGCCGAGCTGGTCGCCGCGCTGCACCCGGCCGACGTCGCCGACCTGATGGGCTTCATCTCGGCGGACTACCGCGAGGAGATCGTTCCCCACATTGCGGCCGGCGCGCTGGCCGAGATCCTCGCCGAGCTCGACGACAACATCCGCGAGGAGGTGCTGGAGTTCGTGCCGCCGGCGACGCTGGCCAAGGCGCTGGAGGACCTCGACTCCGACGACGCGGCCGACGTGGTCGACGACCTCGACGACGCCCGCCGCGCCAGCGTGCTGGCCGCGCTGCCGCCCCAGGACCGCTCGGCCATCGAGGCCAGCCTCGCCTACGAGGACGAGACCGCCGGGCGGCTGATGCAGCGCGAGGTGGCGCTGGCCCCGCAGTTCTGGACCGTCGGTCAGGCCATCGACCACATGCAGGGCGCGGGCGACGCCCTGCCGGAGCTGTTCTTCGACCTCTATGTGGTCGACCCGGCGATGCGGCCGGTGGGCGCCGTCGCGGTGAGCCAGCTGGTCAGGGCCTCGCGCGAGACCGGGCTGACTGAGATCATGGACGCGGTCACCGAGATCCCGGTCGACATGGACCAGGAGGAGGTCGCCTACATCTTCGACAAGTACCACCTGATTTCCGCGCCGGTGGTCGAGCCGGGCGGGCGGCTGGTGGGGCAGATCACCGTCGACGACGTGGTGGGCGTCATCCAGGAGGAGGGCGAGGAGGACATGCTGGCCCTCGCCAACGTCTCCGACGCCGGCCGCGACGCCTCGGTGGCCGGCATCGTCCGCTCGCGCCTGCCGTGGCTGCTGGCCAACCTGGTCACCGAGACGGTGGCGGTCAGCGCCATCGCCATCTTCCAGGACGAGGTGGCCAAGGTGGTCGCGCTGGCGGTGCTGATGCCGATCATCTCGTCGCTGGGCGGCAACGCCGGCACCCAGACCCTGGCGGTGGCGGTGCGGGCGCTGGCCTCGCGCGAGCTGAACGCCGCCAACACCCTGCGGATCGTCTGGCGCGAGCTGGCGGCCGGCATCTTCAACGGCCTCGGCCTGGCGCTGGCCATGGCGCTGGCGGTACTGGCCTTCTATCACAACGGCCGGCTCGCCCTGACCGCCGGCCTGGCGCTGATCGCCGACATCTTCGTCGCCGCGGTGGGCGGCATCCTGGCGCCGCTGATCCTGGAGCGGCTCGGGCGCGACCCGGCGGTCTCCTCGTCGATCATCGTCACATTTCTGACCGACCTGATGGGATTCTTCGCGGTGCTGGCGATCGCCGCATTGATCCTGCTCTGAGCCGGCCCCCATCTTGCGCTGCGCAGCCTGCTGATAACGGCGCTGTGTCAATGTGGGTCAGGGAAGGGTGATGCGACCGAGATATTCGATCTCCCGGTCGGCGGTCGAGCTGATCATGGCCTTCGAGGGCTTCCGCGCCGAGGCCGCGCGCCTGGACGACGGGCGCTGGACGATCGGCTATGGCCACACCCGCACGGCCCGCCAGGGCGTACGGATCACCGAGGCCGACGCCGAGGCGCTGCTGCTCTACGACCTGATCCAGGTCGGCCATGCGGTGAACGAGCACGTCTTCGCGCCGGTCAACCAGAACCAGTACGACGCGCTGGTGTCCTTCGTCTTCAACATCGGCGAAGCGGCGTTCCGCACCTCGCCGACGCTGCGCCGCCTGAACGAGGGCCGGCCGCTCGACGCGGCGCTGGCCATGGAGCTGTGGCGCAAGGCCGACCTCGACGGCGAGCGGATCGTCGTCGACGCGCTGGTGCGCCGGCGGGCGGCCGAGAAGGCGCTGTTCCTCAAGCCGGTGGACGGCTGGGGCTTGGCCTCGACGCCGGTGCTGCCGCCGAAGATCGACTACGACGTCATGGCGCTGATCCCGCTGACCAGCCCGGTGCTGGCCCGGCCCGCCACCGACGGCGAGCGCGCCTTCGCCGAGCGCGATCCCACCGCGCCGCCGCCGGCCGAGCCCTACGAGACGCCTTCGGTGACCGCCGCGGCCGCCCAGTCGGTGATCGAGCGGCTGGAAGCCATCCTGGGCGAGCCCTCGTCCGACACTTCGCCCGCCGACGCGCCTCACGCCTTCGCGCAACCATCGCCGGCCACCGACGCCGACGAGCCCACGGCCGCGCTCTCCGAGGCTGAAGCCGAGGCTGGGCCCGCGCCCACGCCGGACGCCGAGCCGCGGCTGACCCTGGCGCAGGTGCGCCGCTCGGCGCGGGTCGCCAATCCGATCCGGCCGCGCGCCAACCTGCTGGGGCCGCTCGGCGTGGTGCTGCTGGCCGCGCTCGGCGTCGGCCTGCTGGCGCTGGCGGCGATCTGGGGCTTCCAGGGGGCGAGCGAGCATGTGCTGGGCGTCTCGCCGCGCACCGCGGGCCTGACCATGGGCTTCTTCGGGGTGATCTGCTTCGGCCTCGCGGCCTACTTCATCCTCGACCGGCTGGGGCTGCCGCGCGAGAAGCGCGACTAGCGCCGCCGCGCTCGCCCGGCGCCGGCCCGGCGTGCTAGTCGGGCGGCCATGATCCCGAACCACGGACCCTCCATGGATTTCGCGCTCGGCGAGGCCGCCGACGCCATCCGCGAGACCACCGCCCGCTTCGCCGCCGACCGTATCGCGCCGCTGGCCGCCGACATCGACCGCGACAACGCCTTCCCGCGCCAGCTCTGGCAGCCGATGGGCGAGCTGGGGCTGCACGGCATCACCGTCGAGGAGGACTATGGCGGCCTCGGCCTCGGCTACCTCGAGCACGTGGTGGCGATGGAGGAGGTGAGCCGCGCCTCGGCGTCGGTGGGGCTGTCGTACGGCGCCCACTCCAACCTCTGCGTCAACCAGCTGCGCCGCTGGGGCTCGGAGGCGCAGAAGCAGCGCTACCTGCCGAAGCTGATCAGCGGCGAGCACGTCGGCGCGCTGGCGATGAGCGAGGCCGGCTCGGGCTCCGACGTGATCTCGATGCGCCTGCGCGCCGACCGCCGCGACGACCGCTACGTGCTGAACGGGACCAAGTTCTGGATCACCAACGGGCCGCACGCCGACACCCTGGTGGTCTACGCCAAGACCGATCCGGACGGCGCCTCGCGCGGCGTCACCGCCTTCGTCATCGAGAAGGATTTTCCGGGTTTCCGCTGCGCCCAGAAGCTCGACAAGATCGGCATGCGCGGCTCCGACACAGGCGAGCTGGTGTTCGAGGACTGCGAGGTCCCGGCCGACAACGTGCTGGGGCCGGAGAACGGCGGCGCGGGCGTGCTGATGAGCGGGCTCGACTATGAGCGGACGGTGCTGGCCGGCGGGCCGCTGGGCATCATGCAGGCCTGCCTGGACGCGGTGCTTCCTTACGTTCGCGAGCGCAAGCAGTTCGGCCGCCCGATCGGGACCTTCCAGCTGATGCAGGGCAAGGTCGCCGACATGTACGTGGCGCTGAATTCGGCCCGCGCCTACGTCTACGCCGTGGCCAAGGCCTGCGACGCCGGCCGCACCACCCGCTTCGACGCCGCCGGCGCCATCCTTTTGGCCTCCGAGAACGCCGTGCGCACCTCGCTGGAGGCGATCCAGGCGCTCGGCGGCGCCGGCTACCTGAAGGACTATCCGGTGGAGCGCTACCTGCGCGACGCCAAGCTCTACGACATCGGCGCCGGCACCAACGAGATCCGCCGCTTCCTGATCGGTCGCGAGCTGGTGGGCGAGGGGTAGGGCAGGCGGGCGCCGCAGCGGCCGCGCCGTCCCCGTACGCAAGCGGCTTAGGTCATGCCATGAGCTGCGAGCGGAATCGCCTGGGACTTTGCCCGGTCCAACGCTTGAAGGCGCGGCTGAACGCGGCGGGCTCGGAAAACCCGACCAGGTAGGCCGTCTCGTTCACCGACACCTTCTTGCCGCGCAAATAATCGACCGCCAACTTGCGCCGCAACTCGTCCAGCACCCTTGAAAAGGTCGTGCCGTCGTCTTGCAGCCGGTTGAACAGCGTCGAGCGGCTGACCCCCAGCTTGTCGGCGACGACTTCGATGCTCGCTTCCCCGGTGTGCAGGATCGAAACCAGGCTCGCTTCCACCTGCCCGCGCGTGGTCTTGGAGTTTCGAAGCTCCTCCAGAAGCGCATCGGCATGCTGCGCGAAGATGCCGAAAGCGTAACGCGGCTGCACCGCGACCCTCTGCGACAGCACCGCCGCGTTGAGCAGGATCGCGTTTCTCGGCGCGTCAAATGTCACGGGCACGCCCAGCACGCGCACGTATTCGTCGCGGTAGTCCGGCGCGGAATGCGTGACTTCGACGGCCCTTGCGCCGTCGGTCACGCCGAAGCGCTTTGGGCCGCAGATCGAGCGGGCGAAGGTCGACTCGGTGAGCTCCGGGAAATCGTTTGGATTGCCCCGGTTGTCGATCAGCCAAAGGCCTCGCGAATCTGTCGTGAAGCTGAACCGGTTCGGCGGCCCGTCGAACTCCACGACGAGGCGGCCATAGCGGTTGAGCTGCTTCGTGGCGTCCGCCATGGTTTCGCAGGCGTAGGCCAGCAGCCCCACCACAGAGACCTCGGCGAGGTCGTGCGTTTCGCCGTAGTGCAGGGCCAGCGCGGGATCGCCGGAAAGTCGCTGGCCGTGGCGCATCAGGGCCACGTACTTCGCAAACGCGATGCGCCTGTCCTGGTCCTCCAGGTCTTTTTCCGCAATCCCTGCCCGCGCGAGCAGCAGCGCCTGATCCGCGCCTTTCGAGACCGCCAGGCGAAGCAGTCCGCGCGCGAGGCCCGCCGACACGGTCAATCGCGACGATCCTGAACCGTCGATCACGTTTTTTCGCTTCGCGGTCATTTTCCTCGGACCTGCCGAAACCTAGGCTCGCCCGGTCAAGCTTGGAAGGGGGAAGCATGGCCTTCCCTTGCCTTTCCACTGGAGGCTCACATGCACGATATTAAGGAGCGACTGTCCCTGCTGTGGCTGTTCGCGCTGTTGAACTACCTCTACGCGGACGTTGTTGCGCTGTGGGACGTTATCGGCACGCCAAACTACCACGTGCATCTGCCCCCGTTGGCGCTGATGGGCTCGGCGGTGCTGATGGAAATACCCATGGCCATGATCGTGGCGTGCCGGCTGCTTCCCTTCAGGGCGAACCGGCTGGCGAACATCATCGCCGGCATCATTCTGACAGTGGTGAACGGGGTCCTGACCTACGTGCCGCCGCTGGCCGGCTGGGGCAGCACCCCGGCCCTGCCCGAGTACCTGTTCTTCGCAACGATCGAGACGGTCTGCACCCTGATCATCGTCCGGCAGGCGTGGACATGGGGGCCCGCGAGCCCTGGCGCAAAACTGTCGGCGACGTCGGCCGCAGCCTGATCTGAGCGGAGCGTGGACCGGCCTCTATCCTGCGTGCAGTCGTCATCAGGGGCCGAAAGGGGGCGGACATGACGCAGTCGCACGGCGCTGCGGGAAACATGGAGGCGGGTTCGCACGGCGCCGGCGACGCCGTGCCCCTGTGGCGCCTCTACGTTCTACGCGCCTGCTACGCGATCCTTGCGGCTGGAGAGGGCTCGATCCAGGCGCAGTCGTTCCTTCATCACGCGCCTTGGACGCTGCCGAGCGGCGCCGCGCACAGCTTCCTCCTGGCGCTCGCGCTGCTCTCGATCGTCGGAATCCGGTATCCGCTGAAGATGCTGCCCGTGCTGGTCTACGAGTTGCTCTGGAAGATGGTCTGGCTGTGCGGCGTCGCGCTGCCGTTGTGGGCCGCCAACCAGTTCGATGCCGGCGCCCGCAGATCATTCTTCGAAATCGCGCCAGTCGTTGTCATCATTCCCCTGCTTCCCTGGCCCTACATTTTTTCCAACTACCTGAAGAAGCCTGGAGACCGCTGGCGCTGACGCGGCCCTTTATCGCCGTCGCTGGTTGTTTCGGCGGATGCTGTTCAGCATTTCCACGGGCGCGAAGTCGTCGGTGAGGACCTTGCCGGTGAGGCGCTGCGGCGGGGCGCGGCCCGCGGCCATCTGCGGCAGGCTGTAGGGCAGCCTGAGCTGCGCCTGGCGCAGCTGGGCGCGCGCCGCCAGTTGCGCGGCCGTCAAAGGCGGCCCGTCGTAGGCGATCAGCACGATGTTCTCGTCGGCCCGGTAGGCGTCGACGTTGGCGAACACCGTCTTCAGCGTCACGAAGGTGCTGTTGAACAGCAGCGTCGCCGGATCGACGTTCTGCACCACCACCCCGCCCGGATTCAGCTTCGATTTGACGAGCTGGTAGAATTCCTTGGTCGTCAGGTGGAAGGGCACGAAGGGGCCCCGGTAGGCGTCCAGCATCACGATGTCGTACCGGCCGCGAGACTGGCGCAGGAAGACCCGGCCGTCCTGGTTGACGACCTTGAGACGCTGGTCGGGATGGATGCCGAAGTACTTCTTGCTGAAGCGGATCACCTCCGGATCGAGCTCGGCCGCCTCCACCGACAGGGTCGGGATGTACTTCAGCAGGTAGGTGACCGTGTTGCCGCCGCCGAGGCCGACCAGCGCCAGGCGGCGCGCCGGCTGCTGAGTATAGGCGAGGCCCAGGGTCATCACCCGCGTATAGGGGACCTCCAGGTCGTAAGGCCGGCGGAGGTTGATGACGGATTCGGTGTACCGCGTGTTGCGGTAGCCGAACTCCATGACGATGTCGTCGCGGTCCTTCTCGATGACGATGGAATTGTACTGGGAATCGGCCTGCTCCAGCACGCCGTTCTTCGCCGCCAGCAGGGAGCTGGGCGCGGCGTCGGCGCTGCGGCCTGGCGCCACCCAGATCGCGCCCACCGCGGCCGCGCAGGCCAGGGCCTTTACCGCGAGGCCCGCTTCGTCCTTGCGGCGCGCGAGCGAAACGGCCAGCGCCAGCACCGCGAACACGGCGGACAGCACGGCGAGCGACAGGTAGATGGCTTTGACGCCCATGACCGGGATCAGGAAGAAGCTGGTCGCCAGCGCGCCGACGATGCTGCCCAGGGTGACGACGGCGGAGAGCCGCCCGGACAGGGCGCCCGAGGTGTGCGTCTGGCGCAGCAGCAGGCGCAGGCAGCAGGGCGAGACGCTGGCCAGCAGCGCGGCCGGGGCGAAGGCGAGGCAGAAGGCGGCGGCGAGCGCGCCCAGGCGGTCGTCGGTGATCACGTCGAGCAGCCGGTTCAGGATGGCGTCGCCGGCGAAGGGCGGGATCAGCAGCGTCACGCTCGCCAGCGCGAAGCCGGCCGCGACGACCCGCGCCGTCGGCCGCCGGTCGGCGATCAGCCCCGCGACGGCGTAGCCGCAGGCCATCCCCGCCAGGAAGACCGAGATCAGCGCGCCCCAGGTATAGACGGTGCCGCCGAAGTACGGCGTCAGCGTGCGCCCGATCAGCATCTCCAACGACATCACGATTGCGCCGGACACCAGGGCGCAGGCGTAAAGCAACATTTGATACATGGCTCCCCCGGAGCAACCGGCACGGTGAACGACGCGGCCCCCCAGGAGCTGCATCGGCATGGTTATCTGCTCGCGCCGCGATCGGCGAGGGCCTTGCGGTGGTCTGTGGCGAGGGGCCGCCCCGGCGGCGCAATCAGGCGTGCGCCGGGCGCGTCATTGCGCGGCGAGGAACTGCAGCACGGTTTCGCCGACCCCGGCCAGCGTGTTCGCAGCGCACTTGTCGATCGTGTCGTGGGTCGTGTTGAACCACGGCTCGTATTCGATGCCGATCACCAGGAAGCTCGGGATTTTCGCGCCCGCCAGCGCCGTCTGGTCGTCGTCCACGGCATAGGTGAGGGCGCCGGTGTCGAACAGCGACGGCGCCACCCGGCGGCCGATCCGCCAGAACTGCTCGACGCCGTTGCGGTCGTACGCCAGCGAAGACTGGTCCGGCTTCAGCTTCGACTGGCGATAGCAGACCATGTCCAGGATCACCGCCGTCGCCGGCTTGCCCCGCGGATAGGTGTCGCCAAGATGGCCGGCGAAGTAGGGCGAGCCGAGCGCGAACCAGTTCGCATCGCCGGCGCCCAGCGAGTACTGGCCTTCCTCGCCGTCGAAGAACACCAGGTCCACGCCGACGCGCAAGGCGGGGCTGTGCGCCATGACCCGGGCGGCCTCGAGCAGCACGGCGACGCCCGACGCGGAGTTGTTGGCTCCCGGCATCGGTCCGTTCGGCGACGCCGGGTCGCGATAGGCGCGCACGATGCTGTCGTAGTGGCTGCCGACCAGGACGCGGCGCGGGTTGGCCGGCTCGGTGCTGGCGACGATGTTGGTCAGGGTGCGCAGGGCGCCGTCCTGCCCGCGGTAGCGCCAAGTCTGCTCCTTCACATGGAAGATGCGCGCCCTGGCGAGCTCGGCCTCGATGAAGGCGATGGTCCGGGCGTGGCCGGGCGAGCCCAGCGACCGTGGCGTGAACCGCAGCTGGGCGGCGATGTCCGCCATGGCGCGACGACCGTCGAAGGCCGGTCCGCGCCGCGCCGGCGCCGCGCAGGCCTGCGATCCCAGGGCGGCGACGATGGCGATGGCGAGCACGCCGAGCCGCGGACGAAGACCCATCACTTGCCCCAATGTCGATCAGCCCGGCCATCGTAGCGGCTTCCCAACGAAAAGGGCCGCCCCGTCGCCGGAGCGGCCCCCATCGTCGTGACCGCGGTGGTCTTGGGGCTGTGAACCCTTCGAACCGCGACCTTGTCCCTAAGCGTCAGAACGCTGTCAGGCGCGAACCTCGGTCTTGAGGCTCCAGGTCGCTTGCGACCGCGGTTGGAGACAATGAGACACTGGATCACCTCCTTTCAGCTGTTGGACAGGAGCCCCGAATATGGGCCGGTTCGCTCTCTGGTGCAAAGGAAAGCCTTTCGGCGCGCCCTGGCGGGTCCAATTTGCCGCGGAGTGTCGCATTTGCGTCAGAGGCTTCTGTCCGAGATCTGGCCCCGCTCTGCAGCCTTAGTCGGCGTCCACGTCTTGCAGCCATGCCGGGATGTCGCGCTTGGCGTGCAGCACACGCCAGACATCGATGTGGTCACCCTGCTCGAGGTAGAACACGAGGTAGGGAAAGCGAGTCAGGCGCCGAAAGCGCAGGCCGGGCAGGCCCAGCTCATGGGCGTACCGCGGCGAGCCGGCGGCCGGAGAAAGCCCGATGCGGCGGAACGACTCCTCCAAGGCGTCGATGAAGCGCAGCGCGACCCGATCGCCGGCTTCCTGGAGGTAGTGATCTATCGCTTCCTCGGCGTCTCGGCGCGCCTGCTCGCGCGGGACGACTCGTTTGGCGCTCACCCCGCCTGCGGACGACGAACGCGCTCGCGCAGCGCATCGAAGTAGGTTGCATCGGCCGGTTCGGTCGGGGCGGAAGCCGCGCCATCCAGCAGCAGCGCGCGCAGCCGCTGGGTTTCTCGATCCTTGCGGATCAGCTCGCGTATGTATTCGCTGCTGGTGCCGTAGCCGCGGCTGCACACCTGCTCGTCAACGAAGGCCTTGAGCCCCAGCGGCAGCGACACATTCATCGTGCTCATGGCCGGAAGCTAGGTTGCTTGCCAAATTTTGGCAAGCGCTGTGGGCCGAACGGGAGAGAATCGAAGTGGCCGTCGCCTTGACATCCCGCGGGGCTCATGCGCCCTTCCGCGCCTTCCAAAAACCCAGCCCTCAGAGACCGATTCAATGCACGCCTATCGCACCCATACCTGCGGCGCCCTTCGGCACGCGGACGTGGGCGCCAATGTGCGCCTTTCGGGCTGGGTGCACCGCAAGCGCGACCACGGCGGCCTGCTGTTCGTCGACCTGCGCGACCACTACGGGCTGACCCAGCTGGTGGCGCATCCGGGCGATCCGGGCTTCGAGGTGCTCGACCGGCTGCGCGCCGAAAGCGTGGTGCGCATCGACGGCGAGGTGGTCGCGCGCACCGCCGACACGGTCAACCCGAACCTCGCCACCGGCGAGATCGAGGTGCGGGTGCGCGCCGCCGAGGCGCTGTCGGAGGCGGCCGAGCTGCCGCTGCCGGTGTTCGGCGAGCCGGACTATCCGGAGGAGATCCGGCTGAAGTACCGCTACCTCGACCTGCGCCGCGAGACCCTGCACCGCAACATCGTGCTGCGCTCGCGGGTGATCGACTCGATCCGCCGGCGCATGGTCGGGGCCGGCTTCACCGAGTTCCAGACGCCGGTGCTGACCGCCTCGTCGCCGGAGGGCGCGCGCGACTACCTGGTGCCCTCGCGCATCCACCCGGGGACCTTCTACGCGCTGCCGCAGGCGCCGCAGCAGTTCAAGCAGCTGCTGATGGTGGCCGGCTTCGACCGCTACTTCCAGATCGCCCCCTGCTTCCGCGACGAGGACGCCAGGGCCGACCGCTCGCCCGGCGAATTCTACCAGCTCGACCTGGAGATGAGTTTCGCGACCCAGGAAGACGTGTTCGCCACCATGGAGCCGATCCTGCACGGGGTGTTCGAGGAGTTCGCCGACGGCAAGCCGGTGACGCCCTATCCGTTCCCGCGCATCCCGTTCCGCGAGTCGATCTCAAAGTACGGCACCGACAAGCCGGACCTGCGCAACCCGCTGGTGATGCAGGACGTCTCCGAGCACTTCCGCGGCGGCGGCTTCGGCCTCTTCGCGCGGATTCTGGAAGACAGGAAGAACGCCGTCTGGGCGCTGCCGGCGCCGGGCGGCGGCAGCCGCGCCTTCGCCGATCGGATGAACGGCTGGGCGCAGGGCGAGGGCCAGCCGGGGCTCGGCTACATCTTCTGGCGCGAGGGCGAGGAGGGCGGCGCCGGGCCGATCGCCCGCAACATCGGCGTGGAGAAGGCTGAGGCGCTGCGCGCGCAACTGGGCCTGAAGGTGGGCGACGCGGCCTTCTTCATCGCCGGCGACCCGCAGGCCTTCTACAAGTTCGCCGGGCTGGCGCGCACCAGGGTGGGGACGGAGCTGAACCTCGTCGACGAGGGCCGGTTCGACTTCTGCTGGATCGTCGACTTCCCGATGTTCGAGCTCAACGAGGAGTCCAACCACGTGGACTTCTCGCACAACCCGTTCTCGATGCCGCAGGGCGAGCTGGCGGCGCTGGAGAGCCAGGACCCGCTGGAGGTGCTGGCCTACCAGTACGACATCGTCGTCAACGGCGTGGAGCTGTGCTCGGGGGCGGTGCGGAACCACAAGCCGGAGATCATGGTCAAGGCGTTCGAGATCGCCGGCTACTCGGCCGGCGAGGTCGAGCGGCAGTTCGGCGGCATGCTGAACGCCTTCCGCTATGGCGCGCCGCCGCACGCCGGCATGGCGCCGGGCATCGACCGCATCGTCATGCTGCTGGCCGGCCAGGCCAACATCCGCGAGGTGATCGCCTTCCCGCTGAACCAGCAGGCCCAGGACCTGATGATGAACGCCCCCTCGCCAGTGCAGGACAAGCAGCTGCGCGAGCTGCACATCCGCCTGGCGCTGCCGATCAAGGGGTAATCCCCTCAGAACGCGGTTGCATCGATGATGAAGCGCGGCGCGCCGGGGCGTGGGGGCGGCGGCGGCGGCGGGGGGGCGCTGGCGTGCAGGATGATCACGTTCGGGATCGAGCGGCAGGAGCGGGCGGTGAGGCCCGCCGGCAGCTTCGTGCCCGAGCTGCTGCAGGCCATGTCGAGCTGGGCCTGGGTCAGGCCCTTGACGCCCGAGAGGTCGGCGCCGGTGATGTTGGCGTGGGTGAGGTTGGCCCCGCTGAAGTCGGCCCCGGTGAAGACCGCGCCGTTGAGGTCGGCGCTCATCAGCGTCGCACCGTGGAACGAGGCCCGCTCGAAGCGGCCGTCGCTGAGGTTGGCGCCGAACATCGAGGCGCCGACGAACAGGGCTTCGCGCGCGTTGACCCGCACCAGCTCGGCGCCCAGCAGGTTGGCGTTGGCGAGGTTGGCCCGGGTGAGGTTGGCGCCGGTGAAGTCGGCGCCGTGGCCGCGCACGCCGGTGAGGTTGGCGGAGGTGAAGTCGCAGCCCACGAAGTCGGAGCCGAACAGGCTGGCGCCGTGCAGGTCGGCGCGGGTCAGGTTGGCCTTGGAGAAGTTGGCCCCGAAGAACCAGGCGCCCTGCAGATCCGAGCCGACCAGGGTGGCGTTGGAGAAGTTGGCGCCCAGGAAGTGGGCGGCCGGCATCTTGCGGCCAGACAGCTCGCAGCCGACGCAGGCGCCGCCGAACGAGAACACCCGCGAGACGTCGTCCCCCTGGCCCAGCGCCCAGGCCTGGGTGGCCGAGAACGCGCCGCCGACGCTCGCCAGGATCAGGGTGGCGGCGATGCGGGAGAGGAAAGCGAGCGGAGAGCGGAACAACGGCAGATGATCCCAGATGAAATGCGCCAGGCGACTTACGCCTCGCCTTGCGTATTTCACCGACCCCAGCGCCGGAAGCTACTTAAATCCTGGTAATGGCGTAGCTTAGCCGCAAGTCCGCAGATGTAGACCGCGCGGCAGCGTCGTTGTGCTGTCGCCGCAGGCGCCGGCAAGCTGTGCCTGGGTGAGGCCGGTCGCCCGGTCCATCTCCGCGCCCGAGAAGTTGGCGCCGGTGAGATTTGCCCCGCGGAAATTCGCCCCCTCCAGGTAGGTCCCGACCAGGCTGGCGTTGGTCAGATTGGCGCCGGCGAAGCTCGCGCCGGTGAACACCGCGCCGTAGGCGTTGAGATCGCGCAGGTCGGCGCCGGCGAAGCTGGTGTGGTTCATCACCGCCGCCGAGAAGTCGGCCTGGCGCAGCCGCGCGCCGGCGAAGTTGCGGTCCTTGAGCTCCAGGTTGGAGAAGTCGGCCTGGAACAGGTTGCAGTGCGGACAGCTGGCGCCGCCGCGGGCGTGGCCGATCTCGGCGGCGTTCTGGGCCGAGGCGGACTCGGCGGCGAAGACGGCGAGCCCGAAGGTCAGGATCGCGATGACGGCGGCGGCGATCACGGTCAGCGGTTTCATTTCGGCACAGGCCCTCGTGGGTCAGGTTGTTTGCGGTCTGCGAAGCAAGCCAAGGGCCAGCGGCCGATTTTTCGACCACCAAGGGCGCCAAGATCACCAAGGCGCGCTTCGCGCGCAGCCAAACTCAGCGTCCGAGCCGGAGCAGTCTCGCGCGCCGTCGGCGCGTCCTGGTGACCTTGGTGTCCTTGGTGGTGAATATCACCCCGCCTGCGGCGCCCGCTCGCCGCAGGTCTGGCAGATCAGCGACTGGCCCTTGCGGACCAGGGCGAGGTCGCCGCAGGCGGGGCAGACGTCGGCGCCGCGGCTGGCCCCGGGGGCCTTGGCGAGCGGCAGGAACACCAGGTTGTCCGGCGCCGCGCCACGCGAGAAGCCCTTGGAGATCAGCCGCGCGGCCGCCTGCGGCGTCGGCTCGTCGGCCTTGCCGCCGCCCAGCCCATCGGCGTTCAGCTGCTGCGGGTCGACGCTGGCGAGATCGTCGCGGCCCAGGTAGCTGACCCCCAGCTCGCGGAAGATGTAGTCGAGGATCGAGGTGGCGGAGCGGATCGCCTCGTTGCCCTCCACCTCGCCGGCCGGCTCGAAGCGGGTGAAGACGAAGGCGTCGACGAACTCGTCCAGCGGCACGCCGTACTGCAGGCCGATGGAGATGGCGACGGCGAAGTTGTTCATCAGCGATCGGAAGGCCGCGCCCTCCTTGTGCATGTCGAGGAAGATCTCGCCGAGCTCGCCGTCCTCGTATTCGCCCGTGTGCAGATAGACCTTGTGTCCGCCGACGGAGGCTTTCTGGATGTAGCCCTTGCGGCGGTCGGGCAGCTTGCGGCGCGAGCGCTCCACCTCGACGAACCGCTCCACCACCCGCTCGGTCGGCGGCGGGGCGGGCCGGGCGGCGCGCGGCGGCGGGATCGCGAGCGCGAAGCCGGCGGGGGCGGGGGCGCGGACGATCCGCGCCGCGCGCACGCCGGCCGCGGCGGCCTCGCCGAGCGCGGCGAGGGCGGCGTCGACGTCGGCGTCGAAGGGCAGGACGAGCAGCGCCGTCGCCGGGGCGCAGGCCGAGGCCTCGACCGCGCGGAGCATCGCCAGGCGGGCGGCGAGGCCGATCTCTCCCGCAGGCCGCAGCGCCTCTCGCAGGGCTGGCTGCAGATCGGCGGCGGCCCCGCCCAGGGCAAACGCGTCGGCGGCGGCGATCTCGGCCGCGGCGAAGCCGGCCTGGGCGAGGGTGTTGAAGCGCGGGTCGGCCAGCGCCTCGGCCGGCGCGCCCAGCACGTCGGCGACGAAGCCGGCGCCGATCACCGCCGGGGCGAAGGCGGCGCGGAGGTCGGCGGCGTCCGGCAGGGCGGCCTCGGCGGCGGCGATCTCATGGCTGGTGAAGCCCCTGGCGGCCAGCGCCTCGTGGCCGACGCCCGGCGCGCCGGCGAGCGTGCGGTGGCCGAGCAGGGCCAGGCGCAGCGCATCGGGATCGAGGCCGGCGGCGTGCGCCGCCATCAGCGCCGGCTCGGCCAGCGTGCGGATCATCGCCCCGTCGGCGGTCTCGGCCAGGGTGACGGGGCCGGGCCAGGGCGCGAGGCCCATCGTGGCGCCGCCGAGCCGCAGCGCGATCTCGGGGTCGTCGTAGGCGCAGAGGCGCAAGGCCTGCGCGCCGCCCAGCGCGTGGCCGACCGCTTGCGCCTCGGCCGCCGCCAGCGCGTGCAACTCGGCCGCCGCGGCGCGGCCCTCGCCGCTGTCGTAGGCGAGGCCGCGGGCGGCCAACAGCTCGGCGACGCCGGCGACGGCCAGCGCCACCGGCCGCGCGGCCCGGCGGCGATGCGCGTCCGCCGCGTCGGCGAGGAAGCCGGTCAGCCCGTCGAGGTCGAGGGCCAGGAAGGCGAGCCGCGCTGCGGCGGCGAAGGCTTCCGCGTCGAAGCCGTCCTGCCCCTGGAACGCCAGCGCGCTCACCGCGCCCCTGGGCGCGACGTCCAGCAGGGCGAGGCGCGCCGCGTCGTCGGCAGCGAAGGCGAGGGTGAGCGCCGAGGTCTCCCAGCCGAGCGCGGCGGCGGCGCGCGCCGCGTCCGAGCCGCTGGCCACGGCGCCGGCCGGCGCCACCGCGGTCAGCCGCTGGGGCGGCGCGGCGTCCGCCGGGGCGGCGACCTCCAGGCCGGCTCGGCCGAGGGTGACGGCGGCGGCGATGGCGGCGTCGGTGAAGCCGGCCTCGCGGGCGGCATGGGCGGCGCGGGCCAGCGCCTGGTTGCCTTCGAGGCTGGCGCAGGCCGCCCGGTCGCCCTCGCAGCGGATCACCGCCTGGGCGATCGCCGCGAGCCGCTGGGCGACGCCGGCCGGCAGGCCCGCGGCGAGGCCCCGGCCGGCGCGCAAGGCCCGCGCGGCCGCCTCGAACGCGCGAGAGCCGATCTCCGGCGCCGGCGCGTCGGGCGCCGCCGCGGTGTCGCCGCCGAGCGGGGCGACGCGGGCGCCGAACGGCAGCCGCGCGCCGATGGCGACGAAGCCGCCGGTCAGGGCCGCGAACAGCTCGCCGCGGAACAGCCGCGCCGCGGCCTCGTCCTCGAACGCGCCGAGCGCCAGGCCCCAGGCGGCCAGCCGGCGGGCGTAGCGGTCCGGCCCGCCGGCCAGCAACGGATCGGCGGCCTCCAGCGCCAGCGCGGCGGGGGCGTCCGGGGGCAGGTCGGCGGGCAGGCCGTCGGCCCAGTCGAGCCAGGCTTCGACGCGGGCGGTGGTCCAGGCCGGCGGCGCCAGCACCTCCGCCAGCTCGCTCGCCCGCTCGACCCAGCGGACCTCCGGCGTAAAGCCGGGCGGGGCGTCGGAGAAGCGACGGTCGGGGCGCATGCGGTACCTGGGAGAGCTGCTCACTCGGCCGTGAGGCTAGGCTGCGTCGGCGGCGCGCCGCAATAGATGTTGCGGGGAGGTGGCGGTGATCCACAACATCTGGCGCGGCTGATGCGTCGATGGGCGCGGCGGCGCTCGCTGGACGCTGGTGGCCTGCGAACCTATAAGAGCCCGGCCATCCCGGCTGGCGGAGCGTCCCGATCCCGTGCTGAAAGCGATCTTCACCTGGTGGAACTCGGCCACCATCGGCATTCGCTTCACGGTGGCGCGCCGCGGCGTGCTGGTCGGCGAGGACGACTTCGGCAACCGTTACTACGAGGCGCGCGACGCGTCCGACAGCTACGACGACCGCAAGCGCCGCTGGGTGATCTACCGCGGCTATGCCGAGGCCTCGAAGGTGCCGGCCGAATGGCACGGCTGGCTGCACTACACCTTCGAGGAGCCGCCCACCGAGACGCCGCTGAAGCGCAAGGCCTGGGAACTGGACCACCAGCCCAACCTCACCGGCACCGTCTGGGCGTGGCGGCCGCAGGGCTCGATCGCCCGCGGCGGCGAGCGGCAGGCGGCGAGCGGCGACTACGAGGCCTGGAGGCCGGAGTGACGCGCCGCGCGCGCCTGGCGCTGGTGCTCGCCGGAGCCCTGGCCGCGGCGGGCGTGGCCGCCGCCGGCTTCGCGGTGGCCCAGCCCACCAATTCGACCGGGACCGCCAGCGAGGCCGGCGGCCAGCCGGTGCCGCCCGGCGTGCCGGTGATCCAGCCGCCGCCCGAGACCAGCCCGCCGCCCGCGGCGACGGCGCCGGCCAACAGCGCGGACGAGGCGCCGACCAACGCCGTCCACGCCAGGCCGCCGCCGCCGAAGCCGCCCGGTCCGCCACCGCCGCCGCCCGCCCCGCCGAAGCCGGTGCGCAGCCCCACCGCGGTGATGCAGGCGCTGGACAAGGTGACCGCCGAGACCATGCGCTTCACCGCCCCGGTCGGGCAGCCGATCCGCTACAAGAACCTGGTCTTCGTGGTGAAGTCCTGCGAGACCCGCGACGCCGGCCAGGCCTCGCCGCGCACCGAAGCCTATGTGGTGATCGACTTCGCGCCGCTGGGCGCCGAGGGCGTCGCGCCGCCGCCGGCCAAGCGGGTGTTCAAGGGCTGGATGTTCGCCAACTCGCCGGGCCTCAACCCGTTCCAGCACCCGATCTACGACGCCTGGCTGATCAGCTGCACGGCCGCCGCGCCGGCGGCGTGACGATCCAGGCGCCCGAAGTCGGCGGTGAGCTCCAGCGCTGCCGCCAGCCGCTGTGCATAGTCGGCGCGTGAGATCTCCTCGGCGCCGAAGCCGGCCAGGTGGTCGGTGAGGAACTGGGCGTCGAGCAGCGCAAAGCCGCCGGCCTTCAGCCGCGCCACCAGGTGGGCGAGCGCGACCTTGCTGGCGTCCCGCTCGGTGGAGAACATGCTCTCGCCGAAGAAGGCCCCGCCGATGGCGATCCCGTAGAGGCCGCCGACCATCCGCCCCTCGCGCCAGGCCTCGACGCTGTGGGCGAAGCCACGCTCGAAGAGGGCGTCGCACATCTGCTGGATCGGCTCGTTGATCCAGGTCTCCATGCGCCCGGCCCGCGGCGCGGCGCAGGCGGCGACCACCTCGGCGAAGGCAGTGTCGACGCGAACCTCGAAGCGGTCGGAGCGCACGGTGCGGGCCAGGCGCCGCGAGAGGTGGAAGCCGTCCAGCGGAATGATCCCCCGCCGCGCCGGATCGACCAGGAACACCCGCCGGTCATGCCGCGCGTCGGCCATCGGGAAGACGCCGCGACGGTAGCAGTCGATCAGGTCGTCGAGCGTGAACGCGTCCAACAAAAGCCTCGGCGGGCGGCGCATCCGCACGTCGCGGATGGGTCCAGGAGAGGTCGAGGCCGGGGGTATCCTGTCAAGGGCGCTTGGGCGGCGCCTGCTTGGGAACCGCGCAGGGCTCAAGCGTATATTTGTAGCTGATCTCGATCAGCATCTCGCCTTCCCGGCAGTAGCTCACGCCTTCGACGACGCCGCTGCCGGTGATGCCGAGGCCGTTGTAGTGGATCGGCGGCTGGGCGAGGCTGACGTTGTAGGTCTTGTCTCCGGACTTCACGATGACGCATTCTGGATGCGCGGTATCAGGTGTCGGGCAGCCGGCGAACTTGACCCGGGGCTTGGCCAGGGCGGCCGCAGGGGCGGTCGCCAGCAACCCGCATGCGGCCACCGCAAGAACCAGAGATTTCATCGCCGCCTCCACCCGCCATTGAGCGCGGAGGACACTCGCATCGATAGAAGAGATTGGCAATCATAGGTCGCAGGCCCGGCTTCACGCCAGGGCGTGCGCTGCGCTCATTGCCCGCCGCGCAGCCAGTCTTCCAGCCAGTGGATGTTGTAGCGGCCTTCGAGGATGTCGGGCTCGGCCAACAGGTCCTGGAAGAGCGGGATGGTGGTTTCGATGCCGCCGACCACCATCTCGCCGAGGCAGCGCTTGAGGCGGGCGACGCACTCGGTGCGGTCGCGCCCGTGCACGATCAGCTTGCCGGCCAGGCTGTCGTAGAAGGGCGAGATCGAATACCCGGCGTAGATCGCCGAATCGAGCCGCACGCCCAGGCCGCCGGGCGCGTGGAAGTCGGTGATGACGCCGGGGCCGGCCGAGGGCGCGAAGGTGCGCGGGTTCTCGGCGTTGATCCGGCACTCGATGGCGTGGCCCTCGAACACCACCTCCTCCTGCCGGAACGACAGCGGCAGGCCGGCGGCGATGCGGATCTGCTCGCGCACCAGGTCGATGCCGGTGATGGCCTCGGTGACCGGGTGCTCCACCTGCAGGCGGGTGTTCATCTCGATGAAGAAGAACTCGCCGTTCTCGTAGAGGAACTCGATGGTGCCGACGCCGAGGTAGCCCAGCGCGCCGATGGCCTTGGTCACCGTCTCGCCGATGCGCTTGCGGGTGGCGGCGTCGATGGCCGGGGAGGGGGCTTCCTCCATTACCTTCTGGTGGCGGCGCTGCAGCGAGCAGTCGCGCTCGCCGAGGTGGCAGACGGCGCCGAAGGCGTCGGCGATCACCTGCACCTCGATGTGGCGGGGGGTGGAAAGATAGCGCTCCAGGTAGACCGAATCGTCGCCGAACGCCGCGCGGGCCTCGGCGCGGGCGGTGGAAAGCGCGATCGGCAACTCCTCGCCGGCGCGGGCCACCCGCATGCCGCGCCCGCCGCCGCCGGCCGCCGCCTTGATCAGCACCGGAAAGCCGATCTCGGCCGCCGCGGCGATCGCCTCGGCCTCCGACGAAAGCGCGCCGTCCGAGCCCGGCACCACCGGGATGCCGGCGGTCTTCACCGCCACCTTGGCGGCGATCTTGTCGCCCATCATGCGGATGTGGTCGGGCTTCGGACCGATGAAGGTGTAGCCGTGCGCCTCGACGATCTCGGCGAAGCGGGCGTTCTCGGAGAGGAGCCCGTAGCCGGGGTGGATCGCCTGGGCGCCGGTGATCTCGCAGGCGGCGATGATGGAGGGGATGTTGAGGTAGCTTTTGGACGCGGGGTCCGGCCCGATGCAGACGCTCTCGTCGGCCAGCCGCACGTGCATGGCGCTGGCGTCGCCCACCGAGTGCACGGCCACCGTCGAGATGCCCATCTCCTTGCAGGCGCGGTGCACCCGCAGCGCGATCTCGCCCCGGTTGGCGATGAGGATCTTGTCGAACATGGCGAAAGCTTACCCGATCACCGCCAGCGGCTCGCCGAACTCCACCGGCTGGCCGTCGGCCACCAGCAGTTCCAGGATGCGGCCGGCGCGCGGCGCCAGGATCGGGTTCATGGTCTTCATCGCCTCGACGATCAGCAGCGTCTGGCCCTCGGCCACGGTGTCGCCGACCTTCACGAACGGCGCGGCGCCGGGCTCGGACTGCAGGTAGACGGTGCCGACCATCGGCGAGGGGACCACGTCGCCCTGGCGCTCCGGCTCGGAGGACGGGCCGGCGCTCGGCCCGGCGCCCTGCGGGGCGGGGGCCGCCGCCGGCGGGGCCGCGGCGTAGACCGCCGGCGCAGCCATCGGAATGCCGCCGCGCGCCACCTTGATCCGAAGGTCGCCCCGCTGCACTTCGATCTCGGTCAGCCCGGTGTCGTTGAGGATGGCGGCCAGGCGCCGGACTAGACGGGCGTCGATGGGATCGGCGGGAGCCTTCTGATCGGGCATTTCGAGGCGTCGCCTTGGTTGTTGAGCCAGGTTCGAAAGATAAACGCGTCAGTCGCCGGCCAGGCGGCACGCCGCCTCGACGGCCATCCGATAGCTCGCCGCGCCGAAGCCGGACACCACGCCGGTCGCCGCCAGCGAGGTGTAGGTCGTGCGCCGGAAGTCCTCCCGCGCCGCGGGGTTGGAGAGGTGGCACTCGATCACCGGGATCGCAAGCAGCTTCAGGGCGTCGAGCAGCGAGATCGAGGTGTGGCCGTAGCCGGCGGGGTTGATCACCAGGGCGGCGGCCTCGGTGCGCGCCTCCTGCACCCACTCGATCAGCTCGCCCTCGCGGTTCGACTGGCGGAACACCACTTGCCGGCCGCCGGCGGCCGCGGCCGCGTCGCAGAGACCCCTGATGTCGTCCAGCGTGTCGCGCCCGTAGATGTCCGGCTCGCGCTCGCCGAGCACATTCAGGTTCGGGCCGTTCAGTACGTAGATCGGTTTCGGCATCCCGCCCTGCGCGCCGTGGCTGGCGCGGCTTTTAGCGGCCACGCGGCGGGGTCACAAGCGCGCGACTGGACCCCGGGGCGCCTGGATCGTTGCGCGGCGTGGTGCGTTAGCCGTGTTTCGAGGGTCTTTCTCTCAGGAAGGAAACAAACATGGACGGCAAGACCGCCACCCTGATCGGCGCGGCCGCGCTGGCGACCAGTCCCGTTTTGGCCGCCGCTGCTACGCCCGCCCAGGCCTCGGCCATACCGGCCGCCGCCTCCTACGCCGACCTGCTGGAGCCGATCCCCAACGCCGTGGAGCGGCTGAAGGTGGCGGACCAGGAAGCTGCGGCCCGCCCGCCGATGCTGATCCAGGCGCAATATCATCACCACCACCACCATCATCACCACCACCATCACCGCCGTCTGCGGGCCTGGTATGTGCAGCACGGCTACTCCTTCTTCGGCGGCCGCTGGGTGCTGCGGCCACGCCATCACCATCATCACCACCATCACCACCACGCCTACTGAGCCCAGCATGGGCTGGCGGCGGGGCTGAGCAGCTAGCCCGCCCGGTCCCGCGCCTTCGCCGCGCGAAACATGTGGCGGTAGGTGCCGTCGAACACGGTGTCGGTGCTGGAGAGCCAGCGCGTGCCTTCGGACAGTGCGTCCCGGTTGGCTGCGATGCGCCGTGCGCGCAGCTCCCGCTCGGCCGCCTCCGCCTCGCTCATCGGCCGCAGATCGAGCTGCGGGTCGGCCGGCAGCAGGATCAGGCTGATGAAGGGCTCGCCCTTGCGGAAGATGTGGGTCACGCCTTTCGGCGGCGTCTTGAAGATGCAGAAGAACATCATCGGCCACCATTCGGTGCGCACCAGCGCCGGCACCGCCAGCGGCGTGGTGTTGGCAGCGTCGGTGTAGTAGCGCGGGTGCGGCTCGGTGCGGATCGCCCAGCCGGGCGGACCCTGCAGGTCCAGCGACAGCTGGTAGGAGTAGAAGTCCTCGCCGAAGGCTCGGAACGGCGGCCACATCATGTCCGGGTCCGGCGGCTCGCCCCAGTCGGCCTGCAGCCGCACCCGGCCGCGGTACTGGGTGACGCGCAGCTCCTCGTCGAACGGGTAGATGAGCTCGACGCCATATTTGGCGCTCTCGGAAAAGGGCGTGCAGTGCCAGGGCTGCTCGTGGCTGCCGTCGGCGCGCGGCTGCGGCTGGCCGCCCCAGCCGGGGATCGGCAGCTCGGTGGGCCGCGGCGGCGGGCGGTCGCCATGCAGGCGGTGCTTGAGGATCGGCATGGACGGCGTTCTCCCCCGGAGGCGACCACGAGCCGCGGACGCGCAGCCGCCGCCCCCGGCCGGGCGCAAGCCCTCGCCGGCTAACGCGCCGAACGGGGAATCGTTCTTTACGAGCCGCAGCTCCTTCGGGTCGTCGGGGCGGGCGGCGGCGGCGCGCTCACGGCGCCGCAGGCGCCGCCGGCGACTTCACCAGCTTCATGTGGCCGGCCTTGGCGAAGGCCGCCTCGTCGGTGGGCGCGAGGTTGGCCTCGCCCATCATGATCCCGACCGAAAGCCGGCCTTCGACGTAGTAGGTCTCACCGGGATCGATCTGCAGGTGCAGCGTGTCCTTGTTCTCGGTGGCGGCGCTGTAGGTGTGCTCGCCCGGATCGGCCACGGCGACGAAGTAGGTCCCGTTGCTCAGCTTGCCGAGCGCGGCGCCGTTCTCGCGGACGTTGAACCACACCGCCATGCCGGTGAAGGCCGACTTGCGATAGAACACGATCTCGCCCTTGCCCTCGGGCGGCGGCGGGACCTCCAGGGCGCCCTTGGGCTTCGGCGACGGCGCGGCGGCGTTCGAGGTGTCGCCGGACGGCTGCGCCTGGCAGACGGAGCCGAGCAGCGCGGCGGCGGCGACGGCGGCGAGGATGGTCTTCATGACGGTGACCCTGTGCTGGTCGAGGTGGGATTGGCCGCCGGCGGCGGCGGAGCGGACGGCGTCGAGGCGGCCGTGATCGGCGCAGGCGTCGCCTGGGCAGGCGTCGCCTGGGCAGGCGTCGCTTGGGCAGGCGTCGCTTGGGCAGGCGCCGGCGGGACGGGCGGCAGCGTGACGGCCGTCGCCAGCTTGGCGGTGGCCAGCAGGCCAGCCGGGTAGACCACGTTGCCGCCGGTGATCAGCAGGCTGACGAAGGCGCCGCCCGGGACGAGGGCGCCGACGACCTCGCCGGCCACGAGCGACTCGTTGGCGTAGGCCTTGCCGGCGCCGCTGCCGACCTTGAACGACTGCAGCGGCAGGCGCACGCCGCCGACCGTCAGGTAGCGGGCGGCCAGCACCAGCTTGCCGGCGCGGCCACCCATGCCGGCCGGGGCGGCGTCGATCACCTCGCCTTCGCCGGTGGCGCCGGCGGGCACGACCACCGCGCCGTCGACCGCGATCGGCTGGGCGAGGCGGAAGGCGAACACGTCGCCGGTGTGCTGGGTCTTGGAGCCGACCGCGTCGATCAGCTCGAGCTGGATCTCGGTCCGCGCGGGCACCGTGCAGCAGGTCGGCGCGGGAGCCGGAGCCGCGGCGGCCGTTTGAGCGTCGGAAGCCGCGGGCGGCGGCGCGGCGGGCGCAGGCTGCGTCGATTGGGCAAACGCCTGGCCGCACCCAATGCCCGCGACTGTCAGTCCGGCGAGCGCGGCTCGCAGAATACGCATCATTCGCCCCCCGGCGTGACTCACCGGAACAACCTATACAATCGCGCAGCGAGGCGGCAAGCGGTGGCGAGCGCAGGGACGCGGGGTCGCCCGGATTCGCGCTTTGACGCACCGCCGCCGCCGGGCGTAGATTGCCGGCGTCTCCGGGGAGTCCTGGCAAGGGACTGAGAAACCGCTGGCCCGATGGAGCTTGGGGCGCGGTGACCCGCTGAACCTGATCCGGGTCATGCCGGCGAAGGGAGAGAGAGGGCGAGAGGCCCGCTTTCCATCCAACGCCCGCCCGGCCCTCGTGCTGGAGCGCGCCGCATGCGGCTGACGGTGAACGGGGAGGCGCGCGAGGTGTCGCCGGCGACCAGCATCGCCGCGCTGGTCACCCTGCTCGGCCTCGACCGGCGCAAGCTGGCGGTGGAGCGCAATCTGGAGATCGTGCCGCGCTCCGCCTTCGCCTCGACGCTGCTGGCCGAGGGCGACCGGATCGAGATCGTGGCGTTCGTGGGCGGCGGCTAGGAGGACAGACCAATGGACGGCTCTCAGGCCGCCGAGACCGACACCTGGACGGTCGCCGGGCGGACGTTCCGCTCGCGGCTGATCGTCGGCACCGGCAAGTACAAGGATTATGCGCTCAACGCCGCCGCCGCCGAGGCCGCCGAAGCCGAGATGGTGACCGTGGCGCTGCGGCGGGTGAACCTCTCCGACCCCGCCCAGCCGATGCTGACCGACTTCGTGCGGCCCGACCGCTTCACCTACGTGCCCAACACGGCCGGCTGCTTCACCGGCGAGGAGGCGGTGCGCACGCTGCGCCTCGCCCGCGAGGCCGGCGGCTGGGACCTGGTGAAGCTGGAGGTGCTGACCCGCACCGCCCACCTCTACCCCGACATGGAGGAGACCCTCCGCGCGCTGAAGCTGCTGATCGCCGACGGCTTTGCGGTGATGGTCTACGCCACCGACGATCCGGTGATGTGCAAGAAGGCCGAGGACCTGGGCGCGGCGGCGATCATGCCGGCGGGCGCGCCGATCGGCTCGGGCCTGGGGGTGCAGAACCGGGTCAACATCCGGCTGATCGTCGAGCAGTCGAGCGTGCCGGTGCTGGTGGACGCGGGGGTGGGCACGGCGTCCGACGCGGCGCTGGCCATGGAGCTGGGCTGCGACGCGGTGCTGATGAACACCGCCATCGCCGAGGCCAGGGACCCGGTGCGCATGGCGCGGGCGATGAAGCACGCGGTGATCGCCGGCCGCGAGGCCTACCTCGCCGGCCGCATGGCCAAGCGGATGTACGCCGACCCGTCCTCGCCGCTGGCGGGGCTGATCTGAGCCGGCCGGCGGGGCATGAAATTGCCGCCCGCGCCTGTGGATAACTCTGAAACACCGATATGAACGGTGACCGAACTGTGGCGAAGGGCAAATCCTTCCCCGGCCTCCCGTAGATTCACCGTATTTTACGGGCGCCGCCGTGCTGCGGATGCGTCCGCGGCCCACGGGCACGTCTTGCCGCGGCGTCTGAACGACAACCGTAGATTCTCCGTATTCTACGGGTCCCGGCGCAGGCTGCTCGGCAAGATCATGCCCCGCGCAGCCCACGCGCGGCAGCTGGTTTCGAGGCTGTTCTAACGATGTCAAAGACCGCACGGCGCTCGCCGCCGCGATGGATCCAAGACTCGCGGTTGAGTCGCCGTCAATCTCGGGCCAGCGGGGCGCAACATTATGGGCAACAGGATTGCGCGCATAAAATCGCGACACCAAACGGCCTTGGCCAGAAGGGCCGGTTTCCCCACTTGAGACAGTCAATTCAGGCCGCTGTGACCTGCGCGCCGAGGCCCGGCGGCTGGTGACCGGCGGGGCGTGAGGGCTCAGGCGGCGCTGTCGGTGGACTGGCCGACGGTGAACAGGCGGTGCTCGCCTTCCCAGACGTCCACGCCCAGGTGCTCGGGCGACTCGTGCAGGATGCGCTGGGCCAGCTCCCGGGCCCGCGGCTCGGTCCTGACCTCGACGAGGCGGACCGACGTCGCCGCGCCCCGCATGGTGATGACGAACTGGAACCTTCGCATGGCGCGCATATGCGTAGGGGGCCGCACCAACGGTATGCGCGCCGTTGACGCACCCAAAACGCGGCAGGCGGCGGCGCGGCCGGCGCCGGCTCAGGCGGGCCATTCGTAGCGGGGCAGCACCAGGTCGTCCTTTACCATCGGCCCGGCCAGCAGGCTGGATAGACCCGGCGCGGCGGCGAGCCGGGTCAGCTGGTTGCGCAGGAAGAGGCCGGCCGCGGTCCTGGGCGCGAACCAGCCGCCCATGCGCTGCGCCGCGCGCTGCTTGGCGGCGATGAACTTGCGCAGCCGCTTCTCGTAGGCGGCGAAGGCGGCGCGGTGGTCGCCCGCGGCCCGCGCCAGCTCGCCGGCCAGCACCAGCGCGCCGGCCACTGCGAACGAGGCGCCCTCGCCGGCCAGCAGCGACGGGGCCCAGGCGGCGTCGCCGATCAGCGCCACCCGGCCGTTCGACCAGGCCGGCGCGCACCTGGGCCACCGTGTCGAAGTAGAGGTCGCCGGCCTCGTGCAGCGCCGCCAGGATGTCGGCCGCCTCCCAGCCGATGCCCGCGAAGGTCTCGTGCAGGAAGGCGCGCTGCAGGTCGGGCGTGTCGAGCCACCAGCCGTCCGCCAGCTGGGCGGCGGCCACCAGCAGGAAGGCGGTGCGGCCGTTCTTCATCGCATAGCGCGCCACCTGGCGGCCGGGAATGGTGCGGCTGACGTAGGCCAGCTCGTCGCGGTGCGGATAGCTGCGCGAGGTGAAGGCGGCGACGTAGTAGCCGAGCGGCTTCAGGGCGCGCGCCTCGCCGCCGCCGAAGGCCAGCTTGCGGACTCGCGAGTGCAGCCCGTCGGCCCCGATCACCAGGGCGAAGCGGCGCGGCGGCCCGCGCCGGAAGCCGACCTCGACGCCGTCCTCGTCCTGCGCCAGGTCGACCACCTCGTCGTCGTAGCGCACCTCGGCGCGGTCATGGATCGAGGCCAGCAGCTCGGCGGCCAGGTGGCCGCGCATCAGGCTGGTGTAGCGCCCGCCGAGCCAGTGGGTGAAGGCGCCGATCGGCAGCCGCACCTGCGCCCGGCCGTCGGCGCCCACCACCTTCAGCTCGCGGATCTGGTAGCCGATCTCCTTCAGCCGGGTGCTGAGGCCCATCCGCTCGGCCGCCTCGAAGCCGACGCCCCAGAAGTCGATCATGTAGCCGCCGGGCCGCGGCTCGGGGGCCGACTCGACCAGCATCGGCCGCAGCCCGGCGCGCAGCAGCCAGTAGGCCAGCGCCGGGCCGGCGACGCCGGCGCCCGAGATCAGCACCGGGAGGCTGGGAGCGGGTCCGGCGTAGGCCATCGGCGTGTCGTGGGTCTCCTGCCGGACGCGGGGCGGGTCAGCGGGCGCCGGAGACGATCGCCGTGTGGGCGTTGCGGTCCTTCGCCCACGCGCTGTCGTCGTGGCCCGGATCGATCGGCCGCTCCTTGCCGTAGGAGATGGTGGCGATGCGCGCGCCGTTGACGCCGTGGTCGACCAGGAAGCTGCGGACGGCGTCGGCGCGGCGCGCGCCGAGGGCGAAGTTGTACTCGCGCGTACCGCGCTCGTCGCAATTGCCCTCGATCCGCACCACCACCGCCGGATAGCGCTGCAGCCAGCGCGCCTGGCTGGCCAGCAGCGGCTGGGCGTCGGCGCGGATCTGCGCCTGGTCGAAGTCGAAGTAGACCCGGTCGCCGACGTTGACGACGAAGTCCTGCGCCGTGCCCGGCAGCGGACCTTCTCTGACCGGCCCGCTGCGCGGGGCGCCGGTCTCGGGGCCGGGCGTCGGGGCCGCGTGCGGCGGCGGGATCGGCGGGCCGGGCGGCGGCGGTTTCGGATGCGAGGCGCAGGCGGCCAGGAAGGCCAGCGCGGCGAGGCCGGCGATCGGATGCAGGGGCGAGGGGGAGCGGGTCATGGGGTCCACGCTAGGCAGGTGAGGGGACGGGTCTGTCTATGAATATCATACGATGATGTAAATAAGCGTGATGCGGGCGTGATCGCGCCGGCGGGCGCCGGCGCGTTTGGCTCACCAACGCCGGCGGGCTAGGCTCAGCTCCCGATGGCGCAGGTCCGGACCGCCCGCGAGACGCCGCTCAGCCACAGCCGTCGATCCGGTCCATCCACGAGCTGACGAGGTCAGGCCTGACGCTGGTCAGGGCGGACGGGCTGCGGGCGGCGGCGTCGATGGTCGCCGCCAGGGCCAAGGCCTCGGCAGAGTGGGCGCCGGCGGAGCGGGCGCCGGCGGAGTGGGACGCGCCACCGTAGGCGGCCAGGGCCGCGGCGGCGTTGGCCAGCTGGGTCCTCAGTTCCGAGGCCCGCTCGGTGGAGATGGCGGTGAGGGCGAGCGCCAGACTCTCGTCGGCGCGCACCAGCGGCAGGTCGGCCGGAACCAGCCTCGCCGGCGTGCCGGCCCGGATGGCGGCCAGCACGGCGTCGGCGCCGCGCGCATCGTGCATCTCCAGCTTGGCCTGCGCCGTGGTGAGCCGCACCTGCAGATCGAAGGCGGTGAGGGCCGGCGGGCCGGCGCGGGTGTGGGCGGCGGTCGCCGGCTTGGGCGCGGCGGGCGGGGGGCCGGCTGCCTGCGCGACGGGCGGCGCAGGCGATCCGCCCCGATGGTCGCCCCCGCGGCCGCCCCCGTGGCCGCCGTGCCCGCCGCCGCGCCCGCCGCCGTGGCCATGACGGTGGCCGCCACCGCCGCCTTCCCCGCCGCCGCCGGAGTCGTCGGAGGTCTCGGCGTCGGCCGGGTAGACGTTCGACGTGGTGTCGGGGAGGCTGACGGCGAAGCCGAGGGCCTGGTTGACGTCGTTGAGCGCCGCCACCTCGTCGCCGGCCGCGAGCGCGGCGCGGGCGTTGTCGATGTCGGCCAGCGCCGAGGCGCCGGCGTCGCCGGCGGCCACCGAGCGCGGCTGCGGGGCCGCCGCCGCGGCCGGTGGCTCGGGCTGGGCGCGATGGCAGGCCGCGACGGCGACGACCGACAGGATGGCGAGCCAGCCGAGGCCGGCGCGGCGGTGTTGCATTCCTTGCCTCGGCGGCCGTTGGCCCTCGCCGCCAAACGGCGCGGCGGGGCGCGCGTTCCGCATCGCCGTGGTTCGAGACGCGCCCCCGGATCAAGTCCGGGGTCGCTCCTCACCATGACGAGCTTTGTTGCGGCTCACCCATCTTCGTCATCCTGAGGAGCCCGCGCCAGCCGGCGTCTCGAAGGACGCAGGTTGCCGGCGACCCGCGCCGCAGCCATAGTGCCGCCGTTGGAGACGCCCGGCTTGACTGACCTGAACGACTGACGAGCGAAAGCTCCGCCCCGCCAGTTCGCGGCGCGAAACGCCGCGGTCCAAGTCACGCCCCCGCTTCGGTCCTCCCAAATGGCTTTCTTCGGCAACGACGCGATCAACCGCGTCAACCTGCACTACGCGATCCAGGCGCTGGCGTCGGGCGCCGGCGGGGTGTTCTTCTTCGCCTACCTGCTGCACGCGGGCGTCTCCATCCCGCTGACGCTGGTCGCCTTCGCCTCGATCATCGCCGCGCGGTTCGCGCTGCGGCCGCTGATCATCCCGCTCGGCAAGCGCTGGGGCCTGAAGCCGCTGGTGATCGCCGGCGCGCTGCTGACCGCCGTCCAGTATCCGCTGCTGGCGCAGGTGCACGGCATCGGCTGGCCGCTGCTGGCCAACCTCGCCGTCTCCGGCGCCGCCAGCACGCTCTACTGGCCTTCGTTCCACGCCTATTTCGCCACCCTGGGCGACGCCGAGCACCGCGGCGGCCAGACCAGCGCCCGCGAAGCCGCGGCCACCGTCATCGGCATCGTCGCGCCGCTGATCGGGGCCTGGGCGCTGGTGACGGCGGGGCCGCTCTGGACCTTCGGCGGCGTCGCCCTGGTGCAGGCGATCTCGGTGCTGCCGCTGCTGGACGCGCCCAACGTGCGGCCGGCGGCGACGGCGCCCGGCGCCTACCGCGCCGCCCGGCAAGGCATTCTGATCTTCATGATCGACGGCTGGCTCGCGGCGACGATCTTCTACGTCTGGCAGGTGGCGCTGTTCGTGTCGGTCGGCGAGAGTCTGAAGGCGTTCGGCGGCGCGCTGGCGCTGTCGGCCCTGGTCGGCGCCGGGCTGGGCATGCTGTTCGGACGCCACATCGACCGCGGCCATGGCCGGCGCGCCGTGGCGGTCGCCTACACGGCGGCGGGGGGGCTGGTGCTGGTCCAGGCGGCCAGCTTCGGCTCGCCCTGGCTGGCGGTGGCGGCGAACGCGCTGGCGGCGGTCGCCTTCGGGCTGGTGACGCCCGCGCTGATGACGGCGATCTACAACCTGGCGCAGGCTTCGCCCTGTCCGTTCCGGTTCAACATCGCCACGGAGGGCGGCTGGGACATCGGCTGCGGCGCCGGCGTCCTGACCGCGGCCGCCATCGCGGCGCTGGGCGGATCGCTCAGCGTGGCGCTGCTGCTGGCCCTGCCCGCCATTGCCGGCGTCGCCTGGCTGCTCTGGCGCTACTACGGCGCCCATCCGGCCGCCGGCGGCGTCGAGATCGCCGCCCCGCTGGCCACCGAGCCGCCGTGAGCTATGGCCAGACCCGGTAGGCGACGGTGGCGTAGAAGCCCGGCTCGCACCAGCGGGTGAAGAAGCACTGCGCCGGCGGCCGGTCGGTCCCGCCATAGCGCGCGTCGAGGCTGAGCCGGCGGTGGGTGGCGGTCAGGCCCACGTCCCAGGCGTCGTAGTCGTGGTCGCCGCCGGTGGCGAGCACGAAGCGGGCGAAGTGGCCGCTGGCCGCCAGCCAGGGCGTCAGGGCGTAGGTCGCGGCGCCCTTGAAGCGCCACTCCTGGCCGCCGCCGGAGACGCTGTCCTCCCACGCGACCTGGCCGTCCAGGTTGAGCCGCCCGCGCTGGCGCGAGACCTCCAGCTGCGGCTCGACGATGTCGTAGCTCGGGCCTGGCGCCCGCTTGCCGGGGAAGGAGGCGTAGAAGAGCTCGCCGGTCAGCTTCCAGCCGCCGCCCAGGGCCAGCTGCCGGCCGACGTACCAGTCGGCCTCGACCGGCGTGCGCGGGCTGTCGAGGAAGTTGATCCCGGTCAGCGTGGTCCCGGCGAAATAGCCGTCGTTGCGGTAGCAGTAGGCGGTGACCTGCCAGGTCGGCTGCCGGTCGCTCTCGCTGAAGCCGTCGAAGCGGTAGTCGCTCGTGCCGGCCGCCGAGACGTAGACGCCGGCGCAGGGCCCGACCGGCTTGGGCGCGGCCGCCGGTTCGGCGGCGGCGGCCGAGGCGGCGACGGCCGCGACGGCGATGGCGAAGGCGACGTATCTCATGGTCCAGCTCCCAATTGCGGCGCTAGAGCTAGGCGCGGGCGTGAAATCGATCTACTGAATAGGCTGCATGCCTGATATCGACGACGACGATATCCGCCGGTTGGACGGCGGGCTGCTGCTGGTGTTCCGCGAGCTCTGCCGGCGCGGGCGCACGACGGCGGTCGCCGCCCACCTCGGCCTCAGCCAGTCGGCGGTGAGCCACGCGCTGGCGAGGCTGCGCGACATCTTCGGCGATCCGCTGTTCCTGCGCCGCCCGCACGGGCTGGAGCCCACCGGCCGCGCCGTCGCGCTGGCGCCGAAGGTGGAGGCGCTGATCGAGCTGATGAGCGCCTCGCTGCGGCCGGCGCCCGGGTTCGACCCGGCCGGCAGCAGCCGCTGGTTCCCGATCGTCGCCACCGAGTACGCGCCCGAGGCGCTGGCCACGGGGCTGGCCGGCCGCCTGCGCGCCGCCGCCCCGCGCGCCGGCTTCTACCTGCAGTTCACCCGCGCCTACCTGGCGCTCGACGCGCTGCGCCGCGGCCAGGTCGACCTGGCGCTCGGCCGCTTCGACTCGCTGCCGAGCGGATTCGTCGGCGAGCCGCTGTTCGAGGACAGCTATTGCGTCGCCGCCCGCGCCGGCCATCCGGCCATCTGCGGCGAGATCGACTACGCGACCTGGCGGCGCGCCGGCCACGTCTTCGTCGGGACCTTCTCGGCCTCGGACAACGTGATCGGTCCGGCGATCGGCGAGGACGCCATCCCGCACCCGGACGAGGTGGCCGGCGTTGCCATCGTGCCGCGCTGGGAGACGGCGCTGGCCGCGGTGGCGGCGTCCGACGCCATCACCACCGCCCCGCGCAGCCTGGCCGCACCGCTGGCCGCGCGGCTCGGCCTGCAACTGCTGCCGCTGCCCGGCGAAGGCGGCAGCTCCTGGACCGTCTCCATCGCCCGGCGCGAGGGACCCGACGCCGGCCTCGACTGGCTCTGCGGCGAGCTCCGCGCCGCCGCGGCGGCCTGATCAGGTTTTAGCCGGCGTCCACCAGCTCGCGCGCGGTGGCGAACACCGCCTCGAACATGGCCGGCGTCAGCCGCCCGGTGTTCGTGTTGAGCCGCGAGCAGTGGTAGCTGTTGATCAGCGCGTAGGGGCCGGCCTGGCAGCGCGATCCGTGGCCGGCCGCGCCGGCCGAGGCCTTCAGGCCCAGCGCCCGCAGCACGTTGCGGCGGGCCACGTCGCCGAGGGAGACGATCACCTTCAACCGCGGCAGCGCGGCGATGCGGGCGGCGAGGAACGGGCGGCAGGCGGCTTCCTCGCCGGTCTCGGGCTTGTTGCCGGGCGGCGCGCAGCGCACGGCGTTGGTGATCATGCAGTCGACCAGCGCCAGGCCGTCGTCGGGCCGCGCCTCGTAGCGGCCGCGGGCGAAGCCGGCCGCAATCAGCGTCTCGTAGAGCAGCACGCCGGCGTGGTCGCCGGTGAACGGGCGGCCGGTGCGGTTGGCGCCGGCCCGGCCGGGCGCGAGGCCGACCACCAGCAGCCGCGCGGCGGGATCGCCGAACGACGGCGCGGGGCCGTTCCACCAGTCGGGATGGAGGGCGCGGTTCTCGGCGCGGTAGGCCACGAGGCGGGGACAGATCGGGCAGTCGCGCGGCGGCTCCGGCCCGGCGGCCGGCGCGCGCGCCGGATCAGTCCTCGGCATCGGCCTCCTGCGGCTCGGGCCTGTAGGTGCGCGCGTGCGCCTTGGCCTCGCGGATCATGCCGGGCAGGCGCGCCGGGCGGCCGATGATCTCCGAGAGGTCGGCAAGGTCGATGAACACGTCGGCCTGGCGGCGCAGGTCGTCGGAAGCCATCGGCGGCTGCGACTTCACCGTCGAGACCACGGTCACCCGCACGCCCTTGCGCTGCATCGCCTCGACCAGGCGCCGGAAATCGCCGTCGCCGGAGAACAGCACCACGTGGTCGACCCGCTCGGCGATCTCCATCATGTCGACCGCCAGGTCGACGTCCATGTCGCCGCGCCAGCGCTTGCGCCCCTGCGAGTCGACGTATTCGCGCGCCGTCTTGGTCACCAGGGTGAAGCCGTTGTAGTCGAGCCAGTCGACCAGCGGGCGGATCGGCGAATAGTCCTGCTCCTCCACCAGGGCGGTGTAGTAGTAGGCGCGCACCAGCACGCCGCGGGCGCGGAACTCTTCCAGGAGCCGCTTGTAGTCGATGTCGAAGCCCAGCCCCTTGGCCGAGGAGTAGAGGTTGGCGCCGTCGATGAAGAGGGCCAATCGCTCGGTGGGATAGAAGGTCATCGGTGGCAGTCCTTCCGGAATCTCGCTCCGCCCCCCTGGACGAGGCAGTCGTCCTCGCGCTCGGCGGAAATCTGGCCGGGGACTATCCCAGCCTCGAAGCGCTTTTGGAAGCGGCCCTTTCTGGCTTCCCGCGCGCCGGATTGCGCCTTGTCCGGCGATCGGGCTGGTGGCGCTCCGCCGCCTGGCCCGATCCAACTGCGCCTGCGTATCTCAACGGCGTCGTGGTTGTCGAGACGAGCCTTTCGCCGCGGGCGCTGCTGGAGGCCGTTCTTGCCCTGGAAGCCGAGTTTGACCGCACGCGCGGGGCGCCCAACGCGCCGCGCACGCTCGATATCGACCTCATCGCCTACGGCCGCCAGCTGATCGACGAGCCGGGCCTGACGCTGCCGCACCCGCGGGCGCACCAGCGACGATTCGTCATGGGTCCGCTGGCCGAGATCGCCCCGGACTGGGTGCATCCGGTGCTCGGCCGCACCGCGGCGGACCTGGCGGCGGCGGCCACGGTCGGCCGCGACGCCTGGCCGATCGGCTAGCGCGCTTGGCGAACCCGCCGGGCCGGCGCTAGACCTGGGCCGTGGGCGAGGCGCTGCAACAGACGCAGGTGGGTCGGCCGGACGCGGCGGCGGCGCAGGCGCTGGACCGCGACGGCTGCCTGCTGCTGCGCGCCGCCATCCCCGGCGACTGGATCGAGCCGTTGCGTGCGGCCTTCGAGGCGGGGACCGGCCACGTCTGGCCGGCGCCGCAGGGGCCGGCCTGGCGCCACTCGCTGCTCGACCTCGATCCGGCGGTGCGGCGGGTCTGCCGGCTGCCGCCGCTGCTCGCCGCCGTCGGCCGGCTGCTGGGCGGGCCATTCTTCCTGGCCCAGGCCGAGGGGCGCGAGCCGCGCGCCGGCGGCGGCCACCAGCTGCTGCATCGCGACCATCCGGCGACGGCCGAGGTGGTCTCGGCGCTCGCCTTCCTAGATGCGTTCGGGCCCGGCAACGGCGGCACGCGGATCGCGGCAGGCACCCACCGCGGCGACGGCCGCGCCGCGCCGGACCGGATCGAGCATCCGGCGACCTTCCAGCTGCAGGGCGAGGCCGGCGACGTGCTGGTGTTCGACGCGTCGGTGCTGCACGGGGCCTGCGTCAACCGCAGCGGCGCGGCGCGCCGCTCGCTGCTGATCACCTACTGCGCGATGCCGCTGCACGCCGAGTACGAGGCCACCCGCGCGCTGCGCTCGGTGCGGATTCCCACCGACGAGGTGTTCGCGCCCGCGGGTTGAGGTGCGGCTCAGTCGTCCTCGTCGTCCCAGATCGAGCGGAACAGCGGGCTGGCGCGTCTCAGCGTTTCCGCCGTTCCGCGGGCGGCGACGCGGCCTTCGTCGAGCACCAGTATCTGGTCGGCGCGGCGGAAGGCCTCGCGGCGGTGCGAGACGGCCAGGCAGGTGCGCCGGCCGTCGGCGAAGAGGCCGCGCCACAGCGCCTGCTCGGTGGCGACGTCGAGGGCGCTGGAGATGTCGTCGAACACCAGCAGGTCGGGCCGCCGCAGGAACATCCGCGCCGCCGCCGCCCGTTGCAGCTGGCCGCCGGAGAGGGTGACGCCGCGGGTTCCCACCAGCGTCTCCAGCCCGGCGTCGAAGCCGGCCACGTCCTCGTCGAACACCGCCAGCGAGACGGCTTCGGCCAGCGCCTCGGCGGTCGCGGCCTCGCCCATCAGGATGTTGTCGCGCAGGCTCTCGCTGAACAGCCTCGGCGCCTGGGCGGTGTAGGCGCAGCGCGGCGGGGTCATGAACCGCGCCAGGTCGGCCACCGGCCGGCCGTTCCAGAGGATCTCGCCCGCGTGGGCCGGCGCGAGGCCGAGCAGGGCGCGCAGCAGCGTGCTCTTGCCCGCGCCGACGCGGCCGGTGACCACCACGAACGCGCCGCGCCGCACCTCCAGGTCGACGGCCTCGATGCCGCGTCCGCTGGCCGGGTGGCGGCAGCTGAGGCCGCGCACGGCGAGGGTCTGCAGCGGCTCGGCGGCGAGGGCGGGGCGCGGCGGCGCCGCCGTCCGCCGCGCCACCAGCTGCAACGGCGGCGCGTCGGCGGTCAGCTCGCGCATCCGGGCCAGCGAGACGCCCGACTGGCGCTCGGTGGCGAGGATCTGCCCCACCAGCACCGGCGCGGCGCTGACCAGCGCCAGGTAGTTGGCGAACAGGGTGAAGTCGCCGACGGTGAAGGCGCCGCGCCGCATCGCCCCGGCCGCCAGCAGCAGCACGCAGCCGGTGGCGAGGGCCGACAGGTTGGCGTTGGCGACGCCCATGGTCGAGGCGAACATCAGGTCGCGGATCGAGGCGGCCCGGCGCCGCTCGTTCAGCCCCTTCAGCCGCCCGATCACCCGCGCCTCGGCGCCGGCGAGCTTGATCGACTGCGCCGCGGCGAAGGTCTCGCCGATGAAGCTGGTCACCGCCGCCGTCGCCTCGCGCGCCGCCTTGCGGTAGCGCTGGATGCGCCGCGTCAGCAGGTAGTTGATCGCCACCGCCGCCAGCATCGGCAGCGCCACCACCACGGTGATGACGGCGTCGATCCGCAGCATGATGGCGAAGGCGACGACGCCGGTGGCGACCTGCGGGCTGACGATCAGGATGGTCGAGAGCCCGACCGTCTCCAGCGTGTCGTCGCGGAAGCGGCTCACCACCTCGCCGGGCGAGCCCGGCAGCGTCCGCGGCCCCGGCGCGCTGACCAGCCAGTCGAGCATGTTGCGCTTCAGCAGCGCCTCGCTGACGTAGCGGAACACGTTGAAGAGCACGCCGCCGCAGTAGAGCAGCCCGAAGCGGCCGAGCGAGAGGCCGACCACCAGCGCGATCAGGGTCCAGACGTTGGCGCCGGCCCGGCCGCGGCCGCTGAGCGTGTCGAAGATCTCGCGGTTGATCAGCCCCGGGGCCAGCGTCAGCGTGAAGAAGCCGACGTAGAAGCCAAGGCTGGCGCCGAACGACCAGGGATTGGCGCGGATCAGGCCCGCGGCGTGCTTCCAGGCGCCCGGTCTCATGACAGCACCTCTTCGAGGCCGGCGCTGAGCAGCCGGGAGAACCGCGAGCCGGGGTCGGCGGCCAGCGCGGCGCGGGCGCCGTGCTCGGCGATGCGTCCCGCCTCCAGGATCATGATCCGGTCGACGCGGCGCACCGTGGAAAGCCGGTGGGCGACGATGATGGTGGTGCGCCGCGCGCCAGCATCGCCGCCGCCCAGCAGCCGCTCGGTGGCCCGATTGATCAGCCGTTCGGTCGCCGGGTCGAGCCGCGACGACGCCTCGTCGAGCAGCACCACGCCGGGCGACTTCAGGAACACCCGGGCGAAGGCCAGCCGCTGCGCCTCGCCGGCCGAGAGCCCGCCGCTGCCCTGGAGCACGGTGTCCAGCCCCTGCGCCTGTCGCCCCAGCCAGGCGCCGAGGCCGAGGTCGGCCAGCACGCCCTGCAGCCGCGCGTCGGGGATGGCGGAATCGAAGAAGGTGAGGTTGTCGCGGATGCTGGCCTGGAACAGCTGCACGTCCTGGGTGACGACGCCGACGTGGGCGTGCAGCTGGGCCAGCGTCGCCTTGGCGATCGGCTCGCCGTCGAAGCGGATCTCGCCGGCCGTGGGATCGTAGAGGCGGCAGATCAGCCGGGTGAGGGTGGTCTTGCCGCTGCCGGTGCGCCCCAGCAGGCCCAGCGTCGCGCCCGGCTCGAGGTGGAAAGAGACGTCGCTCAGCACCGGCTCGCCCTCGGCGTAGGCGAAGCTCACCCGGTCCACCTCGATCCGCGGCGACGCGCCGGTCCAGGCAAGGCCGGGGCCGGGGCGCACCCGCGGCGACATCGCCTGCAGCTCCAGCACCCGGCCGAGGCTGGCCATGGTCCGCTGCAAGTCCTGGATCTGGCCGCCGATGGTCTCCAGCGGCTGGCGCAGCATCGCGGTGTACTGGATCAGCAGATAGACCTCGCCGAGCGAGGCCTCGCGCCGTTGGAACAGGTAGACGCCGAGGCTCAGCGCCAGGCCGAAGCCGGCGATGAAGACGCCGTTGGCGATCAGCACGATGTAGACCGCGGCCACCCTGATCGCCCGCACGCCGCGGGCGGTCAGGGTGTCGTTGTGGCCTTCGAGGCGGCGCACCACATGGCCGCCGCCGCCGTTGGCGCGCACGTCGTCGAGGCCTCCGACCCGCTCCTCGACGAAGCTCGCCAGCTCCGAGCGCGCCTGCCGCTCGGCGGCGTAGAGCGGCGTGCCGAGCCGGCGCGAGGCGAACAGCACCGCGAAGGCGGCGGCGGAGAACAGCGTCAGCGCCGCGCCGATCCGCAGGTTCTGCACCAGCAGCACCGCCAGGATGCCGGCCAGCAGCACCGCCGACCCGAGGATCTGGAACACGAACTGCGAGAACACCGAAGCCAGCGAGGAGACGTCGCCGTCCACCCGCTCGATCAGCTCGCCGGGGGTGCGGGCGTTGTGGAAGCTCATGTCGAGCGCCAGGCAGTGGCGCGCCAGGTCCTCGCGCAGCCGGTTGGCGGCGTTCCAGCCCACCGAGGCGCTGAAGTAGGAGCCGGCGAGCCGCACCAGCTGGCCGATCAGGGTGGCGGCGATGAACAGCCCCGCCAGGCTCCAGAGCCGGCGAGCCGGGGCCGCGGCGCCGAAGCGCGCCACCAGGTCGATGAAGCGGCTGGTCATCTGCGGCGCGACGATCTGCAAGGCGACGCCGCCGAGGAGGCACAGCGCCAGCATGGCCACCCGGGCGCCCTGCGGCCGCAGATAGCGCCACAGCAGCGGCGCCAGCTGGTCGATCGGGGCTGGCTTGGCCGCCGCCCGCCGGGCCCGCCTGGGACCCTGGGCTGCCGCGGCGGTCAAAAGCGCCACCACCGGCTGCGATAGCCGCCGGCGCGCAGGTAGAGCTCCATCCCCTCGCGCCAGGCCGCCGCCAGCCGTGTCAGCCAGAGCGGCGGCGCCGTGGCCCTCGAGGCCGGCGCCGCCCAGGGAGATACGATCCGCGGCCGCGCGAGCAGGGCCGGCGCGGCGCCATCGTGGTCTGCTGCTGGCATGATCGCCCCAATGTTGCTGTGGGGCACGGAAACTATACAGACTTCGCGGCGCCGGGCAGTCTTGAACTTAAGTTTGTTTCTGTTATATTCACATCATCGGCGGGGTGTCAGGCGGCCTTGGGCCAGCGGCGGCGCCGGAGCAATCTCAATCTTGCAAACAGTCGGCGGCGCTGCGGCGGCGGCAGCGGCGCGAGGTTGCGGCGGAAGTCCTCGGCGCAGGCGCGCCAGGAGAAGCGCTCGGCGTAGGCGCGCGCCGCGCCGCGGTCGAAGCCGAGCGCCTGCAGGCAGGCCGCGCGCAGGTCGTCGCCGACCGCCACCACCGAGCGATCGAAGTCCTTGGGGCCCGGCGCGTCGAAGCCGGCCACCGGCGTGCCCGCCGCCAGCGCCTCGACCATCACGCCGCCCCAGGTCTCGGTCAGGCTCGGGAACACGAACACGTCGGCGTCGGCGAAGTGGCGGGCCAGCGCCTCGCCGGTCTGGTAGCCGGTGAAGTGGGCGTCCGGGTGGCGCGCCTGCAGCAGCTCGCGATCCGGCCCGTCGCCGACGATCACCTTGCTGCCCGGCAGATCGAGCGCCAGGAACGCCTCCAGGTTCTTCTCCACCGCGACCCGGCCGACGTTGACGAAGATCGGCCGCGGCAGGCCGGCGTAGACGCCGCCGTCCTCGCCGCGCAGCCGCGGATGGAACAGCTCGGTGTCCACCGCCCGCAGCCAGGGCGCCAGGTTGCGGAAGCCGCGCCGGGTCAGCCGCTCGCGCATCGACGCCAGCGAGACCATCACCCGGCCGCTGCGGCTGTGGAAGGCGCGCACGACGCCGTAGCCGGCCGCCAGCGGCACGAACGGGAACCGCGCGGTCACGTATTCCGGCCACTGGGTGTGGTAACAGCTGGAGAACGGAAAGCCGTGCTTCAGGCAGACGGCGCGCGCCTCCCAGCCGAGCGGGCCTTCGGTGGCCAGGTGCACGGCGTCGGGCGCGAAGCGGGTGAACCGCGCCTCGATGTCCTCACGGGCCCACAGCGCCAGGCGGATTTCGCTGTAGGTGACCAGCGGCACGGTCCGGTAGCCGTCCGACGGGGCGATCACCTCGACCACGCAGCCGATGGCGCGCAGCTCCTCCACCAGCCGTTCCAGCGTGCGCACGACGCCGTTCACCTGCGGCGCCCAGGCGTCGGTGACGAGCAGGATCCGGTGGGCGAGCGGCTCAGCGGTCTCGGTCATGGCGCGGTGAAGTCTATTGACGCGAGAGGCCGGCGCAAGGTTGACGCAGCTGGACGCATGGGCGCCACACGGGTTCCGACCGGCCGAGCTTAGGCCGGTCGGCGTCTTGGCAGATTGAATCTGCCGGCGCTAGTTCCTACTCTTACCGGTAAGAGTAAGGAGCCGTCATGCGTGTCACATCCAAAGGCCAAGTCACCATCCCCATCGACATTCGCGAACGGGCAGGCCTGTTGCCGAACACCGAGGTCGAGTTCGGCCTCGAAGGCGACAAGGTCACGCTGAAGCGCTCCAAGGCGCCAAAGAAGCCGACTCGTGGCGAGCAACTCGTCGCTCGCCTGCGCGCCCATCGCGGCGGACTCAGGATGACGACCGACGAGATAATGGCTTTGACCCGCGGGGAATAGGGGTGGTGGCCGGGGTTCTCGTCGACAGCAACGTGCTACTCGACGTCCTCTCCGAGGCCAGTCCCTGGCTGGCATGGTCTCGAGCCGCGCTGAGCGAGGCGGCCGACCGTGCGCGTCTCGTGATCGATCCGGTCATCTATGCCGAGGTCTCGGTTGGCTACGACACGGCGGAAAGGCTCGAGGCCGAGCTGCCCGCCGACGTCTTCGCCCGAGAGCCAATTCCGTACGAGGCCGCATATCTGGCGGGGAAGGCCTATCTCGACTATCGCCGGCGCGGCGGCGCCCGCCGCTCTCCGCTGCCGGACTTCTTCATCGGCGGCCACGCGGCGGTTGCGGGCTACGAGCTGCTGACGCGCGATGCGGCCCGCTATCGCAGCTACTTCCCGACCGTCCCGCTGATTGCCCCGAGCTGACCGCTTGCGGGCGACCACTCGCCTCGCGGCGGGTCGAGCTGCGGCGTTGCACAAATCGGCGCCGATCTCTACATTGCACCCTCCCACCATAGCGAGACTGTTCATGGCGCGCGTCACCGTCGAAGACTGCATTGACAAGGTTCCCAACCGCTTCGGCCTCGTGCTGCTCTCGGCGCATCGCGCCCGGGCGATCTCGGCCGGCGGCCAGCTGCTGGTCGATCGCGACAACGACAAGAACCCCGTGGTGGCGCTGCGCGAGGTCGCCGACGACGTGGTGGACCCCGACGAGCTCAAGGAAGCCCTGATCGGCACGCTGCAGCGCGTCGACGAGCATTCCGAGGCCGAGGAAGAGGCCGAGACCCTGGCGCTGCTGGCCGACCCCTCGCACATGCAGATGAGCGAGCAGGAGCTGGTGCGGGCCTTGCAGAGCGACCGCGACGGCGGTCAGGAGGAGCGGTACTGAGCGCGGACGGCCTAGCCTCGCTCTCCGACCAAACGACCCCGGCTCCAGCGATCCCGGCGGCCGTTCCGACCTCGGACGGCCCGAAGCTTTCCGCGCCCGTCAGGCCGGCCGCCGCCGGGCCGCCGAAATTCCTGCGCCAGTACGAGCTGATCGAGCGGGTCAAGGCCTACGATCCGACCGCCGACGAGGCGCTGCTGAACCGCGCCTACGTCTACGCCGTGCGCGCCCACGGCTCGCAGATGCGCGCCTCCGGCGATCCCTATTTCGCCCACCCGATCGAGGTGGCCGGCATCCTCACCGACTACCGGATGGACACGGCGACCATCGTCACGGCGCTGCTGCACGACGTCATCGAGGACACCGAGGTCAGCCGCGAGGAGATCGCCCGGGTGTTCGGCGACGAGATCGCCGAGTTGGTCGAGGGCGTCACCAAGCTGTCGCGGCTGGCGCTGGGCGCCGAGTACAAGCGCCAGGCGGAGAACCTCAGGAAGTTCATCCTCGCCATCTCCAAGGACGTGCGCGTCCTGCTGGTCAAGCTCGCCGACCGGCTGCACAACATGCGCACGCTGCAGTTCATCAAGAGCGCCGCCAAGCGCGAGCGGATCGCCCGCGAGACGCTGGAGATCTACGCGCCGCTGGCCCGCTCGATCGGCTGCCACCGCATCTGCATCGAGCTGGAGGAGCTGGCCTTCTCCCACCTCAATCCGGTGGCGCGCAACGCCATCGTCCGGCGCCTGGAGGCGCTGCGCACCGGCCAGGGCGAGGCGGTGGCGCAGGTCAGCAAGGAAATCTCGGAGAAGCTGGAGAAGGCGGGCGTGCCGGCCCGGGTGTTCGGCCGCGAGAAGCATCCGTTCTCGATCTGGCGCAAGCTGCAGCGCAAGTCGATCGGCTTCTCGCAGCTCTCCGACATCTTCGCCTTCCGGGTGATCGTCGACAGCGAGGCCGACTGCTACCGCGCCCTGGGCGTGGTGCACCGCGCCTGGCCGTGCGTGCCGGAGCGCTTCAAGGACTTCCTCTCGACGCCCAAGCGCAACAACTACCGCTCGATCCACACCACCGTGGTCGGGCCCAAGGGCCTGCGGATCGAGATGCAGATCCGCACCGAGTCGATGGACCTGGTGGCCGAGGAGGGGGTCGCCGCCCACTGGCGCTACAAGGACCAGAGCTACGGCTTCGACCCCGAGGCGGCCGAGGCGGCGGGCGGGCGCGATCCGCTGGCCAACCTGCGCCAGCTGGTGCAGGTGCTGGAGCACGGCGGCGACTCGGAGGAGCTGGTCGAGCACGCCAAGCTGGAGATGTTCCTCGACCAGGTGTTCGTGTTCACCCCGAAGGGGCGGCTGGTCAGCCTGCCGCGCGGCGCGATGCCGCTGGATTTCGCCTACGCCGTCCACACCGACGTTGGCGACACCGCGGTCGGCGTGAAGATCAACGGCGAGCTCAGGCCCCTTCGCACCGAGCTGGTCAACGGCGACGTGGTCGAGGTGGTGCGCGGGCCGAAGGCGCAGCCGCCGGCGGCCGACTGGCCCTCGCTGGCCATCACCGGCCGCGCCCGCTCCGCCATCCGCCGCCACATCCGCCAGGCCGAGAAGGAGGAGTTCGCCCGCGTCGGCCGCGCTTCGCTGGAGCGGATGATGGAGCGGGCCGGCAAGTCGAAGGACGGCGTCTCCTGGCGCCCGGCGCTGGAGCGGTTCGCCGCCGCGTCGGAGGCCGAGCTCTACGACGCGGTCGGCCGCGGCCGCGTCACCCCGGCGCAGGTGCTGGAGGCGGTCTTCCCGGGCCTGAAGGAGACCGAGCGCGCCGCCGCCACCGCCCGCCGCAAGATCGAGGACGGGCCGACCGCCCGCTTCTACCTGCGCGGCGCCGGCCTGGCGCCGGGCGCCGACCTGCACTTCGCGCCCTGCTGCCGCCCGGTGCCGGGCGACCGCATCGTCGGCATCGCCCAGGGCCGCAAGGGCCTGATGATCCATGCGATCGACTGCCCGAGGCTGGCGGAGTTCGAGGACCGCGAGGAGCTGTGGCGCGACCTGCAGTGGACCGCGGAGGCCGAGCGCGACACCTTCTCGATGGCCAGCCTGCACGCCACCATCCTCGACGCGCCGGGCGTGCTCGGCCAGGCCTGCGCCATCATCGGCGAGGCCGGCGGCAACATCGTCGGCCTCTCGATGCACCACCGCCACTCGTCCTTCTTCGACGCCGACATCGACATCGAGGTGAAGGACGCCCGCCACCTCACCCACATCGCCGCCGCCCTGCGCGCCTGCCCCTCGGTGGAAACGGTGGAGCGGGCGAGGGGATAGCGCAGCCACCGCCGATGGTTCGGCGCAGCATGTCTCGCCAAGCTCCCACATCGCCGCTGAAGCCGATCTCTGCGGGGACACGACCGCGCCTCGACAAAAAAAGCAGCGTTAGCCGCCGTGGCTAACGCTGCGCTTTGACATCAGAAAAAGATCGGCAGGGGCGGCGCTGCGACTTGGGAACAGGTAGGCTAAGACGCGAAACGCTACTGTACTGTACTCTCTAAACTACTCGAAACGCTAAGCTACTTGGTACTCTAAGCGACTCTGGGAGGACGCGCGCAGCGCGCCCCTGCCGTCAGTGAACGCCTCCAGAGGGACGGGGAGGCGCGGGTCGCCGGCTGGCGGGAGAGTCCGGCCGGCGCAACTCTCTCTGTTAACCGAACCGGCGCTCCAGCCGGCGCGGCGCGGGAAAGGTGGCGATGCGGTTGCCGCCGGTGTTGGCGTTGGCGGGCGTCGCGACCGTCGACATCGGCTCCTCTTCCACCGAGATGCTCTTGAACGGGCTGACCACGAGGCGGGCGTTCTCGCCGGGCCGCAGGTCGCGGGAGACCGAATAGTCGCCGAAATCCTCGGTCAGCTTCACCACCTGGCCACTGCCCAGGACGTTCTCCACGAAGATAAGCGTGGTCATTTGGCGTTGTGCTCCTACGGGTCGTTCAGGCCGCGTCCGCTGTCTGCGGCGCGTCGTCGTCGATGGGGGGAACGAGCCGCAGGCGAGGGGCAGGCGCCGACGGTGCGGCCCCCTCGTCACGGCTCAGCGAATAGACGTGCGAGGCGAGGCGCACGTAGGGGATGGCGGCGTCGGGGCTGAAGACGCCGCGGCCCGGCGCGCGCTCCAGCACGCCTTGCAGGGTCGGGTGGCGCAGCACCGACAGCGCGCGGTCGAACACAGAGCGGCGCAGCGGCTCGGCGTGCAGGAAGAGGGTCGGCTGCAGCGCGCCCTGGGCGATCTGCGCCGGGCAGCCGCGGCTGGGCCGAACGGCCAGGGCGACGTCGGCGGCGCGGCTCGGCGCCTTGGCCTGGCGCGGGGCGCAGGCCGGCGAGCCGCAGCAGCAGATCATCAGGTGGGGCAGGCGGCCGCGGGCGCCGAGCGACATTTCCCAGAGCCGCACCTGGCTCTCGCTGCCCAGCTCGACGACGGCGGTCTCCACCTTGACGCGGTAGAGGCCGAGGTCGCGCTGCAGCCTGGCCAGCTTCTCGGCGTCGGCGTCGGCCGCCAGCACGCTCGCCCCGTCGCAGACCGCCAGCCGCACGACGTCGCGGGCGGCGCCGGCGTCGACACCGGTTACCAGCACCTGAAGTTTGTCGAGCGCGAGAGCGGTCATCGACGGCATGCCTTGCGAGCGGTCGGGGAGAAAAGGCGGCGGGGCGGTCGGCGGTCAGGCGATCTCGCGCCAGGAGAAGTCGCTGGCGGCGCGGTCGTGGTAGCCGCCTTCGACGAAGCGGTGGACGATCCGATCGATCTCCTTGGTCTTCATCGGCGTGTCGCGGCGGCGCGTCGACATCGGCGCGTGGCCCGCGCAGTAGGAGCCGCCGCCGAGCCGCAGGCGGCCGCAGAAGCCGAAGCCGGCCTCGTCGGGCTCGCCGATCGGCCAGCGGCAGCCGCTTTCGGTGAGGGTGTGGATGGTGGCGGTCGCCGAGGCCTCGAAGATGGCGCGCGGGGCGGCGGGGACCAGCTGCTGCGGGCCGCGCGGCGCGGCCAGGCGGCGCACGCCGCCGGCGCTGGCGCGGATGCGGGTCGACGGGCGGGCGACGGTCGCCGGCGGGCGGCTGGGGGCGTCGCGGCCGGCGATGCCGAGGCGGTGGACCTTGCCGATCACGGCGCTCCGGGAGACGCCGCCCAGCTGCCGCGCGACCTGGCTGGCCGACAGGCCTTCGCGCCACATTTTGGTCAAGGCTTCGATCCGCTCTTCAGTCCATTCCACGGCGCTAGGTCCTCACTCAGGTTTGGCTTTCCGGGACGGGTTTCTCGGTGGGAGAGCCCCGATCGGTGTATTTTCACCCTACTGAGGGAACCTGAGCCGGACGATGGAACATGCTGACGCAGTGCTTAACATACGTCGTTAAGCCATCATTAATACAGTAATTCAGAAGTAAATTTAAGCACTCGCCTGCGACCGAACCGCGCACGGAGCAAGTCGCCCAGGAGCAGAATTAACCCTATTCCCGGTTGGCTGCCCGATTGCGTCAGCGGATAGGTTGAAATGGGGCCGATTTGGCGTAACGTGATCGCCGCAGGGATAGCGGAAAGCACCCCGGAAGATGGCGTAAGCGGGTCGAGTTATTTGAGTGGGAGCGGTAGGCGTTAACCAAATTTCTAGGGGCGCCCACCGCAGGTAAGGACGCGTCGGTTGTCTAATCGAGACACCAAGTTTGCATTAGGTGACACCAAGAGCGAAGAACCCCGACCTAGGTTCATCCGCAGCGCCCTGCTTAACGCCTTCGCCGAAGCCGCCCGATCCTTAGGTCTCGACCCCTATCATATGCTCCGCCGCGCCGGGCTGCCGGTGGCGGCCCTGGACGATCCGGGTCAGCAGATACCCGTGGACCGTGTGCAGGCTCTGATGGCTGATTGCGCCAAATCTGCGGCGAGCGAAGACTTCGGCCTGCTGGTCGGCGCGGCCTTCAAGCTTTCGATGAAAGGCCCGCTTGGCCTCTTGATGCGCGAGCAGCCGACCGTGGGCGGGGCGCTGGAGGTGCTGCAGCGCTACCTGCGCTACCAGAACGACAACGTCGCCGTCCGCACCGAGCCGCGGGCCGGCGGCGTGGCGGTGGTGCTCGAGCTGATCAGTCCGCGCACCCGCGCCAGCCGGCAGATGATCGACCTGACGGTGGCGATGTACGTGCAGATCTTCCGCGGCCTGCTGGGCGACGACTGGTCGCCGCAGTGCGTCGCCTTCAGCCACCCGGCGCCGGACGATCCGACCCCCTACCGGGCGATCGTCGGCGAGGCGAAGTTCGGCCGGGCGGACAACGGCCTCTTCCTCACCGACACCGAGCTGGCGACGCCGCTGCCGGAGGCCGATCCGCAGATGGCGCGCGAGCTCGCGCGGCTGATCGAGGCCACCACGCCGCTGCCG